>JAWLHS010000062.1:0-10994 GCA_041690235.1 Bacteroidales bacterium
CCGAGGATTACCAACAAGAAGAAGGGTTGCGGCCTGTTGCCCTATCCCGATGAAATGGACAGAATCCTTTTCAGGGTATTTTCCGAACTACCGGTGGATCTCAGCATCAAAACCCGGCTGGGGTATGCCCATGCGGGTGAAATCCTGGAGGTGCTCCCCGTTCTCAACCGCTACCCCATCAGGGAAATTGCGATCCATCCCCGGATCGGAACCCAGGTATACAAGGGGGAGGTCAACCTGGAAGGGTTCACCGCATGCCTGGAGGCCACCAAACACCCCCTGATTTACAACGGAGACATATATAACCTGGGCGAATATAAACGACTCAGGGGGTTGTTTCCCACCATTGATCAGTGGATGCTGGGCAGGGGGGTGCTGATGAATCCCTTTCTGGCCACTGAGATCAAAGGCAACCACATCCCCGACCACATCAAAAGGGAGAAAATGCGGGACTTTCACCAGGAACTTCTTGCCGTCACCACCAACAAGCCATCCGACGGGAAAAACCGGCTGGGCCTGATAAAAAACACCTGGTATTATATGGCTGCATCCTTTGCGCATGGACAGGAGGTGTTTGCCATGATTAAAACAAGCCAGTCGATACAAGCCTATGAAAAGATGCTGCCCGGCATTCTCGACAGGCCCTTTGCCTCCGCAGACCAAACCGCATGGTATTTTAAAAATGCCATCCCGCATATCGGGAAAATCCCTCCCGCGGGAGAGTCTCCGATGCTGTTGGAGTAACCCGTCCCAGGGAGGGTGGCCCGATGCAGGCATCCGTCCCCATGCATTTGCCGGAAACACCGTGAACAATTGCCCCGGGGTTTTGGCCATGTGAAAAAAATCACGTTACTTTACTGGCTTTTTATAATCTCCGAACCGACCATTCTTAACTTCTCTGCATGGCAAAGGCAAAGCGGCGACCCAAACTGATTGAGGCCCTGATTCCGGTCATTTTTCTCACCTCTTTGATCTCCATCAATGTGTTTATTTTCGGGGACGACTCCCTCTCGGGATCCAACCAAATGGTCCTGATCCTGTCGGCCACGGTGGCCGCGATCGTGGCCCTGAACCTGGGCATTAGCTGGGAACACTTGCATCGGGGAATGGTAAAAAGCATTGGATCGGCCATGTCGGCCATTCTGATCCTGTTGCTGATCGGATCCCTGGCAGGTACCTGGCTGCTTAGTGGCATTGTCCCCTCCATGATCTATTACGGCCTTCAGATCCTGAACCCGACCATTTTCCTGGTGGCTGCCTGTGTTGTCAGTGCCATTGTGTCCCTGGCCACCGGCAGCAGCTGGTCCACAGTCGCTACAATCGGGGTGGCCCTGCTGGGTATTGGCCGGACACTCGGGATTCCCGACGGACTGATCGGGGGGGCCATTATTTCAGGCGCCTATTTCGGAGACAAGATGTCACCCCTTTCGGACACGACCAACCTGGCTCCCGCCATGGCCGGAACCGACCTGTTCACCCATATCCGGTACATGGCATGGACCACCATTCCATCCATCTCCATTACGTTGGTTATTTTCTTAATCATGGGACTGAGCCGGAAACAGACCGGCGGACTCGATGACATTGAGCCGGTATTGGGGGCCATTTCGGGCACATTTAAAGTCACTCCCTGGCTGTTCATTGTACCCGCGCTGGTGATCACAATGATCGTAAAAAAGGTGCCCGCCCTGCCTGCTTTGCTGACGGGGACTTTGGCAGGCGCCCTCTTTGCCGTTATATTTCAGCCGCAGATCATTGAGCAGGTGAGCGGTATGGATGACAGGTTTCATGTGGCAGCCTATATTGCCATCATGAAAGCAATGTATTCTGACATCAGCGTTAGCACGGACAACGCAATGGTAAACAGCCTCCTGGAAACAGGCGGGATGCGCGGCATGCTCAATACCGTTTGGTTGATTATTTGTGCCATGATATTCGGAGGGATCATGGAGTCGAGCGGATTGCTGCACCGCATCACAGAATCGGTTATTCAGCTGGCCCACAATACAGGCTCCCTGGTGGCAGCCACAGCAGGCACCTGTATATTCTTCAACATCACGGCCAGTGACCAGTATCTGAGCATTGTTGTTCCCGGGCGGATGTTTGCGGAAACTTACCGCGAACGAAACCTCAAGCCCCAGGTGCTGAGCCGCACACTGGAAGATGGGGGAACGGTCACCTCGGTGCTGGTGCCCTGGAATACTTGCGGAGCCACCCAGGCCACAGTACTTGGCGTTCCGACCCTCACCTTCCTGCCCTATTGCTTTTTTAATATCATCAGCCCCTTCATGACGATTGTATTTGCCTACCTGAACATCCGGATCGCCCGCTACGGGAAGAACGAGAAGAAAGCCCCCAGGGTTAAAGTGTAAAGAAAATGAAAGAGGTCATTTTCACGGTAACCAACGACGTATTTACCGACCAGCGGGTGAATAAAATGGCCAGGACCCTTTCGATGATGGGGTTCCGCATCACCATCACCGGGGTAAAAAGAAAAGATAGTCCGGTCTTCTCTCCCGCCTACGCCACCATCAAACGCATTCCCCTCTTGTTCCACAAAGGCTTTCTGTTTTACGCAGAGTACAACACCAAACTGTTCTTTTTCCTGCTGTTCAGCCGGTTTCACCTGCTGGTGGCCAACGACCTGGATACCTTGCTTCCCACCCACCTGGCAGCCCGCATCAAAAGAAAGCCCCTGGTCTATGATGCCCACGAGTATTTTACGGGAACCCCCGAGGTGATGGACAGGCCACGGGTCTACAAGGTGTGGAAAACCATCGAAAGATGGCTGTTTCCGCAGCAAAAAACCATTATCACGGTGAATGACTCCATTGCCAGGCTCTACCGGGAGGAATACAACAAGACGGTCCATGTGGTTCGCAACCTGCCGCCCACCCTGACCCTGAAAACCGCCTTAGACCGAAAAGCGCTGGGTGTCCCTGAGAACGGTAGGGTGATCCTGCTGCAGGGGACCGGAATCAATGCCGAAAGGGGGGGCGAAGAGCTTCTGGAGGCCATGCTGCCTGTTTACGGGCTGCAACAAACCATTCTCTGGATCATCGGGGGCGGGGACATCCTCCCCAGGCTGAAACAAATCGCCCGAAAACTGCAATTGGGCGACCGGGTGCGTTTTTTTCCAAAAATGCCTTATGAACAACTAATGGCCCATGCTTCCCTGGCTGACATCGGACTTTCGCTCGATAAAGACCGCAGCATCAATTACCGGTACAGCTTGCCCAATAAGTTGTTCGACTACATTATGGCAGGGGTTCCCGTTCTTGCCTCAGACCTTCCGGAGGTAAAAAAGATCATTTTGGATTATGGAGTCGGACAGGTTCTCAGTGAGGTGCAACCGGCAATCATTGCTGAAAACATCGGGGAGATGCTTGGGGATGCAGGCCGGATGGAGCAATGGAGGGCCAATTGCACAACAGCCAGAGAAACCCTTTGCTGGGAAGCCGAACAAACAATCGTCAGGAAAATTTACCGGTCATTCCTTTAGGCAGGTTTGCCTGCTGTATCATCGGATACCCTGCCTCCCTCACACTTGAAGATCCGGGCAGGGAACTTCTGAAACAGGCTGTAATCGTGGGTGGCCATCAATACCGCCCGGCCTGCTTTGCTGATGTCGAACAACAATTGCAGTATTCCCTCGCTGGTTTCGGGATCCAGGTTGCCTGTCGGTTCATCGGCCAGGATGATATCCGGATCGTTGATCAGTGCCCGGGCCACCACAACCCTTTGCTGCTCACCCCCTGAAAGCTGGTGCGGCATCTTAAAGCTTTTTGTTTGCAGTCCAACCTTTTCAAGGACCTCCTCGAGACGCTCCTCCATGGCGACATGGTCGCGCCAGCCGGTGGCCTTCATCACAAACAGGAGGTTGTCCTTTACACTGCGGTCGGTCAGCAGTTGAAAATCCTGGAAGACGATGCCGATCTTGCGACGAAGGAAGGGAATCTGCTGATCCTTGATCCCCCTCAGTTCGAACCCTGCCACCCGCCCATAGCCGTCCACCATGGGAAGGTCGGCATACAGGACCTTCATCAGGCTGCTCTTGCCCGTTCCTGTACGACCGATCAGATAGCAAAACTCTCCCCGCTCAATCCTGAGACTAACGTCGGACAGCACCAACACGTTTTTTTGAAAAACGGAAACCTGATCGAGTTCAATGATGGTATCCAGGGCCACGGCTTGTGAGATTTGGTTGAATGATTGATTTATACCAGTCCGGCGAACCCCATAAAGGCCAAAGCCAGGATGCCGGCGACGATCAGCGCAGCGGGTGCACCCCGCATTGCTTTGGGAACGTCCACCAGCTCCAGGTGTTCCCGTATGCCGGCAAATATAATGATGGTCAGCGCGAAACCAATGGCATGGGCAATGGCAAAAACGATCCCTTCCGGCAAACTGAATCCGTAGTCTTCACGCACCGCAAGAATGGTCACCCCCAAAATAGCACAATTGGTGGTAATCAGGGGCAGAAAGATCCCCAGGGCCTGGAAAAGTGCCGGACTGACTTTCTTCAGTATGATCTCGACCATTTGCACCAGGGAGGAGATCACCAGAATATAGGAAATGGTTTGCAAAAAAGTAATGTCGAAGGGAACCAGGATGTAGTTGTATATCAAAAAGGTAACGATGGTGGCCAGGGTCATGACAAACATGACGGCCCCCGACATGCCAATGGAGGTGGACACCCTGGAAGAAACACCCAGGTATGGGCATATACCCAGAAATTGCGCCAATACGATGTTATTGACGAATACTGCACCGATGATAATGAGGATATATTCCATGGTACTATTCAATTTTCTTTTTCAACATATTGTTCAGGGTGATCAAATAACCCAGTCCGATGAAGGCGCCGGGGGCGAGGACGAAGACCAGCATGCCGTCGCCCTGAAAAAATGAAATGCCAAAGAGTGAACCGCTACCCAGGATCTCACGAACAGCACCCAGGACCGTCAGCGCAAAGGCGAACCCAAGACCCATTCCAAGTCCGTCAACCAGGGCACTCCCGGTATCATTCTTGCTGGCAAAAGCCTCTGCCCTTCCCATGACCAGGCAATTTACTACGATCAGGGGTATAAAAAGGCCAAGGGCCTCGAACAGGGAAGGCATGAAGGCTTCCATGGCAAGCTCAACAATGGTCACAAAGGAAGCGATGACCACAATAAAGGAGGGGATCCTGACTTTGGCCGGGATCTGGTTCTTGATCAGGGACACCACCAGGTTGGACATAACCAGCACGAAGGTGGTGGCCAGGCCCATGCCCAGGCCGTTGGCGGCCGATGATGTTACGCCCAGGGTTGGACAAAGTCCCAATAACAATATAAAAACGGGATTCTCTCTGATAAACCCTTTCGAGAAGTTTTTCCACTGGCTCATACTATTCTCCTTCCTTCTTGATGATGGATTCACTATGTTCTTTCAGGGTCTGGTAGGCCCTGTCTATGGCATCGCAATAGGCCCTTGAGGTAATGGTGGCGGCGGTAATGGCGTCGACTTCCCCACCGTCTTTCCGGACCCTGAGCGATTGTGCCGCCGGATCAAAGCCACGGAACTGATCACTCCAGTCCGATTTGGACTTATCGATCTTATCCCCCAGCCCAGGTGTCTCCTTGTGTTCGAGATGCACCACATCCAGGATGGAGCCTGCGGGACTAAACCCGACCATGGCACGGATGCGGCCACTGTAACCCATTCCCGTGTAGGTGGCAACCGCCACCCCAACCAGCTCCCCATCCCGGTAGGCAAGGTTAAATTCAAGGGAATCGTTGCCGGCCGCGGGCATAAACTTCATGAGCTCCAGTTCGTCAAATTCGGGAACCACCATCCGTATGGCCTCCTGCCGGGCCTCCTCCCTGGCCCTTAAAATGGGTTCCTTGGTCAGGTTGTATACACTGCCAAGGGTAAACGAAGCCACTGCAGTGACAATGAGCAAAGTCAGCACCATATTCAGAAAAGTCGACTCTTTCTTAGCCATGTTTCACCTCCTCCCCAAAACGTTTGGGTTTAAACCCACGATTGATCAGTGGTACAAATGCATTCATAATCAGGATCGCAAAGGACACACCCTCCGGGTATGCCCCGAACAAACGTATCACCATGGTAAGCACCCCGCATCCCAGTCCGAACAGCAGCATTCCCCGGGGTGACATGGGACTGGTAACCATGTCGGTGGCCATGTAAAAGGCCCCCAGCATCAGTCCGCCGGTAATCAGGTGGAAAGCCGGATCCACATAATGGGTTGGATCAATCAGCCAGAAAATCCCCGAGAACAAAACGACCGTACCCAGGTAGGCGACCGGAATGTGCCATGTGATGATTCTCCTGATCAGCATATATATGCCGCCCAGCAACAGGGCAATGGCAGAAATTTCCCCGATGGATCCACCCATATTTCCCATCAGCAGGTTCACATATTCAGGAATCTGCGGCATGATCTCTCCCACACTTTCACCCCTGGCCAGTCCGCCTTTAAGAATATCCAAAGGGGTCGGCCCGGTGACTACATCGGTCAGCTGGGTACTGAATGCGGTCGGCCTGGGCCAGGATGTCATATGCACCGGGAAAGAGATCATTAGAAACACCCTGCCGACCAAAGCGGGATTAAAAGGGTTTTTTCCCAGGCCGCCGAAGGTCATCTTGGCCATGCCAATGGCTACGGCCGATCCGATGATGACGATCCCAAGGGGCAGATTGGAAGGCACGTTGAATGCCAGCAATATGCCGGTAATCACAGCCGAACCATCACCTATGGTCACCGGGCCCTTTATCAGGTATCTCTGTATAAGGTACTCGAAAGCCAGGCAGGAAACCACGGCGGTCAGGGTGACCAGAATGGCTGCCATGCCGAAGAAGTAAAATGACACCAACATGGCGGGGACCAGGGAATACACCACACCGAACATGATTTTGCTGACCGATTGGTCGGTCTGCAGATGCGGGGATCCTGAAACGGTTAATACGTTCATAGTTTATTGATTTGCGATTTACGAAGACCTTTCCCTTAGCATTTTCCCGGTTCGGGATTTTCCCACACGTATCTGGTCAAGAAGGGGCCTGCCCGACGGGCACACATAAAGACAGGATCCACACTCCATGCAATCCATGATGCGCTCCCTTTCACAATCCTCATCCCGCTTTTTGTCTGCCAGCAAAGCCAGCAAATAGGGTTCAAGGCCCATGGGACAAACACCCACACAACGGGCACACCGAATGCAGTTCTGAATGGGTTTGCGGGGAACTTCCTCTTGGTCGAACACCAAAATGCCGCTGGTCCCTTTGGTCACCGGAACATCCAGATCGTTCATCGCCTTTCCCATCATGGGACCACCGCTGATGATCTTGCCGGCATTCTCAGGCAGGCCGCCGGCGGCCTCAATGAGAACAGAAACGGGGGTGCCGATGCGGACCATGAAGTTTGAGGGGGTTTTCAGGGACTTACCCACCACCGTCACCACCCTTGCGATCAGCGGCTTGTTCTTCTGCACCGCTTCATAAACTGCGAAAGCCGTACCCACGTTATGAACCACGCAGCCCACCTCTATGGGAAGCTTGCCGGAAGGAACCTCCCGGTTCAGCACCGCCTTGATCAATTGTTTCTCGGCCCCCTGGGGGTATTTCACCTGAAGGGGAACCACTTCAATGCCAGGATGGGCTTTGACAGCCGCCGAAACTTTTTCAACGGCATCGGGCTTGTTGCTCTCAATGCCAATAATGGCTTTATTCACCCCAAGGGCTTTCATCTGGATGCGAATGCCCACGATCATTTCATTACATTTCTCAAGCATCAGGCGGTGGTCGGCCGTTAGATAAGGCTCGCACTCAACCCCGTTGATGACCAGCACGTCGGCTTTCTTGCCCTTGGGAACCATCAGTTTCACGTGGGACGGGAAGGTGGCACCACCCAAACCGACAATGCCCTTCTCCTGGACCTTTTTGACGATCTCCCCGGGTTCAAGGCTGCATTCCTCCAGGAGCTCCTCTCCCAGGTCGATACCCTCTTCCCAGTCATCCTCCTCAACCTGATGGATGATGATTGATTTTTTTCGGTACCCACTGGTATCGGTCACCTCATCTATTTTCAAAACAGACCCGGTCACGGGGCAGTGGATGTTGGCAGAAATAAAGGCCTCCCCTTTGGCGATCAATTGACCGGTTTTAACCCGGTCTCCTTTGGCAACCAGGGGAACGGCCGGCACCCCAAGATGCTGGGACAGGGGAATGGACACCTGACCGGGAAGGGGAAGAACCTCAATGGGCCTGTCCCGGGTGATTTTATTTTCCGGCGGGTGGACACCGCCCATTTTAAACGTTTTCAAGACTTTTTTTCTTTTTGACCCACAAAAATTGATTTACTTGGCCTCTGCAGGCGCTTCCTTGGTTTCTGCCCTTGGCTTCCGGGGTGGGAAGTTCAGCTCAGCAATGGCACTTGTCGGACAAACCGGAGGACATTTCCGGCACATGGTGCATTTATCGAAATCAATATACGCCAGGTTGTTTTCAAGGGTAATGGCGTCAAATTTGCATTCTTTCACGCATTTGCCGCAGCCAATGCAGGCAACGGAGCAATTTTTCCTGGCAACACCACCCTTTTCGCGGTTGATGCAGGAAACAAAAATGCGCCTGTCTTTCTTGCCTTTTTTTCGCATCTCTATGATGGAGCGCGGACAGGCCTTCACACAGGCCCCGCAAGCCACGCATTTGTCGTCAAGGATCACCGGCAAACCGGTTTGAGAATCCATGTACATGGCATCGAACTGGCAGGCCTGCACACAGTCTCCACAACCAAGGCAGCCAAACGGACAACCTCCCTCCCCGGCAAACAGGCTGTGGGAGAAGGCACAGGTATTCAGTCCATCATAACTAACCTTTGGAGGGGAATTTTCCCGACTCCCGTTGCATCTCACGACCGCAATCATGGGAACCTGGGTACCGGCTTCCAGTCCCATGAGCGCCGCAATCTCCTTCATCACCTCGTCGCCGCCCGGGGGACACTGAAACCCTTCCAGGCTTTCAGACTTAACAATGGCCTCGGCCAACGCCCGACACCCCGCCAGCCCGCAGCCCCCGCAATTGGCACCAGGCAGCTTCTCTTCAACCTGGTCGATGCGGGGATCCTCTATGACCTTAAAGCGTTGCGCAACGAAATATAAAATGATGGCGGCAAAACTTCCGATGGCACCCAAAGAAACAACGGAAATGATGGTGATTTGATTGAAAAATTCGTTCACGGACTTATGATTTGTTAGTGGTTGACCAAAAACACCCTCGCTAAAAATCAGCGCTATAACTTCCTTAACAATTGGCAAAAATAGAAAACAAAATTCAATCCCGAACCATAAACAAAGGATTTTTAGGTCCCGTCAACAAATTGTTAATCAGAATTATACAGATACATACATACAGGGCCTATTTAAACCGAACTGGCATTCAACAGGATACAATCTTGTTTAGAAATACTCTAAATTCCAGATGGTTGAAGGAGGGTACAAGAAACTCAGGCACGGACCCGAAAACGGAAGGTTCTTCTCAGCTTTTCTCTTGAGCGGTATAGCCAGTAATAATAAAAGAACATGAGCACCAGACCTGCAATGGCAGAAAGGGATTCACTCCCAGTAATCCATATCATCAGAAAGATGCTGGCCAGCAAAACCACGAAGGGAAGCAAATAACCAAACAGCAATGCCTTATAGCCCAGCGACTCTTCAAGGCTTACCGTAACAGCCTGCCCGGGGACGAACAAAGATTCCTCCCCTGTGCCAACTTCTACCACCTTATCCTCCAGGTCCGTCATGCTGCAATAGGCACGAGAGGCGCAGCCACCACAGGCAGTCCTGGATTCGATGCGGACAAAAACGCTGTGGCCTTCCACCCGGTCCACGATGCCCGGGTGATCAATGTTATTCTCTGTTTTGCTCATGGCCATTGGCAAAGATAAAAAGAAAAACAGGGGGTTTCGTCCTGCCATTAGACAATTGTTGATATTTTTGTGAGAGAGTCGGCCGCCCAGGTTGTCATCCCGTGAAAGATTTATGGGCGCTCAAATGAAAGGATTTAACCCATTCAGCAGGGATTATCAAGCGAAGAGACTTCCAAGCAGGGAGGTGTCGGTCGGACAATTACCCATGGGGAACGGCCACCCCATCCGGATCCAGTCAATGACCAGCACAAGAACCACCAACATCCGGGCCACACTGGATCAATGCATTCGATTGTTTGATGCGGGGGCGGATTATGTCAGAATCAGTATCCCGGACAAGGCCAGTATCACTGCCCTGAAACAAATCAAGAAAGGATTGCGTGGAGCCGGGTATGACAACCCCCTGATCGCCGACATTCACTTCAAGCCAGAGCTTGCCTTGTTGGCCGCTCCCATAGCAGATAAATTAAGGATCAACCCGGGCAATTATACCCGGGCTTCCCTTCCCGGAAAAACCTCATGGACACAGACCGGGTACAACAACGAGCTGCGGATACTAAAAAACAAACTTGCTCCCCTTGCGGGCGTTTGCAAGGACCATGGCACAGCCATTCGCATCGGAACCAACCTGGGATCGCTTTCTCCAAGAATCGTTTCACGCTTTGGAAACACCCCCGAAGCCATGGTCGAAGCCACCCAGGAGTTTCTGAGAGCATTTGAAGAACTGGGGTTTTTCAATACAGTGATTTCTTTAAAAGCAAGCAATCCCCTTGTAATGATCCGGGCTTACCACCTGTTGGCCTGCCGACTCATGTCCGAAAACATGGCCTACCCGCTTCATCTGGGCGTTACGGAAGCGGGAGCCGGTGAGGATGGACGCCTAAAATCGGCCCTCGGCATCGGCACCTTGCTAAAAATGGGCATTGGCGACACCGTAAGGGTTAGCCTGACGGAAGAACCGGAAGCAGAAATCGCCTTCGCCCGCATCCTTGTGGCCCCGTTCAGGCAAAGGAAATCAAATACCCCCCAACACAAATTGGTGTTGCCCCCGTTCCAATTGATGCCA
>JAWLHS010000063.1:0-10983 GCA_041690235.1 Bacteroidales bacterium
CAGGGCCGATCTTCTCCTGTTGCGGGGGCACCTGGTTGGTTGGCAGGTCCTTGGGGGCTTCAGGGCCGGCTTTCTCCTTTTGCGGGGGCACCTGGTTGGTTGGCAGGTCCATGGGGGCTTCAGGGGGAGTCACTTGGCTGCGGGGGCCATCGGACGGAGGCTGATCCCCCGGCGGAGAATCCGCGGGCACCTCCTGGGCGGGCGTCGGTCGGACCGCTGGTTCGACGGATTTTTCGATGGGCGGTTCCGCGCTTGGTTCGGCATGGGGTGCGGTGGCCTGTCCGGATAGGGGTTCGGAGGCCAGACAATCTTTCTTAACGGTGGCGTAAGCCCGGTATAGCCAGCGAAGGTCCTCCATGATCAGGTCCAGTTCCAGGCAAAGTTCCTTTTCGGGATGCTTGTTAATGTAATGGGCTCTTTCAACAATATTTTCAAGGAGTTGAACAATGTGTTCTGTCGTTTCCTGTTGATTCATAAGTCAAATTGAATGTGGTGAACAAAATGAATAATGCAAAAACCCTTGCCTTATTGTGTGAACTAAATGTTTATTTTTGTGCCCGTGGGATCTGCATCAATTTCGCATAAAGGTAATAAAGAACCAACAAAACCTCTGCATGTTTCTTGAAAATGACATCGACAGGTCACGGCGCCGGGGATGGATCGAAGTGATTTGCGGCAGCATGTTTTCCGGGAAAACAGAAGAGCTGATCCGGCGCCTGAAAAGGGCCCGCATCGCGCGCCTGAAGGTCGAAATCTTCAAGCCGGGCATTGATACCCGTTATGACGAAGAAAAAGTGGTATCCCACGACGCCAGGGAGATCATGTCGACGCCCGTGCCTTCCTCCTCCAATATTTTGCTGCTGGCCAACCAGGTGGATGTGGTCGGCGTGGACGAGGCCCAGTTCTTTGACATGGGGCTCCCCGGGGTATGCAACCAGCTGGCCAATTCCGGCGTGCGCGTCATTGTTGCCGGACTGGACATGGACTTCAAGGGCAAACCATTTGGGCCCATGCCCGAATTGCTTTCCATGGCCGAATACATAACCAAAGTCCACGCCATCTGCGTGAAATGCGGGGCCCTGGCACAGTACTCACACCGGACCATTCACGAGGAGAAACTGGTTGTTTTGGGAGAAACCGACATCTATGAACCCTTGTGCCGGAAATGCTTCAACGAGGCGGAATAATACCAATCTACCATCCCATTTTTTTTCTAAGCGCCTTTGTATCGGCTTCAAAGCCCGGCTTTTCAAGCAGTGCGAACATATTGTCCTTATAGGCCTCCACCCCGGGTTGGTCAAATGGGTTTATTCCCAGAATATACCCGCTCAGGGCGCAGCCCATTTCAAAGAAATAGATGAGTTCTCCCAGGCTTGACTCGGAAATTGCGGGTATGGATATTTCCAGGTTGGGCACACCGCCGTCCACATGGGCCAGCATGGTTCCTTCCCTGGCCATGTGATTTACGTGGTTCAGGTCCTTCCCGGCCAGGTAATTGAGTCCGTCGAGATTATCGGCATCATGGGGAATAATGACCTCTGAGTGGGTCTGTTCCACTTTCAACACCGTCTCGAACAAGTTTCTGAGTCCATCCTGGATGTACTGCCCCATGGAGTGCAGGTCGGTGGTAAAACCCGCCCCGGCCGGGAAAATCCCCTTTTGCTCCTTTCCTTCACTCTCCCCAAAAAGCTGTTTCCACCATTCGGTGAGATAAAAGAGGGAGGGCGAATAGGAGGCCAGAATCTCAGTGGTCTTGCCTTTACGGTAAAGGATGTTCCGTGTAATGGCATACAATGCGGCCGGGTTTTTCAGAAAGTCTTTCTCCTGTTTCAGAAAGGCCTCCATGGTACGGGCACCCTCCAACAGGCCCTTTATATCAAACCCGGCTGCCGCAATGGGCAAGAGACCAACCGGCGTTAAAACGGAATAACGCCCGCCCACATCGTCAGGAATCTCATAGGTGGCATACCCTTCTGCATCCGCCAGCTTCTTCAGCGCCCCTTTGGACGCATCGGTAACGGCAAAGATCCGTTGGCCAGCCCCTCTTTTCCCGTATTTTTTCTCCAGGTGTGCTTTTAACAATCGGAATGCAATGGCGGGTTCGGTGGTGGTACCGGATTTGGAAATGACAATCACCGAATAGTCACGTTCTCCAAGCAATTTCATCAGGGCGTCCAGGTAATCGCCATCCAGATGATGGCCGGCATATACCAGGCGGGGGTTGCCCCCGGCCTCCGGTGGATAATGCGCATCAAAGGCGCCCGAAAGGGCTTCCGTAACGGCCCGCGCACCAAGGTATGAGCCCCCTATCCCTGTGACCACGACCAGCTCTGACTGCTCCCTGATTCTGGCGGCATCCGCCAGCAAGCGTTCCATTAACGGGGCGGGCACGGAAGATGGCAAATCCACCCATCCGAGGAAATCACTTCCGCTGCCTGTTTTGTCGTAGATCTTCCGGATGTGATGACCCGCCTCAGATTCAAACAAACGGACTTCATTTCCTGAAACCAGGTCTGAGGCCCTCTCAAAGTTGAACTTCAGTTGAATCATGCTGCATCAATTAATCCAGTTTCCTGGCGATCTCTATGGTTTCGAAGGCTTCGATAATATCACCCACCTTGATGTCGTTGAAACGATCAATGTTCAGACCGCATTCATACCCTGAAGAAACCTCCTTCACATCATCCTTAAAGCGCTTCAGCGATCCGAGGCGGCCTGTGTAAACAACGATCCCATCCCGGATCAGCCGCACATCGGCATTCCGGTGAATCTTTCCGTCCAGCACCATACAGCCTGCAACAGTTCCCACCTTCGTGATCTTGAACACATCCCTGACCTCGAGGTTGGCAGTGATCTTTTCCTCGATTTCGGGCGAAAGCATCCCCTCAATGGCCGATTTGATTTCGCTGATGGCATTGTAAATAATGCTATAGAGGCGAATGTCTATCTGTTCATTCTCGGCCAGCTTCCTTGCAGCCACGGAGGGCCGCACCTGGAATCCGATGATGATGGCATTGGAGGCAGATGCAAGCAGCACATCTCCTTCGGTAATGGAACCCACTGCCTTATGGATGATGTTCACCTGTACTTCTTCCGTACTCAGTTTGAGCAGGGAATCGGACAGGGCCTCAATGGATCCGTCCACATCCCCTTTCACGATAATATTCAATTCCTTAAAGTCACCAATGGCAATACGCCGTCCGATTTCATCAAGGGTAATGTGCTTCTGGGTCCTGAGTCCCTGCTCGCGCATCAGCTGTTGCCTTTTGGTGGTGATGCTTTTGGCCTCCGATTCGGTATCCATCACATGAAAGATATCACCGGCCAGCGGTGCGCTGTCGAGTCCGAGAATCAAAACCGGGGATGAGGGACCGGCCTCCTTGATTTTTTGCCCCCTTTCGTTGAACATGGCTTTTACCTTTCCATGGGTGGTACCGGCCACCACGATGTCGCCCACTTTCATGGTACCGTTTTGAACCAAAACTGTGGCCAGATATCCCCTGCCCTTGTCAAGAGAGGATTCAATTACGGTACCGGAGCCCCTTTTGAAAGGATTGGCTTTTAGTTCTTTCAGTTCGGCTTCAAGCAAAACTTTCTCCAAAAGGCTGTCAATATTCACCCCGTCCTTCGCCGAGATTTCCTGGCTCTGGTATTTACCGCCCCAATCCTCCACCAGAATATTGAGTTTGGACAACTCTTCTTTCACCCTTTCCGGATTGGCTCCCGGCTTGTCAATTTTATTGATGGCAATTACAATCGGCACTCCCGCGGCCTGGGCGTGATTGATTGCTTCAACGGTCTGTGGCATCACATTGTCATCGGCGGCCACAACAATGATGGCCACGTCAGTAACCTTGGCGCCCCTGGCGCGCATGGCTGTAAATGCCTCGTGACCGGGTGTGTCCAGGAAGGTGATCGATTTGCCATTGTCCAGTACCACATTGTACGCGCCAATATGCTGTGTAATGCCACCGGCCTCACCGGCAATAATATTTGAATGCCTGACCCTGTCCAGCAAGGAGGTCTTACCGTGGTCGACATGGCCCATCACGGTTACAATGGGAGCCCGGTCACGGAGTTCGGCCGGATCGTCATCCTCTTCCTCGATGGTTTCCTGGTTCTCGGCGCTGATGAATTCCACCTGTGCACCGAATTCATCGGCCACAATGGATATGGTTTCCGCATCCAGGCGCTGGTTGATGGAAACAAACAATCCGAGGCTCATGCAGGTCGATATGACTTCGTTTACCGAAACATCCAACAGATTGGCCAGTTCCGCTGCAGAAACGAACTCGGCAACCTGAATGGTTTTTGTTTCACTCGCCGCCTGCTCCATCTCACGCTCTCTTTGCTGCTGCTGTACGTCACGCTTCAGTCGCCTGTGCTTGGAGGCCTTTGACTTCCCGGTGCCGCTGAGGCTGGCCAGGGTTTCCCTGATCTGACGAGAGATTTCCTCTTCCGTCAACTCGGGCTTCACATGGTCTTTCCGACCTGCCGGACCGCGCCGTCCTTTTGTCGCATCCTGTGCGCCCTTGTCTGTACCCGGCGTTTGTCCCTCGGCCGGTTTTTCCTTTTTGATGCGTTTGCGTTTTCTTCGCTTGGTTTTTCCGGTATCGGACGAAGAAGCGACGGGTTTTTTGGCGGGCTCTTTGGCCTGTGGAAGTTCCATTTTGCCCAAAATCGTCGGACCTTCCAGCTTTTTAAACTGGGTTTTAAAGACCGGATCTTTTTCTTCTTTTTTCTCCGGTTTCACTTCCTCGGCCTCAGGCTCTGCCGGGGCAGCCTGCGAGGGTTTTTCTACGGAAGCAGGGGGTTCCTTTTCCGCATCTTCCTTTGTCCCGGTTTCAGGAACGGCCTGATCCTTTTCCTTCTTCCCGGCCTGATCCTCCCCGGCCGGTGTTGCTTTTTCGTCCTTTTTATCCCTGGCGGGTTTTTTCTCCTCCAGGTCCATCTTACCCACAACCTTTACGCCTTCTCCGTGAGATTCGGGGCCTTCCGCTTTGGTTTCCTTTTCGGCGGGTTGAACCGTTTCCTTTTCTTCCCTGGCTTTTTCCTTTTGTTCCTCCCCTTCTTTCTCCTTCTCGTCGGATGGCGCCTTGGATTCCGCTTGGGGTTGTTCCTTTTCGGCCGGTGTTTCCTCCTTTGCCGGCGGAGCGGGTTTTTCTTCCGCCTTCTCCTTCACCGGCTCAGGGGCTGTCGGCGTTGTGGCCTTCATATCCTTGATAAAAAGCTCTTCCTCTTCGAACTCCTGCTTTTTGGCGGCGGCTTTTTTGGAGTCCTCCTCGGCGGCCTTTGTCGCGTCTATGGAGACGGTATCCCTTTTTAAAAGGTTCAGGCCCGCCTTGGCGGTGGCTTCCTTCAGGGTCTTCTCACTTTGAAACTCCTTGAAAAGCAAATCATATGCATCCGCCGGGATTTTCGAATTGGGGTTATTCTCCACAGAAAAGCCCTTTTTGGAAAGGAATTCAATAATGGTATTTGTTCCAATATTAAACTCTTTTGCAACTTTGCTTAAACGCAGGATTTTGGCACCTTGGGTCATATTCGGGTTTGGGTTTTCAAAAAAATCTTCTATTCAAATTCAGCTCTCAGGATTCGCATTACATCCCTAACGGTTTCTTCCTCCAGGTCGGTTCGGTTCACCAAATCCTCCACGCTGAGGTTCAACACGCTTTTGGCTGTATCACAACCAATGGCTTTGAGTTCTTCAAGAACCCAGGTCTCGATCTCATCTGAAAACTCCATGATGTCAACATCCTCGGTTTCCTGATCGGTATCACGGTATACATCAATCTCGTAGCCCGTTAAGGTACCGGCCAGCTTAATGTTGAACCCGCCCTTGCCAATGGCCAGAGAAACCTGGTCGGGCTTCAGAAAAACCTCCGCCCTTTTGTTTTTTTCATCAATGGTGATGGAGTTGATCTTGGCCGGACTCAACGCCCTGGTGATGTATAGATTGGGATTGGTTGTAAAGTTAATCACGTCAATATTTTCATTGCGCAGTTCCCTGACAATGCCGTGGATTCTGGATCCCTTCATCCCGACACAGGCACCGACCGGGTCAATCCGGTCATCGTACGATTCAACGGCCACCTTGGCCCTTTCACCGGGCACCCTGACAATCTTCTTTATGGTGATCAGTCCGTCGTACACCTCGGGAACCTCCTGTTCAAACAAACGCTCCAGAAAAACCGGTGAAGTCCGGGAAAGGATAATCAATGGATTGTTGTTCTTGATCTCCACCCTGGACACCACGGCACGAACGGTATCACCCTTGCGGAAAAAATCGGAGGGAATCTGCTCGGTTTTCGGCAAAATCAGCTCAATGTCTTCATCATCAAGGGCCAGGATTTCTTTTTTCCAAACCTGGTAGACCTCGGCCGTAATCAGGTCCCCGATGCGTTCCTGGTACTTTTTGTAAATGCTGTCCTTTTCCAGTTCCAGAATCTTGGAGGCCAGGTTCTGCCTGATGGTCAGGATTTCCCTGCGACCAAAGTCTCCCATCTTAACCGGTTCCGACACCTCTTCCCCGATCTCAAAATCGGGCTCAATCTTGATGGCGTCAGAATAGGCAATTTCGGAGTTTTCATCTTCGACCTCGCCGTCCTCGACAATAACGCGGTTGCGCCAAACTTCAAGGTCGCCCTTGTCGATGTTCACGATGATATCAAAGTTATCGGACGACCCGTATTTCTTCAACAGCATGCTGCGAAAAACGTCTTCCAGGATCAACATCATGGTAGAGCGGTCAATGTTCTTGAATTCCTTAAACTCGGAAAACGACTCAACCAAATTTATACTTTCCATCTTTGTTCTTCAGTTATACGATTAATCATCATTGCTTTCAAATGTCATTCTGTCAAGGGCCTTCCCCCTTTTCCATCCCCGGGGAACGTTCCCGTTCAGGGGAGGCGGACGACCGCCGGACTGTCCACCAGGGCAGTTTTCCCGTTTTTACTTGTAGGATGGTTGGATCTTCGCCTCCCGGATGTCTGCAAACGGGACAAAGCAAAGTTTTTCCTTGTCGGTATCGGGCTCTTTTTTTCTTTTTCCTTTTTTGGGAATTTCTTCCTCAATTTGGATCCCATCCCTGAGCACCTCCACCAGTTTGCCGCGCAACTTCGTATCGTCCGGACCGGTCAGCTGGATCAGCCGCCCGATGTTGTTCCGGTATTGCCGGACCATGGTCAGTGGTGTTCCAACGCCCACCGAAGACACCTCAAGCTCAAAGTCCTCTTCCTCCCGGTCAAAAAAGGATTCGATGTGTCTGCTCAGCTTTGCACAGTCTGAAATCGCCACACCACTGTCTCCGTCCAGAAAAACCATCACCTTGTTGTTCCTGGGGTTCACCCTGGCCTCTACAAGGAACTTATCGCTGCCGGACAGGTATTCATTAATAATCTCTGTAATCTTGTCCTTGTTGATCATATCAGTGATGCCTAATAAAAGAGGGGACTTACCTGCCCCCTCTCCAATTGGCGTATCAATTTTCAGTGCAAAGGTAATACATTTTTTTACACACAAAAAAAAATAGGCTGTTTTTTAGCACATTAGGGTCCCTTTGCACAGGTCCCGGCCCGGTCCCGTTTCTTCACCCAGACCTCGCCATGCCGCCTGCCACCGACTGGCCTGAAAAGACTTACCCACTCAGTATCAGCAGCCAGGCATCTAGTATCCGCCAACGTACAAATCGTAATAGGTGTCAAACACCTGCTCCGCCCTCTCTGACAGCTCCTCCTGCCCATGCTGGCGCGTCACAAAGAACATCCGCTGCATAATGGCGAGGGCATCTTGTTTCTGGCTTTCCACAAGCCCGGCCCTTCTTCCCGTAAAGGAGAAGTAGTACCTCAGGTTCTCTTCAAAAATGTCAACCATGCGGGACACGATCTCATCCCCTTTGTCCATGGCTCCGGCCTCATAATAGGCTTCGGCAGTGAATAAGGCAAAATAATTGTACGGCACATTTCGTTCGGGCATGATCTCCACCGACCGGTCGAGCACCGCAATGGCGGAGTCAAGCTTGTTCTCCCGGACAAGGGCACTTCCGAGGCGCTGAAAAATATTCCTGAAATTGGTGGTTAACCGCCTGTGGTCTTCGTTAAGATAAACTTTCGGATCGTTGATGTTTCCGTAAGTAAATTTGTTCATCAGGTTTTCATACAAAATGTCGGTATTGATCCGCCCGGTTTGTCCGTCTGCCCCGTCCGATCGGATTGGAACCAGGCGATAGGCCATTCCTTCAAGCTGAAAATAGTCTTCCAGCCCCAAATAGGAGTCGGCACCGGTGGTGGTGGCAAAATACACCGGACGCTCCCAGTTGTTTTGGACCAGGAAATCAAGCACCATCAGGTGGTTTTTGTAAATACCAAAATCATCAATGGTCCATTCGATGGCCGGAACGATCAAATGGGCCTCCTCTCTGGGCACGGTTCCGGTGGCCAGAACCCGGGCCGAATCAACCGGGAGCCTGAATTGTTTTGTCGGAATATAGTCTTCCATTCTCCGTCCTGCGCGGATCCTGGTACGGGGGGCGTCATCGAAAACAAACTCCAGCACGCTGCGCAAATTCTGGTAGCCGGTTAGGTTTTCATTTTCAATGATGTATACAAAGTCACGGGTACCGTCCCGGTATTTGATCGGCTCCACCGAGAAAGGCAAGGGTTCGCCCTCATAGGTTTTTCTCCTGGTCATGTTGTTGATGTACCAATCGGTGTTCAGCAAACTGAGGTTGACCACCTTCACGTCGGTCCGGACCCCTTCGACTTCCTGAACATACCAAAGCGGGAAGGTATCGTTGTCTCCGTTGGTAAAGATCACCGCGTTGGGGGCACAGGACTCCAGGTAGTTAATGGCTACATCCCGGGTCAGGTAACGACCTGATCGGTCATGGTCGTCCCAGTTCTCCCGGGCCATGCTAACAGGCACCAGCAACAGGGAAACGGCAACGGCCAGGATCCCCGCAAGCCTGGGGGACAGCTTTTTGGACAGAAAGTCAACAACGGCCAGAACGCCCAATCCGACCCATATGGCAAACGCATAGAAAGAGGCAATGTATGAATAATCCCGCTCCCTCGGCTGGTAAGGTGTTTGGTTCAGGTATACAATGATGGCCAGGCCTGCCATGATGAACAACAAGCCGACCACAAGGGCATCATTGGGCCGCCGCTTCAATTGATAAAGGAAACCAGCCATTCCCAGGAGGAACGGAAGCAAATAATACCTGTTGTATCCCCGGTTGGATGTCATGCTTTCGGGCAGATCAGCCTGGGGCCCAAGGCGCATCTCATCCAGAAAAGGAATGCCCGTTATCCAGTTCCCTTCAACGGGACTGCCGTGTCCCTGTATGTCGTTTTGTCTGCCGGAAAAATTCCACATAAAATAGCGCCAGTACATGTGTCCGGCCTGGTAGGAGAAGAAAAAGCGCAGGTTATCAGCAAAGGTGGGCTTGTTGATCACTTCCGTCGATCCGTCCCGTCGCGTCACCCGCACCGGCCTGCCCTCGGAGCTGCTCCAGTTTTCGTATCCGCTAACGTGTATCTGTTGGCGGTTGCTCCACATCCGGGGAAAAATGGTGGTAAATTCAGGATCGTAGACAGATTCCAGGCCAATGCGTTCGTTGATCACCTCGTAGCGCCCGGTCTGACGGTTCTTTCCCCAGACAGGCTTTCCATCCTCTGAGGCAATCACGGGGGCATTGTAATAAGGACCATGCAGCAACGGCCAGTCGCCATATTGTTCCCGCCCCAGGTAGGCCTTCATGGCCAGAGCGTCTTTCGGAGCGTTTTCGTTGATGGGAACCTGGGCATTGGACCGGATCACCAGCATGAAGAATGAAGAGTACCCGATCACTATAAAGGTGAAACACAACAGAAGGGTGTTGGCCAGGATCTTTTTGCGCTTATGGGTGTAATACAGCCCATAAGCGATGCCCCCAACCAATAAAATGAAAAACACGATGGTCCCGCTATGAAACGGGAGTCCGATGGAATTCACAAAAAAGCGTTCGAACTGCCAGTCCAGGTTCAGCAGTCCGGGGATCAGCACCTCCATGATGAACCAAAGCATCACGATGGAAACAAGACCCGTGGCAACGATTCCCATGGGCGTGGCCCTGAATTTTTTGAAATAGTATACGAAAACGATGGCCGGAATGGCCAGCAGGTTTAACATATGCACCCCGATGGAAAGGCCGATGACATAAGATATCAAAACGAGCCACTTCAGGGCGTCTTTTTCTTCAGAAGCGGCCTCCCAGCGGAGAATCACCCAGAAAACGAAAGCCGTCAGGAACAGGGAGGTTACATACACTTCGGCCTCCACCGCGGTATACCAGAACGAATCACTGAAGGTCAGCGTCAGGGCCCCGATGGCCCCAGCGCCGAAAATGGCAAGGGCTTTTTCTTTGGTCATTTCACCGGCGCCAACAACCAATTTCCTGGCAAGCATGGTGATGGTCCAGAACAAAAACATAATGGTCAGTCCGCCGGCCACAGCAGACATGGCATTAATCCAGTAAGCCACCCGCGTCACATCGCCGAAGGCAAGCAGGGAAAAAATCCTGGCCATCATCTGGTAAAGAGGCGCTCCCGGGGGGTGGCCAATTTGCAGCTTATAAGAAACGGCCAGCCGCTCACCGGCATCCCAGAAACTCACGGTGGGCTCAATGGTCATCATAAAAACCAGGGCAGCAAGCGCAAACAGCCCCCAGCCCATGTAATCGTTTATCCGCTTATACAGCTGCTCGTTCATCGATGTGAAATGTTTGGTGTGGAAACATGTCGAAAACCCGCATTTAACCAAAAAAAACCGGCCACGAAGTTAAAAAAAAAGAGTGAAAAGCGAGGGTTTTTAACATTCTTTGCTTGGCAGAAAAAAATTTTTACCTAACTTTGCCGACCTGTGAGAAGTCATTGACCGATGGTGTAACGGTAGCACTACAGTTTTTGGAGCTGTCTGTCCAGGTTCGAATCCTGGTCGGTCAAC
>JAWLHS010000064.1:0-10978 GCA_041690235.1 Bacteroidales bacterium
TTTTGATATTCCGGGCACAGGCGAAGTGGCAGACCAACAGTCAACTGCCCGGGAGGCCGCACTGGAGGCGGCCCAGGAGGAAGAAAAAGCAGATACCCCTTTGGGGCTGACACCACAATATGAAGTGGATGAAGGGGAAGAAGCCAGGCAGGTGATTGAACCGGAGGGAGAAGAGGCTTCCGGCCTGGTGTGGGATTTTCTGAAGGGGTTTCTCGGCGGACTCATCGCGCTGCTTACGCCCTGTGTGTTCCCAATGATTCCTCTCACCGTTAGTTTTTTCCTTCGCAATGCCGGGAATCGGCGCAGGGCTTTCCGTGATGCCATGTTATACGGAGCCACCATCGTGTTTAGTTATGTGGTTCTGGGTTTGGCCATTTCAGTATTATTTGGTGCGGACACACTGAACGCCCTGGCCACCAGTCCCGGATTCAACTTGTTTTTCTTTGCCCTGCTCATATTCTTTGCGGCATCATTTTTCGGAGCCTTTGAGCTGACCATGCCGGCAAGCTGGTCAAACGCCCTTGATAGCAAGGCCGACAAAACCGGTGGTTTGATCGGGGTATTTTTAATGGGACTTACATTCGTTTTGGTATCATTCTCCTGTACGGGACCCATTGTCGGCACCCTGCTGGTAGAAGCCGCCACCAGCGGCAACCTTTTCTCCCCCGCCGTGGGTATGCTTGGATTCAGCCTGGCCCTGGCCATCCCGTTCAGCCTGTTCGCCGTTTTCCCCACCGCATTGAAGTCCCTGCCCAAATCCGGTGGATGGATGAATGCCGTAAAAGTCGTGCTGGGATTTATCGTATTGGCCTTTTCCCTGAAGTTCTTTTCCACAGCCGATGCCGTTGGCCAGTGGGGCATCCTCGATCGTGAGGTATTCCTCGTGCTGTGGATCGCCATTTTCCTGATGCTCGGACTCTACCTGATCGGAAAAATCAAGTTTGCCCACGACAGCGAACTCAAATACCTGGGCGTACCCCGCCTCATGCTGGCCATTGCCACCTTTGCCTTTGTTTTCTACCTGATTCCCGGCCTATGGGGAGCGCCCCTTCGTGCGGTCAGTTCGTTCCTCCCTTCTCCGGCCACACAGGATTTTGACCTTGGACGGATGGGAACATCATCCCCCGCCACCAGCTCAAACGCAGGCACCATTTATACCGGGGAAAGCGTACAGGAAGGCCCGCACGGACTCTGGGCATTCACCGACTATGAGGAAGGCCTGGAAGCAGCCAGGAAAGCCGGGAAGCCGGTATTCCTCGATTTTACCGGATTGGGATGTGCCAACTGCCGTAAAATGGAGGCCTCTGTCTGGTCAGATCCGCGCGTGCTTCAGCGGCTAAAAAATGATTTTGTGAAGATATCCCTGTTCGTGGACGACCGTACCCGTTTGCCGGAATCAGAGCAATTCGTATCCACGGCCCTTGGCCGCGAGCGGGCCATCCGCACTGTGGGTCAGAAGTGGAGCACATTCCAGGCAGAGCACTTCGGGGCGAACACTCAGCCCTATTATGTCATCCTGGATCACCAGGAAAACATGCTGACGCCCGCCTATGGATATGATACAAGTATTGAAAAGTACATTGAATTCCTGGAGGCCGGCAAGGGAAACTTCACGCCTGCTGACTAAGCGGAACAAGTATCGGCTGGTTGTTTTTATTTATCCCTGATCGCTTCCAGTTCACTCAGGGCCAGGTAAGCCATGAGTCCCATTCCTGTTTCCAGGGCCCGTTCGTCCACATCGAAAGTGGGCGTGTGAAGGTTGGAGGTGATGCCCTTTTCCACATTTCGGATTCCCAGCCGGTAAAAGCAGGAAGGAATCCGCTGGGAAAAAAAGGCAAAATCCTCGGCCGTCATGGCCAGGTCGAGCTCTTCCACATTTTCAGGGCCCAGGTAAGCCGATGCCAGCTTTTTGAAATCCGCAGCCAGCCGGTGGTCATTGACAAGGAAGGGATATCCTTTTTCTACAAAGACCTCGCAGTCACCACCCATTCCCTGTGCAATAAATACAGCCGTTTCCCGTATCCGCTGCAGGGCTTTTTCGCGCCAATCTTCATCAAACGTACGAAATGTCCCCTCCAGCTTCACCCCGCCGGGAATGATGTTTGTGTGGCCCAGTCCCTCAAACCGCCCGAACGACAATACCGTCGGGACCGTAGGCCTTGCACTGCGGCTTACAATGCTTTGCAGGGCCACCACGACATGGGAGGCAATCAAAATGGGATCCACAATCAAATGAGGCATGGCGGCATGCCCCCCTTTCCCTTTGATATGGATATAGATCTCATCGGCCGAAGCCATGTATTTTCCACTCCTGATTCCGACCTTACCTGCAGGAAGTCCCGGAAACACATGCTGGCCAAACACAGAAGCGGGGGCAGGATTCTCCAGCACACCTTCATTGATCATCAGCCGGGCCCCACCGGGACATTTCTCTTCCGAGGGCTGAAAAAACAATTTGATGGTCCCCCCCCATTCTTTGCGCAGGCTTTGCAGGATGCGGGCTGTTCCCAACAAACTGGCCATATGTACGTCATGACCGCAGGCGTGCATCACCCCGTGGTTGACTGATTTGTATTCCACCCGGTTCTCTTCGGTAATGGGGAGGGCATCCATATCGGCTCGCAAAGCGATGGTGGCCTCAGATTTCAATGCCCCCTCAATGACGGCAACCACCCCCGTCCCGGCAACACCTTCCTGGTAGGCAATGCCCATATCAACGAGTTGAGAGACAATGTAGGCCGCCGTTTTATGCTCCTGAAGGGAAACCTCAGGTGCTGCATGAAAATGTCTCCGGTAAAAAACAACCTGGTCAAAATATTCTTTTGACAATGCTTTGATACGGTCTATTGGTTGCATGGCAGTACTGTTTATATCGGGCTAATTTACGGTTTTTTTTGATCGGGATCATCCGGCAGCCGCCAAAACCCCCTGGCAGGGGCCCGTCATCTGGCAGGATTTTTGTACATTTGAAAAACCCGTTTTTTTCTGATTGTAAACCCGTTTCGCATGAGTCAAATTAAAATAATGACATTCAACCCTTTTCAGGTAAACACCCACATCATTTACGATGAAAGCCGGGAATGCGTCATTGTGGACCCCGCCTGTTATGAAAAGGAGGAAGAAAAACAACTGGCCGGTTTTATCCAGGCGGAAAAGCTGAAGGTTTCGGCCATCCTCTTCACCCACTGCCACATTGACCATATGCTTGGAAGCCGCTTTGCGTCCAGGACCTTCCGTCTCAAGCCCCTGACACATAAAGACAGTATGACATTTCTGGAAAACAGCAAGGAATACGGTAAGGTATTCGGCTTTGATGTGAAAAAGCCCATCATGCCCGACTCCTTCCTGGATGACGGGGACCTTGTCCAGTTTGGAAACCAGGAGTTGAAGGTCATCCACGCCCCAGGTCACGCTGCAGGAAGTCTTTGTTATTACAATGAAAAAGAAAAATACGTAATTGTTGGAGATATCCTTTTCAACGGGGGAATCGGTCGCACGGACCTGCCAACCGGTGACCACGACACCCTGATTAAATCCATCCTTGATCAGTTACTGGTGTTGCCGGACGAGGTGATTGTTTACCCGGGTCACGGTCCGGCGACCAGCATAGGTGAAGAGCGCAAATCCAACCCCTTCCTGACAGGGATTTATTAGGAAACCCCTTGCTTTTTGAGCCTGTTCAGGACTTCCCTGGTGTCAATCCGGGTCATGCAATCAAAATGTCCCTGAGGACACTTACTGTATCCGATCTTTGAACAGGGCCGGCAAGGGAGCTCTTTCACTTCGACTATTTCGGACAAACCCGGCTTTTCAGGCATGTAAGGAGCCATGCCGAATTCCGGCACGGTATTGCCCCAGATGGACACCACTGGCTTTTGAAAAGCAGCGGCAATGTGCATCAGTCCCGTATCATGCGTCACCACAGCATCCGAGGCTTCAATGAGGAATGCCGATTGATTCAGGGAAAACAAGCCGCATGCGTTGAATACCCGGGGACCGCAAGCCAGCTGAATGGCTTGTCCGTTCTCAAAATCCTCCTTCCCGCCCAGCAGCACCACCGGTCTGTTCAGTCCCCGGCACACGGCCTCGATCTGCTCATTGGGCATGCGTTTGGTGGCATGTTTTCCGCCGATGCCGAAGGCAATAAAATGGGTTCTGAAAGATTTTGGCAATGCAGAAGGGAAACCCCTGTCCGATTCAGGGATAAAAAAATCCAGCCCTTTTCCGTCGTTTTTCACTCCCAAACCCCGTGCGGCTGCCAGGTACCTGTCGACAATGTGCAAAGGGGGGAGCCGGTTTATCTTAAAGCGGGTCAACAACCATTTTTGGACATTCAGCTTATAAAAGCCACGGGATTTTTTGGCCAGGGCCAACCTGATCAAGTTGGATCGCAGGTTGTTGTGCAGATCGATCACATAATCAAATTTCTCAGCTCTGAGGCGTTTGATCAGATCCCAAAGGCTGCCATCCAGGGCATGTACCATGTCGACATGGGGGTTGGCTTCCATGATTCCCGCATGGATCTTTTTGGTGGTGTAATGAACCTCCAAATCAAGTCCGACGACACCCCTTAAACACCGAACAACAGGGGAGGTGAGCACCATGTCGCCAATGGAACTGAAGCGAATGACCAGAACCTTCTTCCTTTTGATCATTTTTTCTACAAGCGATTAATCATTTACCCACCCATTGCCGTGCAGCCACCAGGGAGGCGTTCCAAAACCCGTTCTGAACCTGCGGGCGCAAACGAAGGATCAGGCAGGCGGATAAACCATCCGCAAACCCATCCAAACCGCGGAT
Source organism: Bacteroidales bacterium (assembly GCA_041690235.1). Lineage (GTDB taxonomy): Bacteria > Bacteroidota > Bacteroidia > Bacteroidales > UBA7960 > SLSG01. The sequence goes on from JAWLHS010000064.1 coordinate 4,801, forward strand.
CAGATTTCATCAAAATCAACCACCAGCGGACGGTCGTTCAGGAAATCGTAAAGGGTGATCCGGCGCATTTCATAAAAGCCCCTCCAGTAATTCCTCATGGCCGCCAGGTAACGTTGCTTGGAGCGGTCCTTTTCTTCCAGTGCCAGGTTGAGCTCAATGACATCAACACGGCCAATCATGAACCGCTGCAAGGTGACCTCATGGCGCTTTTCGGCAATGACATCGGCCTTTTGTGCAATTTCCAGCTGGCTTTTCAACATATTGAATTCCATCACCCTGAAAAACACCTCCTGCTCAAAATCCACCATATCCTGTTTCACGGTGGTATTGACCAGCTCCCTGTTGGATTCGGCCATTTTAATCCGGCCCCTGGACACTCCCCAGTCGAGAATCGGGATCTGAACCCCGATGGTCAGTTGCTGCTGATCGAGTGGATCATGGTATGCCATAGACAATTCCGTTGCCGTCTGGGTCAGTCCGTACACCGCAAACAAATTGGCGTTAAACCTTCCCTCTGCCTTTGCCTGGCTTACCTGGCTTTCTGCCTCAACCAGGCGGCGTTGCTGAGCGATGATATCCGCGCGGTTTCTCCGGGCTTCTGCAAGGGCCAGGCCAAAGTCTATCTGAAGGTCGTGGGCCGTGGAGGGGGGGATTAGTTCAAGTTGATGGTCACCATCGATTCCCAGAAAAGAACGAAAGCTAAACAAAGCCGCCTCGTAGTCGATTCTTGACTGCTCCAGCAGGGCTTCTGAATTCAGTACATTCAACTCCATCTGGAGCAGTTCGTTTTCCGCAATGCGACCAAGCGAAAAGCGCCCCTGTGCAATGGTATATAAAGTGTCATTACTGGATAGATTGATCCGGTTAATTCCAATATTGATCTGTGCAAGCAGCAAATCAAAAAACAGGCTGGTGGCACGGATGGAAATATTTTCCAGATCCTCCACATACCGCTTGCGTGACTCCTTGTAACGCATGGGTTCAATTTCCCTTTCCCATTTGTAGGGGTTGTAGGCAAAGATGGGCTGTCGGAACCCGATATTTACCGGGGTGGAAAGATAGGAAACCAGTGTTTCATCATCCCTGATCAAATCAATGCGCTGAAGACCGGAGTTCACAAATAATTGTCCGCCGGTCAACCCAATGGTCTGACTCATGGAAAGGGTCCCGGAAGATGTGGCCAGGCTGCGCCTGACAAATATGTCTGAGCCGTCGGGCAGGGTGATGGGCGAAATGGTGCGGTTCAGGTTGGGGATGGTGGCATCGAGCCTTAAGTTCGGCAGGTAACCGGCCTGAAAACTACGGTACTGCCAATAACTGCCCCGGTACCGGTGGCGGGCCATCATGGCATCGGGAGAAGCCTCACGTGCAAGGGCAATCACCTCATCGAGCGTAAAAAAACGGGACGCCTCTTGTGCAAACCCTTGCGGAAGCGCAAAGAACAAAACGAACAAAAAAACCAGATTTCTCATTCTAAGCATTTTTTATCTGAATAACCCTGGCGGCAATACTTATGGCAATCTCCCCCGGGGTCACACTATTGATGGGCAGTCCCATGGGTGCGTCCACCTTTTTCAGTTCCTCGTCGGATGCGCCTTCAGCCTCCAGCGTTTCAAATATTTTCTGTACCTTTTTCCGGCTGCCGATCATGCCCAGGTACTTCAACTGTTTTTGCAATAATTGTTTCAAAATGAGCTGATCGCTGGCATGGGAAACCGTCATGATCGCCACATAAGAATGAAGACCCTCCGGGATCAGGGCACCTGCATCCCTGTAGTCAATGACCCTCTTCTCGTGGGCCATATCATTGGATGCCATCGTATTGAGGCCTTCCCGGTCGTCAAAAACGACCACCCTGAACCCCAACATTCGGAACACCCGGCTCAAAGGAAGGCTGACATGGCCACCGCCAAAAACATAAAGGCATGGTTTGCGGCCGCAAGGCTCGGAATACACCCATTGTCCGCCGGATGGCCGGCTCCACACGGGCCTGTCCGGCTCCGCAACATCACCCCCCAAACGCTCCCCCGGGCCTGAACCTTCTTCCCGGAAACTCAACCGGCCGTCCTTTAAAACGATTTGTCCGGGCACCCCCTCATCCAACGAACGGATAATGGTCCGGATGGTTTCTTCCAGGCCCGGTTTCAGGGGTACAAAAGCATGGGTCTGCTCCCCCGAGCAAATCAGTCCGCTGTGGTCATCCCCAGCTGCCGGGTCGTGTACCTGCCGCCTGAGGGTTGCTTGTTCCTGTTTTTCGGCCAGCATTTTTTTGGCCATTTCAACCATCTGAAACTCCATGACGCCCCCGCCAATAGAACCTGCGAGGCTGCCATCGGCAGCAACGGCCATTTTAAAACCCTGCTTGCCGGGACTGCTCCCCTGGCGGTCAACAACCACAATAAGCATCACCGGAATACCTCCCGAAAGCTTGTTCAGAATGAACGTCCACATGTCTAAAATGGTTTAGAAAAACCTGGTCCCGTCCCGAACGAACCGTTCCCTTGAAAGGAGCCGTTTGGAAAGGAAAATCCGATTAAAGACCGTAAAGATATTCAAAAAAAAAGCGGTAAAAAATTTACCTTTACCCCATAACACAAAAAAATGCATGATGGAGGATATTTTTAACAAAATTAAGGCCCTCGCCGGGACGTACAGAAACTATACCGCAGAAAACCTCTCCCGCCTGGTCCGCCTGAAATCACTGAGCCTCCGGGAGGAGGACGTGCAACAGGAACTGATCCGGCAAATGGAAAGGGCCGGTTTTGATGAGATCCGACTCGACGGACTCGGTAATGTGATTGGCCGCATTGGTTATGGGAAGAAGGTGTTGGCGTTCGACGGACATATGGATACGGTCGATACAGGGCAAGCGGGGAACTGGCATTTCGACCCCCTGGGCGGCGAGATCAAAGACGGTTTTGTTCACGGTCGCGGCTCAGTCGACCAGAAAGGAGGGGTGGCGGCCTTTGTCACAGCAGGGAGAATCTTAAAGGAGCTGGGTTTTGACAGGGATCTAAGCATCTATTTCGTGGGCAGCGTCATCGAAGAGGATTGCGACGGCCTTTGCTGGAAATACCTTGTGGAGGAAGAAGGCCTCAGGCCGGATTACGTGATCAGCACCGAACCCACGAACCTGAATATCTACAGGGGTCAGAGGGGCCGGATGGAAATGCAGGTGAGTTTTTACGGGGTATCCTCCCATGGATCGGCCCCCGAACGAGGCAAAAATGCCATCTACATGGCAGCGAGGGCTGCCCTTGAAATCGAAAAGCTCAACGAACGCCTTGCGGAGGATCCCTTTCTGGGAAAAGGCAGCATCACCATTTCGGAAATCATTTCCGAAAGTCCCTCCCTCTGCGCCGTATCCGACTATGCCCGGATTCACCTGGACCGTCGTCTGACCTGGGGTGAGACCAGGGAATCGGCCATGGAGGAAATTGAAGACCTGGTCAAAGGCATGAACGCCAAGGTTGAGACCCTGGAGTACAGGGAGAAGGCGTTCACCGGACTGGAATATGGCATGGAAAAATACTACCCGACCTGGAAAATTCCGGAGGACCATGAGATTGTACAAACGGGTGTACGCAGTTATGAAAAGCTATTTGGGAAGGCGCCGCTGATCGACAAATGGACTTTCTCTACCAACGGAGTAACCATCAACGGTTATTACGGAATCCCGGTCATCGGCTTTGGCCCCGGAAACGAGGTGATGGCCCATGCCCCCGATGAACGGCTGCCCATTGACCACCTGGTCGCAGCGACCGCTTTTTATGCGGCCTTTGCCTACGAATTGTAATTCCTTTGTGCCTTTATTGTAGAATATTGAATGGATTCATTGTGGAAATGAGAGACATTATTGAACAACTTAGCGGACAGAAAAACGGACTCTTTGGCAAGGACTTTCTATTGACCTGGGAGAAAAGCCCGGAAGACCTCCTGATGATATTGAAAGTGGCTGCAGCATTGAAAGCCATGCGTGAGAAAAACATCTCCACCAGGGTGTTTGACTCCGGCCTGGCCGTGTCGAATTTCAGGGACAAATCGACCCGTACCCGCTTTTCGTTTGCCTCGGCCAGTAATTTACTGGGACTGGCGGTGCAGGACCTGGATGAGGAAAAATCGCAAATCTCACACGGAGAAACGGTGCGCGAAACAGCCAATATGGTTTCCTTTTTGTCCGATTATATCGGCATTCGCGATGATTTGTTTTTGGGTGAAGGCAACAAGTACATGCGTGAAGTGGCCGGGTCGCTCGACGAGGGTTTTGCCTGTGGCGTTCTGCCGGTGCGGCCGGGCGTGATCAACCTGCAGTGCGACATGGACCATCCAACGCAAAGCATGGCCGACCTGATGCATCTGGAGCATCAATTCGGTTCGCTCGAAAAGCTGAGGGGAAAAAAGATCGTGATGAGCTGGGCGTATTCACCAAGTTATGGCAAACCACTGTCTGTTCCCCAGGGCATCATTGCACTGATGTCACGATTCGGAATGGACATTGAACTGGCCTACCCCGAAGGATACGATCTGATTCCTGAAATTACCCAACTGGCCAGGGACAATGCGAAACAGGGTGGAGGCCGTTTTACAATCAGCCATTCCATGGAGGAGGCCCTGAAGGATGCCGACATTGTGTATCCAAAAAGCTGGGCCCCTTTTCACATCATGGAAGAACGTACCCGGCTGCTCTTGGGAGGCGACAGGAAGGGCTTGCAGGAACTGGAGCAGCAATGCCTTGCCAACAACGCAAAATTCAAGGACTGGGAATACAATCAGGCGGGCATGAAGCTGACAAAAAACCAGGATGCCCTGTATATGCACTGCCTTCCCGCTGATATCTCCGGGGTTTCCTGCAAAGAGGGAGAGGTGGCGGCCGAAGTATTCGAGAAATACCGCATCCGCACCTACCTGGAAGCCGGTTTCAAGCCCTATATCATTGCGGCCATGATGTTCACCCAGCGGTTTGAGGAGCCTGGGACCGTTCTCGGGGCCTTATTGGAGCGAGGGGGACCACGGGTGGCCGGAGCGCTGCTAACTTAGACCGGAAGCCGGGCCAGGATCGGGAATAACCGGAAGGGCTGCATCAGGCTCTGCCGCCACGGTACAGAAACTCTCCCAGGGGCGCTTCGGCCATACGTCCCTGTTCAACCACAACCTTCCCGCGGGCGATCACGTACTCAGGGCTTCCCTTGACCGGAAAACCTTCGTAAATATTGTGGTCACAATGCATGTGGTGGCTCCCGGCAGAGATGATGGCTTCGGTGGTGGGGTTCCAGAGGACCAGGTCTGCATCGGCCCCCGGCTCCAGGTTTCCCTTCCGGGGCGAAAGGCCGAAAATTTCTGCTGCCCCGGCCGAGACAAGCTCCACAAAACGGTGAATGCTGATCCGGCCTTCCAACACGCCATAGGTGTATAGCAATGCCAACCGATGCTCCACCCCTCCGGCTCCGTTGGCGATTTTGCGGAAATCATTCAGTCCCGAGGCTTTCTGCTCCATCATAAACGGGCAATGATCGGTTCCAACCACCTGTATGGTCCCGTCGGCAAGGCCTTCCCAGAGGGCTTCACGATCGGATGCGCCCCGGAGCGGCGGACTCAGCACAAAGGGGGCCGCGGTTTCAAAATCTCCCTGGTAGTTGGATTCGTCCAGCAGCAAATGATGGGGACAGACCTCTGCATAAACAATCTGGCCTTTCCCCCTGGCCTTCCGGATGTGTTCTACCGAGTCTTTTGCAGAGACATGAACGATGTATACCGGGCAGCCCGTTCTTTTCGCCAGCTCAATGACTTTTTTTACTGCATCGCTTTCGGTGTGGGGCGGCCGGCTAAGCGGATGTGCATCGGGGCCGTGATGACCCCGGGCGAACAGGCGGTTGCGCAATTCTTCAATGGAGTCGCCCAACTCGGCATGAACCGTTACCAGGCCCCCTGCCCCGCCTACAACGGCCATTACTCTTTCGAGCACCTCATCGCCGATCCCGATGGCGTTTTTATAGGCCATATACACCTTGAATGAACTGACTCCCGATGCCATGCAGGTTGCTATCTCGAGGGGCAGGCTGTCGCGCCACTCAACCGGACTCACATGAAAGCCGTGGTCGGCCAGGGCATTTTCGGCCTCTTTCTTCCGCAGACCAAGGGCAAACGGCAGGGACTGCCCGCGTTGCGGGGTCACAAAATC
>JAWLHS010000065.1:0-10823 GCA_041690235.1 Bacteroidales bacterium
GGCGGTTCCGTATAAAGTCCACGGAAACAGGGGCATTTTCAGCCATTTCATTCCGGGGGCCCGCATCCGGTGCATGGTCACCACGAAGTTGATCCCGGTGAGTATGGAGGAAAACCCCATAACAAATGCCCCGAAGACGGCGGGCAGTACATTTCCCGGGGTGCGGAAGCTGTAGGGGGCATAAAAGGTCCAGCCTGTATCGGGCGGGCCATCGCCCATAAACTGTGAGGTCAGCACGATCAGGATGCCGATGATGTAGAGCCACCACGATAATAGGTTGATCCTGGGAAAGGCAACATCTTTGGCCCCGATCATGATGGGCAGAAAAAAATTGCCGAAGACTGCCGGCAGCCCCGGCACCACGATAATAAATATCATGATGATGCCATGCAGGGTGAACAGGGCATTGTAAGTCTGCGGACCCATGATCGTGTATCCGGGTGCAATGAGCTGGGTTTTCATCAGCAGGCCCAGAATGGCTCCCACCGAAAAGAATACAAGCATGGTATACAGGTACAACAGCCCGATCCGCTTGTGGTCGGTAGAAAAGATCCATCCGAGGATGCCTTTATAGGTCCCTTGGTATTCAAGGAAACTGACGTGTTTGGCTTTGGGTTCTTCTGACATATTCTTTTCGGTTTGTATTAAGAAGTCTTTTGTTTTCCGGGCTTAAACACAATCAGTCCGACGAAGATCACTACAGCAAAAAAAAGGATGAGCGTACCGGCCACCTTGGTGATGTTCAGCACGTATTGCTGGCCGGCCGGATCGAACGAATAGCAATACGCCAGCACCCTGCTGAACGAGGGCCCTGACCGGCCTTCGGCAGTTTCGATCACGGCCATTTTAAGGTCCACGGGCAAAAAGTACGTGCCATGCAAATAGCGCGTGATCTTTCCCTGGTCTGACACAAAGATCATGGCTGCCGTATGCAGGAAGTCAAACCCTGTCCTTTTGTATTTGAAACCAACGGCATCAGTTAGCCGGGCAATGTTGGCGCTATCGGCCACAAAGAACTGCCACCCGTCCGGGTTGATCTCTTTTTTTACCAGGTGGTGGTAGTTGTTCCGGTTGGTTTTTGCCAGTTCCGGACCTTCGCGGGGGTCAAAACTGATGTTAAGGATCTGGTAGTCCTTGCCCGGTTCCAGGTCTGAGCGGGAAACCACCTCGGCAATGCCCTCCATAAAGGGGCTGCAAATCCCGGGGCAACGGTAATAGACAAGGGCCAGGATGGTGGGTTTGTCGAAAAATGAGTGCAGAAATACCTCATTGCCTTCTGTATCGATCAGTACGATGTCTTCGGGCAGGAACTCATCGAGCCGCTCAACAATGCCAATCTCCGGTTCTTCAGGATCAAGGGTGCGCGGCAGGGCGTCCTGCGAATAGGCCGGTGCGGAACAAATGATCAGGCAAAAAAGAAAAATGGTGTTTTTCATGGCTTGGTTTATAAATGATGGTCTATGCTGTTTTGCAACATGGGGTGGTTTTTGGGTATCAGATAGGTTCGGCCAAGGGCTGTAAAGGCCAGAAACAGGAACAAGCCGGCATAGCCAAGCCACATCCCCGCTTCGATAAAACCGAATACGGGCTTGTCGAAATTTGCCGGCATGATCTGCACGTAAAGGCTCACCCAGAGACCTACCACCAGCAAAACGCTGATACCGGTAAGGACCGGTTGTTTTCGACCGATATCGTCCGACATTAAAACCACAAACGGTATGGCAAAATTCATAAACAATTCGGCATAAAACAAATATTTGAATGGCCCCAGCAACCTGGGCGAATAGTAAACGGTAAGTTCGGGAATATTTGCATACCAGATAATTAAAAATTGCATGAACCAGAGATAACCAAACACAATACTAAACCTGAAGAGGTAACGCGCCAGGTCGTTTCGGTGTGCAGCACCCAGATTGGGGAAGTAACCCCATTTTTTGAGAATAAACAGCATCAGGACAATCACGGCCACCCCGAAATAAATGCTGGTGACCATGGCCCGGAATCCGAACAGCGTACTGTACCAATGGGGATCAAGCGTCATGATCCAATCAATGGATGCCATGGAAAAAAACAGGGCGGCTATGAAAATGAAAACCTTGGCGAAATGTTTGCTTTTCGCATAGGGCGTGCTTCCCCCCTCAACATCTTCCCGGAGGGCGTATTGCCGAAGGAGAAGAACCAGTGGGATCCAGAGACCGAAATAAATAATGATCCGTACCATATAAAACGGAACATTCAGAAAAGGTGCTTTGTGGGCGATCAGTTTGTCGGTACCCGTGATGCCGGGATGGGCCCATTCATAGATCTGGCCGAGGCCGAAGTAAAGAAACAGCATGAGGATCATGGCGGGGGGGACAAAGGCACCCAGGGAGAGCGGCACCCTTTGTATCATGGCCGACCATGATGAGCCCGTAATGTATTGGATGCTGTAGAACAGCATGGCCCCGATGCTAATGGTCAGAAAGTACATATTGTTGAGAAGTACATTTGACCAGGTGCGGGCCGGATCGGTCAGAAAACCGGCAATAACAGCGGCCAGTCCCACGGCAACCAGCAAGGCGAGGATTAACTTCAGGGGTTTCGATGGTTTGAAGATGGTATCCATAAGGGCTTGTTTTACTATTCCTTTTCCTGGAGAATGGTTTCAATAAATGCCACGATCTTCCATCGGTCCTCCGGTTGTATCAGCGATGCATGGGCCCCCATGACACCCCAGCCGGATGTAATCACGTGAAAGGTTTCTCCCTGGGCCTGGGCCACGATGTCGGGATTGAGCAGGGAGGTGGGGGGGATGATGTATTTGCCGCTGGTAAACAGATTCCCTTGTCCGTCGCCCGCGACCCCATGGCAGTTGGAACAAAAGATGCCGTAAAGGGTTTGTCCTTCCTCCAGCAGTGCTTCAGTAACTTCAAGGGGGTTGTACAGGTGCATTCCGGCCTGCTCCCTCCCCCCAATATCATTGGCATAGGGATAAGGCACCATATGCCGCGGAATGGTCCCTGTCACCGGCTCGTTCATGGTCTTTCCATCCTTGGTGGCCGGGTTTTCGGAATAGGTCTGGTATGCCCTGCCATGGGCCATGTCCGGGAAATATTCACGGCCCTTGTCCTCCCGTGTGCGGTCGCAGGATACCAGCAGCAGCGAAGCGATCAGGGGCATTGTCAGGCACATCCTTTTCACGGCTTTCAGGGGTTGTCGTTTGCTACACATAATGCGTCAGGGTATTAATCATCAATGTCTTTTTCCATGATTTCTCCGGCCCCTGTTTCTTTGAGCCATTCTTTGATCTCTTCGGGATTGAAATTTTGTCCGATGACCAGATAAAACCTGTTGTCCATGGCCCCTGCACCTGGCAATCGGGCTTCTTTTCCCGGAAACAGCTGTGCCCTTCCCAAAAAGGCAAAGGTCGAGAATCCCCCGGTAACCAAAATACAGACCAGGAACATGGCCACCACCATGGGTGGGAAACTGAATACCGGCTTGCCCCCGTACCGAAGGGGATAATCGATCACTGTTACGTAATAAATAAAGGCAAAAGTGGCCAAAATCGTCAGGGCCCCGATAAGCACCGAAAGATAGGGCAGGCGAGACTCCGGGGTGAATTTCCTGATCAGGTCGTGGTCCGCGCAGGGCCCATGGATGTCCACGATATTGACCCCATTGGCTTTCATCTTTTGGAGGGAGCCGAGCAAGACGGACTCATCCTCAAATACCCCGATGATTTGTTTGTTGTTCATGATGCTTTGTTTTTTTGTTTTCCTGCCCTGTCGGCGCGGGAGATGGGCTTCACCTCATTCACCGCGATGATGGGTATATACCTGACAAACATCAGCATACCGCAGGTAAAGATCCCAAAGGTTCCGGCGTAAATCCCGATATCCACAATGGTGGGATGATAGGCCGTCCAGCTCGACGGCAGAAAGTCCTGTGCCAGGGAGGAGATCAGGATGATGTAGCGTTCAAACCACATCCCCACGTTGATGATGATAGAGACCAGGAACAGTATGACCAGGTTTTGCCTGGCCTTCTTAAACCAGAATAACTGAGGGATGATGGCGTTGAAAACGAACATGGTCCAGAATGCCGAAGAGAAGGTGCCGCTTGCCCGGGCGTTGAAGAATGTATAAAGTTCATAGTCCACGCCAGAGTACCAGGCGATAAACAACTCAGTGACATAGGCCAGTCCGATGACCAGCGAGCCATATTTCAGCACGTGGGCAATGTTGTCCAGGTGTTTTTCGGTGATATAATCGTATAGATTAAACGCTTTCCGGAAAAGGATCATCAGGGTAAGCACCATGGCGAATCCTGAGAAGATGGCCCCGACGAAGAAGTAGGGCGGCAGGATGGTGGCATGCCAGCCTGGAATGACAGACACGGCAAAGTCAAGGGCCACGATCGTGTGAACTGAAATGACCAGTGGTGCTGCCAATCCGCCGAGCAATTTCATCAGCGTTTCATAACGATTGTATGTGTAAAGGGAGCCATTCCATCCCAGACTGAACATCCCGTATATGAATCGGCCCACTTTGTTTTTGGTGCGCTCGCGTATGGTGGCCAGGTCGGGCACCATGCCCAGGTACCATAACATCACCGAGGTAATCAGATAGGTGCTGATGGCAAGGACGTCCCAGAACAGCGGAGAGTTAAAATTCAACCACAACAACCGGGTGTTGGGGTAAGGCAAAATGTAGAAAGCCAGCCACGGCCTTCCCATGTGAAGGAGGGGAAACATGGCGGCGCAAATAACGGCAAAAACCGTCATGGCCTCTGCGGCACGGTTGATGGAGCCGGCCCATTTCTGACGGAATACCAGGAAGAAGATGGTAAAGGCGGTGCCGGCATGTCCGATGCCGATCCACCAGACAAAGTTGATGATGTCCCAGCCCCAGGCCACACTGTTGGTGAGGCCCCAGGTGCCGAGACCCTGGCTGAGTGACATGTATACGGCCCAGGCCCCGAAGGCCAGAAGTATGGTGCCCAGGGTCATGCCGGCGAACCACCATAGAGGGGTTTTGCCTTCGACAGTGGCCAGCAGCTCGTTGGTGATCTGGCTGTAAGATTTATCTCCCCTTACCAGGGCAACAGAGGTGTCATTACGGAGCATGGGCTGTGGTATATGTTCGGTTCGACATCTTTATGTTTTTGGGTTTCTTATCTTCGTCAGGTAGCCTACCGATGGCAGGGTGTGCAATTCTTCCAGCAGGTGGTAGTTGCGCGGATCTTTGATCAGCCTGGAGACCCTGCTGTTTTTGTCGTTGAGATCACCAAATACCAGGGCGCCTGAGGGACAAGCCTGCATGCAGGCTGTCTGGATTTCACCGTCTTTCAGTAATCGCCTTTCGTTCTTGGCCGTGAGCTTTGCCTCCTGGATCCGTTGCACGCAGAAAGAGCACTTCTCGACCACGCCGCGTTCCCTCACGGTCACATCGGGGTTCAGCACCATGCGGCCCAAATCGGTCGTGGTATGGGTGTTGAACTTCTCCTTGGTGGCATATTCGAACCAGTTGAACCGTCTGACCTTGTAAGGACAGTTGTTGATGCAGTATTTTGTCCCCACGCAGCGGTTGTATGTGACCTGGTTGATTCCCTCCTGGCTATGGGTCGTTGCTGCCACGGGGCAAACGTTTTCGCAGGGAGCATGATCGCAGTGCTGGCACATGAGGGGCTGGAACACCACTCCGGGATTGTCTGGCTCACCGGTATAATACCTGTCGATGCGCATCCAGTGCATGATGCGGCGGCGCCGAACCTCCTCCTTGCCGATGACCGGGGTGTTGTTCTCGCTTTGGCAGGCAATGACACAGGTGCTGCATCCGGTGCAGGCATTCAGGTCGACCATCAGGGCCCAGTGGTGTCCTTCGTGTGGTACTTCAGGGTAAAGGGTGGATTGATGTTTTTTGTGGTAGGCGTGCAATTCGTTGCCGGCGGTAGGGTCTTCAACGTATTTATCAAGGGTTGATTCCCTGACGATGGCGCGGCCTTCCATGGAGAAGTGGGTTTGGGTACGGGCAAACTCATGGCCTCCGCCCGTCTTGCTCCAATGCTGCACCTGTCCGGAAAAGCAGCGGTTTTCACCCCCGGACGGGCAAAGCAAAAACGCGTTGCCGCCCCTGTTGTCGGCAATTATCCCTGCGTGGGTCCGCCCGTAACCCAGTGCAATGGAAAAACAATTGCTGGCCTGGCCGGGTTGAATCAAAACAGGCACCTCCATGCGGTCATTGATTCGCAATATATCTCCTTCTGCAAGTCCCAGCTCGGTCGCCGTGGCCGGTGCAACGGCCAGGAAATTGTCCCAGGTGACGGAGCTGATCGGATCGGGCAATTCCTGCAGCCAGGGGTTGTTTGCATCATTTCCGTCGGACAGGGCCAAACCGGGATACAATTCAAATTCCAGATTTTCTGCCCCGGCGGCTTCCCTCATCAAACGACCGAACGCCTCTTCAGGTATAAGGCCCTTCCAGGCAAGCCGGATCGCACCGGTTTGGATGTTCTCGTGCACGCCCGATTGCAAAGCCTCCGTCCAGAAACCATCAAAACCCTGGTGAAACGATTGCATGGGAAAAATCGAACGCTCCCAGTATGCCTGCAGGTAGCTGTGAAAATCCGTTTCCTCACCCATCCATGCCAGCAAGGTATCCTGAAATTGCCTTGTTTGAAACAGGGGATGGATCAGGGGTTGTGCGAGACTGAAATACCCCCCTTTGAACTCGGCATCATTCCAGGACTCAAGATAATGGTGGTCGGGCAGCACATAGTTACACTCCCTCGCGGTTTCATCCTTGCAGCTGGCAAACGAAATGCTCAGGGGTGTGGATTGAAGGCCCTTCAGGAAGGCTTCCGGGTCATGGTATTGGTAGACCGGGTTTGTCTGGTAAAACATGATGGCTTCCACCCGTCCTTCCTGCATATCGGTGACCAGTTGTTCAAACGCTTGTTCGTCCGATTGCCCCGCACTCAAACTGCGGGTACCATCGATGGTGGCACCATAGCTTTCTGCCATTTGATTGATGCCGTTCACCAACACCTGCATATCGGTATTGTTGTGTCCGCAAACCACGAGTGTTTTTCCCCGGTTTAGCAGGATATCGGTTGCAAGGGCCAATACGTTGTATTCAACGGGTTCGGCTCCCAGTGTGGGGTTTCCCGTAGCAGCTGCCAATTGGTCATACAGGGCAAGAAGAATTTTTTTCTCGTCGGATGGTTTCACCGGAATCCGTTCGTCTGCATTGGCGCCGGTGAGTGACAAGCGGCTTTCAAACTGGATGTGTCGCGACAGTTCTTTCTTTTCGGCCGTTAAACGTCTTTTTCTGGCCCAGTCGCGTGAGAACTCAATGGGCGACAGCCATTGGCCCAGAAAGTCCGCGCTGAAACCGACGACCAGATCGGCCGCTTCAAAACGGTAAGCAGGGATGATCGCCTGGCCAAAACTGATTTCGTGCGATTGCCTGATGGCGGAATAGGAGACGGCATCCCAGGCAATGGTTTCCAGTCCGCCGACACGCCCCTTCGCATCCTCAATGAGTGCCTTGGTTGAGGGACTCAGCAGGGTGGGGGTGAGCAGCACCTTGCGCCGGCCATTTGCCGAACCATCCCTCATTTTCCCGATGATCTCCCGATCGGCCGATTCCCATGAAATGGGTTCTCCGTTTTTCAGGGGGGTGTGATAGCGGGCGCCATTATCATACAGACCAAGCACTGAGGCCTGTATCCTTGCGGAAGTGCCGCCGCTGGTAACAGAGGACAGGGTGTTCCCTTCAATTTTGATGGGACGGCCATCACGGCTTTTCACCAGGATCGGGCAGTACTCGTTGCCCCGGACAAAACTGGAGGCGTACCAGGAAGCCTTGCCGGGGATGATGGTTTCAGGTTGATTCAGATAGGGAATGGCTTTTTTGACTGGAATTTCGCAGGCCGACAGCACCGTTGCCGAAACAAAACTGATGCCGCACCATTTCAGAAAATCCCTTCGGGTTGCCGGCGGTCCTTCACCGCCCTGCGAAAGCAGGTCGATGGCCGAGAGGGGAGTCCCCGTATCGTCCGGGTTATCGGTCTGTCGCCTGTCAGAAAGCCGCAAGGGCCCCATGCTTTTCCAATATGTCTTTTCCATCGTTTTATTATTCATGGAACCCCTTACAAATGGGTCAGTGTTGAACAATGTAGTCGCCCCGGTTTTAATAATGGCACTTCATACAGTCTTCCCCTCCCACCTGGGCTGCTGTGACGGCATCGATGCGCCCTGCCCGGATGTCTTCGTGCAAGCGTTCAAAGATCTGATAATAGGGATTGTCAAGAAAATTGACCCCGGTATCGCGGTGACAGGAAAGGCACCATCCCATGGAAAGGTCCTCCTCTTGCCTGATGAGGTGCCTTTCTTCGACGGCTCCGTGGCATTCCTGGCATTCAATTTGACCTGCATTCACATGCTGGGCATGGCTGAAGAAACTATGGTCGGGTAATTTGTGGATGCGGATCCAGGAAACTGCTTCATCGTTTGCAGCGGCCTGATGGATCTTATTAATTTCAAATCGTCCGGAGTTGGTGCCTTCCCGGATGACGCCATGGCAGTTCAGGCAGGTGTTGTTTGAGGGAATACCGGCACTCTGGCTGAAGTTGACTGCAGTATGACAATAGTTGCAGTCAATTTCATTTTCTCCGGCATGAATCATATGGGAAAACTTAATGGGCTGGTCGGGTTCGTAACCCTGGGTCCGTCCGAGTGCCTGCCCTTCAGCCACAGCATATTGCATATGAACGACCAAGCCGGCTATAATCACCAGCACATGCAGTGCCCTGGTTTTAATTTTTCTGGTCAATAACAAATCGACCAGGGCAAGGGCCATGAGCAGTCCGATGCCCCAAAAGATGACCGCATGAACGGGGATGGCTTTTAGTTGCCCGGGTCCGCCTTCTGCGACTTTCGCCAGATAGGCCTCCAACTGGCGCTCTTCCTGTTCGGTCAGGCTCATTCCCTCATGGTCAGCGACCATTCGCAACCCTACCGGGTTGGCAAGCTTTTGCCTGATGCTGTAGGTTTCATCCAGAATGGACAGCCTGGCCAGTTCATAAGCCGAAGGGTTCCAGTTCAGGGTGTCGGTGCGTAGGGGATAATGGCAGGAGGAGCAGTCGTGGGTGCCACTGGCAAAGGCAACCAGGCCCTTAAACAACCGCTCTCCCTTCCGCAGTTCGGCCCTTGTATAGGCTCCGGCATCTTCAGGTGTTGCAGTGGTATCTTCTACCTCTTCAATGAGCTCAACAACTTCTTCATCCACCTCGGGATCAATGGGTTCAATGATTGTATCTGAGGTGTCCGCGGTTTGGACATCCGCTGTGTCTGGGGTGATTTCAACCCCTGTGGCAAGAACGGTATCGGCCGGGTTTTTCTGGTCCTGCGCAAAGGCGGAAGCAGGGGCTGCAAAAGCGATCAGTCCAATGAAAGCAACAAAAAATGGGGAGAAGGATACCTGCAGGCTTTTTTTGTTTGTGGGGGGCAAAAACTTCATGTTGGTTCAGGTTGGAATGAATAAGACCAGCATACTTTCATAAATCCCAGAAAGAAACAAATAATCTACATATTTAAAGAACAGTTTGAGGCTCAATAAAATAATCTGGTGTAATCATCCCAAACAGCAATAAAATCAAGCCTTCGAGGGTAAAATTATAAAAAATTAACACTGTTCCGACCGCCCTTGCTAATATAGATTGGTTCAAAATAAATTCATGGAACATTACCCAAAATTGATTATCCTTGCAAATAAAACCTCCTGTGTTTAAAGCGGCAGAATTTTCCCGGAGCCCGCAAAGCAGGGGGATGCGACCCAATCAAGCAGGATGTGATGGACCTGAAAAAAAAGCTGAAGGAATCCCAGGAGGCGCTGCAGGAAAGCATTCGAAAGGGCAAAGAGTTAAGCGAGAGTGTTTCCCGGCAGCAAAAAATATTGGAGGAAGAGCGCAAAAAGGCCAATTCGCTTCTGATGAACATATTCCCCGAGAAAATTGCCGCCGAATTATTGGCCTATGGATCGGTTCGCGCCCGGTTTTACAATAATGTAAGTGTACTTTTCGCCGACATAGAAAACTTTTCCAATCGCTCTTCGACCTATTCCCCGGTCGAGTTGGTGGGGAAGCTGGATGACTATTTCGGGGCCTTTGATGACATCATTGAGGGTTTCGGACTTGAAAAGATCAAAACAATCGGCGATTGCTATATGTGCGCAGGCGGACTCCCGGAAGAAGATGCTTTGAATCCCTACAAAGTCGTGATGGCAGGCCTGTGGATTCAGCGTGCTGTTGACCGGTTGGCCACTGAGGCAGTCCGCAAAGGCCGCGTTCCATTTCAGATGCGTCTTGGAATACATACGGGTGAGGTGGTGGCCGGGGTTGTTGGCAAAAAAAAGTTTGCCTACGACATTTGGGGGAAGGCAGCCAACCTGGCAAGTCTTATGGTGCAAAGCGGAGAAATCCGGAAAGTGAACATATCCCGGGATACCTACAATGCCATTTCTGATGTGTTTCACTGCACCTTCAGGGGAAAGATCCTCACCAAGAATAAAACGGTCATGAGCATGTATTTTGTTGACCGACTAAGGCCTTTGTATGCTGCAGATTCGGATGGATTCCTGCCCAACGCCATGTTTTTTGATAAAATCAACATGAAACCCCCGCAGCAGATGCATTGATACAATCAAAAAAAATTTTCGGTTTTTTCTGATCAACCGATAAAATTTATATATTTGTTTGTATTTTCCTTAAACCAATGTTTGATTTCCTTCCAACTCCTGATGGTGTTTCCATTCAGATTGCCGTCATAGAAGATGATGTGC
>JAWLHS010000066.1:0-10751 GCA_041690235.1 Bacteroidales bacterium
AAGCATGGGCAGTAAGGCCTTAACCAGGAAAAAAGGACCACTGAGGTTGATGCCAAGTATCTCTTCCCACTTTTCATTGCTGATGGCCTCCATGCCACCCCAGGTAACGATTCCGGCATTGTTCACCAGGGCGTGTAAGGCCTCGTATTTTTCTTCAATCCTTGCGGCGATATTTTCGCAATCTTCAGGCTTTGAAACATCTCCCAGCAAGAACTCCAGGCGGCCTTCCAGCTCGGGAAACTGGCGAAGGGCCCTTTCTGTTTTTTCCTTATTCCGGCTAACGGACAATACGCGGTAAATTCCCGTACCGATTAGTTTTTGTGCGATGGCCAGGCCGATGCCTGAACTCCCTCCGGTAATCAAAGCGATTTTCTCCATGGTTCAATTAAGTTGGCTTTCGGTGAATCTGTTTGTCATGTAAACAAAGCAGTATGATTTATGTTTAGATTTTGTATATCAAATAAAGGCAATTGATCAATTAAAACCAAGGATTATGAACCGGACGTTTTTAATGCTGATTTTCATTGTGGGACTAATGGGCAGCGGAATGGCGGCCATTGCCGACGAAGACCCTGAAGAAGAGGAAAAAAATTGGACCTACACGGGCTTTTTTAGCCAGCAACTCAATCAGGTTGCTTTTTCCAATTGGGCAGCCGGGGGCGAGAACAGCTTTTCCTCAACATCCATTGCAAACCTGGGCGCAGATTACGCAAAAAACCTCATTTCATGGGAAAACAAGCTGGAGTTGGCTTATGGCGTCGTAAAAACAGACGACATTTCCTGGCGGAAGAACCAGGATCGCATCGACCTCTTGTCCAAGCTGGGCAGGAATATCTCCCCCCAACTTGGCCTTTCTGCGCTGGGTAATTTCAAATCCCAGTTTGGAAACGGCTACCATTATCCGAACGATAGCGTGGCGGTGTCCCGGTTTATGGCACCCGCTTACCTGATCACCGCCCTGGGACTGGATTATAAACCGTGGGAATTCTTTTCCATATTTTTTTCCCCGGCCACAGGTAAGTTTACTTTTGTCCGCGACCAGACGCTGTCCGATCAGGGCGCCTATGGTGTGGAACCCGGTGAAACCATGAGAACGGAATTCGGTGCCATGCTCAGATTGGCTTTTGAAAAGGAGGTGGTGGAGAATGTGCGGTTGGCTTCCACCCTGGAGTTGTTTAACAACCTGACCGACCAGAACAAGTCCAACCGCAAAAACACCGATGTGGACTGGCAGACGAACCTGCATATGAAGGTCAATCCCTACATTACCGCCACGTTTATGTTGCATATGATTTACGATCACGACATCCCCATTCCCCTTTATGAAACCATAGGAGATGAGCTGATACAGGTGGGCACGGGCCCCAGGCTGCAGCTGCAGCAAATGCTGGGGGTCGGACTCTCTTACACTTTTTAACTATTTGATAAACAACATTTCACGATACTTGGGCAGGGTCCACATCTGGTCATCTACCAAAATCTCTAATTTATCAATGTGGTAGCGGATCTCATCCAGTATGGGTTTTACCTTCCGGCAATAGGCATGGGCTTTTTGGGCGCTGTCTTCAATGGCGTTTGCTGCTTTTCGCTCGGCAATCATCTTCATCACACTGGCCTTGATCTGCGATATGTGTTCTGAAATCTTTGACACGGTATGCAGCTGCAGGCCGGCATGGCTATTGTATTGTTCGTCCGACAGGATCTCTCTTAAGCCGCGGATGTTTTCCACCAGTACATTCTGGTACCTGATGGCCACGGGCAATATATGGTTTCCGGCCAGGTCTCCAAGAACCCTGGACTCAATCTGCATGACCTTGGTGTAATTCTCCAGGCGGATTTCATAGCGGGCATGCAGTTCTTTTTTTGTAAAGATGTTGTTTGTTGTAAATAGTTCCGCCGTCTGTTTCGTGGTGTAGTGGATCAAAGCCTCCGGGGTGTTTTGGTGATTGGGCAAGCCCCGCCTCTCTGCCTCTTCAACCCACTCCTGGCTGTATCCATTGCCTTCAAAGAGAATCGGGCGGCTTTCGCTGATGAATTGTCGGAGTACCCTAAAAATGGCCTCGTCTTTGCTCACTCCCTTGCCGGTCAGCTTTTCCACCTTTTGCAGGAAGGACTTCAGCTGATCGGCCAGTATTGTATTGAGAACGATCATGGCGGGTCCGCAGCTGGAGGAGGAACCCACGGCGCGAAATTCAAACTTGTTGCCCGTAAACGCAAGGGGAGAGGTACGGTTTCGGTCGGTATTGTCCAATATGATTCGCGGTATTTTGCCGATATTCAGTTTTAATTCCGTTTTTTCTCCCGGCGTCATTTTCCGGTCCTTTACCTTTTTCTCCAAATCATCCAGAACCCCGGTCAGTTGTTTCCCGATAAAGATCGATATAATGGCGGGAGGGGCTTCATTGGCCCCAAGGCGGTGGTCGTTCCCGGCCGATGCAATGGCTGCCCGCAATAAACCGGGGTGCTCCCTGACGGCTCTGAGGATATTGATAAAAAAGGTTAAAAACAGCAGATTGGTCTTGGGCGTGTGGCCTGGACTCAGTAGGTTCTTGCCGGTATTGGTGGCAAGGGACCAATTGTTGTGCTTGCCGCTCCCGTTGATTCCCTCAAAAGGCTTTTCGTGGAACAGAACCCGGAAGTGATGCTTGCGTGCGATTTTGTCCATAACCGACATAATCAACTGGTTGTGGTCGATGGCGATATTGGCTTCCTCGTAAACAGGGGCCAGTTCAAATTGGTTGGGAGCCACCTCGTTGTGCCGTGTTTTCACAGGAATACCCAGCTTCCAGGCCTCCGTTTCGAATTCTTTCATAAACGAGGCCACCCGCCGTGGTATGGCACCGAAATAATGATCATCGAGCTGTTGCCCCTTGGCTGGGGCATGTCCGCAAAGGGTACGGCCGGTCAGCACCAGATCGGGACGGGCGTGGTAGAGTGCTTCGTCTACCAGAAAGTACTCCTGCTCCCAGCCCAGGGTGGGAAATACCTTGGTTATGCTGCGGTCGAACAATTGACACACTTCCACAGCCACCTCATCAATCAGGGCGAGGGTTTTCAGCAAGGGGGTCTTGAAATCCAGTGCTTCGCCGGTATAGGCGATAAAGATGGTGGGGATGCATAAGGTGCCGTCCAGGATAAAGGCCGGAGATGAGGGATCCCAGGCCGAGTAACCCCTGGCCTCAAAGGTGTTTCGCAAACCACCGCTTGGGAGACTGCTTGCGTCGGGTTCCTGCTGTGCAAGCTGTGTGCCGTCAAATTGCTCAATGGACGCATTGGCCTCAATGGGAGTAAAAAAGGCGTCGTGTTTTTCGGCTGTGGCGCCGGTCAGGGGCAGAAACCAGTGGGTATAATGTGTGGCCCCTTTACTGATGGCCCATGCCTTCATGGCCGAGGCCACCTGATCCGCCAGCTTCTTGTCGATTTGGCCGGATTTGTCCATAACCTCCGTGAGTTGCCTGAACAATTCTTCCGGGAGGTATTCCCGCATCACATGGCGAGAAAACACCATGCTCCCATAATAATCAGATACCTTGGGCGGGATGAGCACACCATCGGCTTCCCGGTGGCCAAGGGCGGTTTTCAGGGCTTCGAAACGAAAGTTCATAACAGGTTGTATAAATAATGAATAAAAAAATCAAAAATAAGGGAAAAATATGGGGGTATAAGTAAAAAAATGATAAATATTTCAACAAAAAGTTGAAAAATACAGGGGTAGTGGAGAAATAACCTGCAGATGAAGGGATATAGGAAAAAAATTATTTTTGAATAATTGGCAAACAAGCATGCATGGTTTTTATTACTTTTGAAATAAAAACAATCATGGGACTAATTATTGGTTTGGCCGTTGTGGTGGTTCTGATCCTTTGGGTGGTCGGAATGTACAACAGCCTGGTGAAACTTCGCAATCAGGTTAAAAATGCCTGGGCACAAATTGATGTTCAGTTGAAACGTCGTTATGACCTGATACCCAATTTGATTGAAACAGTGAAGGGGTATATGAAGCATGAGAAGGAAACCCTGGAGAATGTGACAAGGATGCGGGCACAAGCCATGGATGCCAGCGGGGTGGCTGACAAGGCCGCTGCCGAGGGAAAGCTTTCTTCGGCCCTGGGGCAATTAAAGATTGCCGTTGAGAATTATCCCGATCTGAAGGCCAATCAGAACTTCCTTGCCCTGCAGGAAGAGCTGACATCCACAGAAAACAAGATCTCCTTTTCGCGTCAGAACTACAATGATCAGGTATTGTTTTTCAACAACAAAACCGAAGTGTTTCCATCCAGCATCATTGCCGGTATGTTTGGCTTCAAAAAGGAGGATTTTTTCGAGATCCAGGACGCCGAAGAGCGGAAAACACCAAGGGTCAGTTTTTAGTCAGGCTTCCGGCCCGGCAGCTTTCAATTCAATAACGCATGTGGGAAATCATTCGTAAAAACCAGCAAAAGTCCATGCTGTTGCTCATCACCATGGGCATTATTCTGGTGCTGCTGGGCTATGTTTTGGGCCTTGCCATTGATCCCGTCGACGGTGGCTACGTAGGGATAATCATTGCCCTGCTGCTTTATTTCATCATGATGGCCACGGCATTTGCCTC
The DNA here is from genome assembly GCA_041690235.1 of Bacteroidales bacterium. Lineage (GTDB taxonomy): Bacteria > Bacteroidota > Bacteroidia > Bacteroidales > UBA7960 > SLSG01. The sequence goes on from JAWLHS010000066.1 coordinate 4,592, forward strand.
CGGCGGATCCATCATGCTTCGCATGGCCAATGCCAGGCAAGTGGGCCCCGATGATTATCCACAGCTTTATAATATCGTGGAGGAAATGCGGTTGTCGGCCGGCATGCCCGCAATGCCAAAGGTGTATGTGATTGATGACCCATCTCCCAATGCCTTTGCCGCGGGGATGAATCCAAACAAAAGTGTTGTGGCCGTGACCACTGGCTTGCTGAATTTAATGAGCCGTGATGAATTGCAGGGGGTGGTCGCCCATGAAATCTCGCATATCATCAACAGGGATATCCGGTACATGACCCTGGCCACCATCATGGTTGGCACCGTGGCCATTCTCTCCCAGCTGTTTTTGCGGAGCATGATGTTTGGCGGGGCCAGGCGGGGGGGATCCGGAAAGGGCAAAGGCAACGCCATCTTGATTATTGTTGCCATTCTTTTTTCCATACTGGCACCCATAGCCATTCGTTTGCTGTACCTGGCCGTTTCACGCAAACGTGAATACCTGGCCGATGCATCTGCGGCAAGGCTGACCAGGTACCCTGAAGGCCTGGCCTCGGCCCTGGAGAAAATCTCGGGTTCAACGGCCGACATGAAAACCGCCGAAAAGTCCATGGCACCCATGTATATTGCCAATCCATTAAAACCCAAGGGGCAACGCTTTCGGAACCTGTCAAGCACGCATCCGCCCCTCGACCAGCGCATCCGGATTTTGCGCTCCATGGGCCAAAACCACTCTTATGCCGGTTACCAGCAGGCCTATCAGGCCGTCACCAAAAGCAGCAAGGGGGTGATCCCCGGAGGTGCCATCAAAAGCGGGAAATAGACTGTGTGGTTTTCAGGACAATGGCTACCTTTTCTTCCATGGGCAGGTTTCCATCCAGCCAATGAATCAGGAAACCGCGTTTTTCCATCCTTCTGAACCAGGTCATTTGTCGCTTGGCAAACTGGTGGATGGCGGTATTGAGTTTGGCGAACATCTCTTCGTAACTGATCTCACCCGTTGAATACAGTGTCAGATAACGGTATTCCAGTCCGTAGAACATCAATTGCCCGGGTTTCAGTCCTTTCTTGATCAAGTGGTTTATTTCTTCCAGCATGCCGCGTTCCAGCCGGTTTTTCAGTCGACGGGTTATCCGGTTGCGCACTTCCTCCCTTTCGAGCCGGATACAAAAAATCACCGGACGGAGCTCGGGGTAGTCGGCCTGATCGGCAGGGTGTTTTTTATTATAGGCTTCAATTTCTATGGCCCTAACCAGCCGCTCACGATCGGTCGTATCGGTGGTGTTATGCAGGGGCCGAAAGCCGGAAAGCATTTCTGTCATTTCCTGCCAGGTCATGTCCTGAAGCTTTTTTCTCAGGACAGGGTTGCTTGGTACCCTGCGCAGGGCATAACCTTTCAGGGCCGCTTCAATGTATAAACCGGTGCCTCCGCATAACAGGGGCTGCTTGTTTCTTTTTACAATATGGTGGTAAGCCCGGAGGAAGTCCTGCTGAAATTCAAACACGCTGTATTCGTGGCCAGGATCTGCAATATCCACCAAATGGTAAGGAACCAGGTAACCGTTCACCAGGTAGTCGGCATAATCCTTTCCTGTCCCGAAATCCATACCCCTGAATACCTGGCGGGAATCCGCACTGATGATCTCTCCTTCCATAACGGCAGCCACCTGGGCGGCCAGCCGGGTCTTTCCTGTGGCCGTCGGACCCGTAATCACGATCAGGGGAGGGGGTTTTTGCAGGGCCATAATTGGTTGAATGGTTTATGAACAAGCCTGACGGAGCAATATCCGCAGGAACGGATAAAAAGCAGTTGGCGGGACTAGCAAGACCCATTTTTCAGGTCTGATTGTTGGTAATCCGCCTCCCTTTCCATCAGAAAGTTACGAATATTATCCATGAAACCAATGCTTGTTTTGCCGAAATCCAGATCGCGCCATTCATTCCCATCCGACAAAAACCGGCCAGGGCCGGGCGCCTTCAACCCGCCGGACAATCCCTCCCTGCGGGCGGCTGCCGGCGTGAAAAACGCCGGGTAGCAGGCTTTCAAAGAACCTTTCAGGTTTTCCTCATCTGAGTGGGGGATGGCTGATTGGGCCGATTTAAGGAACTGCAGCACCCTCAGTGCGTCCACTTTGTGATGGCATGCTTTGACGAACTGCCCGCGGCTGGCGGCATTTTCCCGCAGGGCTTCAAACACGTCCGTGCAGCGGAACTGCCGGCTGAGAAATTCAGTCATCGGTGTTTTCAGGTTTGTTTCATACAGGGCCGGGAACAATTGGTAGGTCTGCCCGACAAGGTCGAACAGCCTGTGGTCGTAAATGGGGTAGCTGCTCCAATCCCCCTTGCTGCCTTTGATCAGCGCCGGACCTGTCCCGAAAAACACCCGGTCAGAATAGCGGTTGCCCGGAAATACCTTCTCGGCATTGTAATTCATGATCCATCCCGTCTTGCGAAGTTTCTGCAGGAGGTAAAAGTCTTCCCCGCTCTTTTTTGCTGTCATTCCGCCAATTCTGAGGTAGTGCCTGACTGGCAGGGTGATGGCCGACCCGAGCGCAGTGAAGCTGTATGGAGATCCGATGCGCCACATATTGATGGCATAATGTCGCATATAGATCTCATAGCGCAGCATGGCACGATCCAGGTCTTCTTCCCCGCTGAGCCGGTGGTAATATGGATTGGATAAGGCGATTGCCGTCGGATGGGTTTGGAACAAACGGGCCACTGACTGCAGATAAGCCGGTTCGAATGTGGTATCGGCATCCAGTGATACGATAAGGTCTTGCTTCCCGTCGTTCGGATAAACCCCTTGTTTCTTTGAAGCGGCCAGGGTTTCCTGTGCAATCCTGTCCATCAAAAGCTTGCGCGCCATGCCAACGCCCTGCCCTTTTCCTTCCCATCCCTTTCCCCGGCTGCTGCGATCAATGACATGCAGAGACCGTCCATGCCCGGTTTGGTGTTTCAGTTGATGGAGGAAAGAAAGTGTTTGTTGGTTGTTGAGGCAGGTGGAGCGCCTGGAGGGATCGTCCCACCATTGATCCGGCTGGTTGACGCAGATCCAGACATGCAATTCGTGCGAAACCAATTGCTGATTGAACAGGCATTCCAGAACAGTGGGCAGGAACTCTGCTTCATTCATTGCCGGAATGGCCACATGGATGTTGTTGCCCGAATTCATGCCCGGCTATTTTTGTACTAAACCGCTTTGGACGAACGCTTCCGCTCGTGTTCATCGAGGACCACCTTGCGCATGCGTATGTGCTTGGGGGTGAATTCAACGCATTCGTCACGGTTGATATATTCCAGGGCCTCTTCCATGGAAAATTTGACGGCCGGGGCAATATTGGCCTTGTCGTCAGATCCGGAAGCCCTTACGTTGGAGTGTTTCTTTGACTTGGTAACATTGATGAGCAAATCGTCCTGGCGCGAATTTTCTCCGATCACCTGACCGGCATACACTTCTACGCCCGGGTCAACAAAAAACCGGCCCCTGTCCTGAAGCTTGTCTATGGAATAGGCGATGGCCGTTCCGGTTTCCATGGCGATGAGGGCCCCGTTGCGTTTCACCCCGAATTCTCCCTTGTAGGGTTCAAACCCCTTGAATCGGTGGGCCATGATGGCTTCCCCTTCGGTGATGGTGAGCATCTGACCACGAAGCCCGATCAGTCCCCGGGCGGGAATGTCAAATTCCAGCACGCTTCGACCGGCCTTTTGTTCCATGCTGATCATTTCGCCTTTTCGCTGGGAGGCCATTTCAATGACTTTTCCCGAGAAGGCTTCCGGGACGTGAACCGTCAGGTGCTCCACCGGTTCATGTTTTTGACCCCCGATCTCCTTCATGATCACCTGTGGCTGTCCCACCTGCAATTCATAGCCTTCCCTGCGCATGGTTTCTATCAGTATAGACAAATGGAGAATGCCCCTTCCGAAAACCATATAGGAGTCGGATGAGGCCGTTTCTTCCACCCTTAAGGCCAGGTTTTTTTCTGTTTCCTTCATCAGCCGGTCACGCAAATGGCGGCTGGTCACAAACTTCCCGTCCCGCCCGAAAAAGGGTGAATTATTGATGGAGAAAAGCATGCTCATGGTCGGCTCATCAATGGCAATGGGTTTGATGGCTTCAGGTTGTTCGGAATCTGCAACGGTATCGCCGATCTCAAAATTTTCCAATCCGAGTATGGCACATATCTCCCCGGCTTGGATTTCGTGCTTCACCTTTTCCTTACCGAGTCCTTCAAAAACGTAAAGCTCTTTGACGCGGGATTTTAAAATGCTCCCATCCCGCTTCATCAGAGAAACGGGCTGGTTCTGGATCAGCTTCCCCCGGGTGAGTTTGCCTACCGCCACCCTTCCCACGTAAGAGCTGTAGTCAAGGGAGGTAATTTGCATCTGGGTGGTTCCTTCCTGGAAGTCTGCCGGTGGAATGAATTCCAGAATCACATCCAGCAAATGGGATACGTCCTTGGCAGGCTCTCTCCAGTCGGCCGACATCCACCCGGCCTTGGCGGAGCCGTATACCGTCGGAAAATTCAGCTGATCCTCCGTGGCATTCAAACTGAACATCAGGTCGAAGACCTTCTCCTGCACCAGTTCGGGATCGCAGTTGGGCTTGTCCACCTTGTTGATCACCACAATGGGTTTTTTGTCGAGCAGAATCGCCTTTTCCAGCACGAAGCGCGTTTGCGGCATGGGTCCCTCGAAGGCATCAACGATCAGCAACACCCCGTCGGCCATGTTCAGCACCCTTTCCACCTCTCCCCCGAAATCGGCGTGACCGGGGGTGTCAATGATGTTAATTTTAACGTCCTTATAGTGTACCGAGCAATTTTTTGAAAGGATTGTAATGCCCCTTTCTCGTTCCAGGTCGTTGCTGTCAAGGATCAGGTCGCCTGTTTCCTGGTTCTCGCGGAACAGCTTCACCTGGTGAAGGATGCGGTCTACCAGTGTGGTTTTGCCATGGTCGACGTGGGCGATAATGGCGATGTTGCGGATGTCTGTCATTGGTTGCTTTGAATAAGGGGTGCAAAGGTACGCTTAATTCTCCTATTTTCCCCCTGCCTGCATAAAGAAAAGCGCGCCTCATGCCTGGTCACTTACCCGGCAAGGTCTTTATTCATTCAATTCCTTTGCCGGTGAGAAAAAGACCGGGTAGCGGAATACGAAAATAACCATCTGCAATAATTCTTGTTGTGGGTGAATAACCACCATTTGAAATTTTTTTTTTCGATTTCACCGATAAACATTCATGGTTTTAAAAAAAGTTGTTTCTTTGGGGAGAAAATATTAACCAGGCGCTTTAATGAGCTTTGCCCAAAACCAACAACCAAAATCCACAAACCATAAACCAATTGATCATGAAAGGAAACCATGCATTTTTGAGAAGTATCGCCTCCCTGTGCTTAATTGTCCTTTTGGGCAGTCAAACCCACCGGCTATCAGGACAAGGACTTGAAACGTTCGCCAATTTCGGGGCCACCGGAACTTCATACCAAGACGGATCTTTCGAGGGACAGGATGGCTCAACCTGGACCTATGTGCAATGCAGGGGTGATTATACCATAACCGGCAAGGCCCTGATGCTCGGCAGGAACAGAGCGCCCCAGTCCAATGTATACTCCGGCACCATTTCGGGTGGAATTGGAATTCTTTCTTTCAACTACAGCCAGGCCTTCGCAACCAATGTAAATCTGAATGTCCTGGTCAATGATGTAGTGGTGGGGAATGTAAAGTCGCTGGCCGAACAGGGTGTTACGAAAAATTCGGGAAACATCATTGTGAATGTGGAGGGAGATTTTGTCCTGAAATTCATCAATGTCCTCAACGGCGACGGGCAGGTTGTGATTGACGATGTGGCATGGACGGCTTATACTCCCGGCATCAATCAGCCGCCCGTAATCAGTGATGTTGCCCATAGTCCGGAGTCTGGGATTACCTCTTCTACCGGGGTTTCAGTTTCGGCACAAGTCAGCGATGACAATGCGGTTTCCCAGGTGCAATTGTTTTGGGCCCTGACCAGCGATGTATATCCTGGCGGGAATGCCATCACCATGACTGAATCCGGAGGAATATATACCACCGATTCGGATATTCCGGCCCAGGCGGATGGGACAACGGTTTATTACCTGGTTTATGCCGAGGATGACGAAGGGGATTTTTCCCTTTCATCCGC
>JAWLHS010000067.1:0-10614 GCA_041690235.1 Bacteroidales bacterium
GTTCCCTGGTGAAAAGCGGCATCCCTTTCTACGGCGTTTCCTTCATAACGTCCCTTATAGCGAATATCACTGGGTGAAAGGGTCCGTAATCCACGTGGAGTTAAAAGTTCTTTGTAGACCGTGTCGATAATGTTTCTTCTGACAAGTTCCGGCAAAGGACTATACGGGAGGGAAGTGGCAATGACCTGATTTGGGCGGACGCTGATATTCCGGGTTCCATCGTAGACGAAATCAGCCAAAAAGGGTATATCCGGCCCCATAAAAATGGCCTGGAATGATTCCTGAACTTGAATGGCCAGGGTTTTCCACTGCTCCGACAGCTTCTTTTCCCGTCCCGCCCTGGCAAGCTCACTCCCAAAACGTAAGGCATTGTACCACAAGGCATTTACTTCAACAACAAATCCATGCCTGGGCGTAACTGGTTTTCCGTCGACCAGGGCATCCATCCATGTCAGGGGGGGGGCAGATGGATCCACATGGATCAACCCGTTTTCCTTCAGGGAAACGCCCGGGAAAAGGCCTCCTGTATAGCCGTCCATGATGGTCGTGATGGTGTCCCCGTATTTTTTCCAAAGCGAGGCACCGGACTCATCCCGGAAACATTTCTGAAGGGTCCAGAAAAACCAGAGGGAGGTGTCGGCTGAACCGAAAACCGCCTTATTGTCTACCTCCTTTTCCACAAACAACGGTCCATCCATCCTTTGTATCATGGAGGCGAGGACTTCCTGGCAGAATCCGGGAATGGAAGATCTCAGGCTCAACCCGGGCAGCGAAATAAAGGAATACCGTCCGGAGGAACCGTACCAGGGATAACCAGCGACAATGCCGGCCTGTACGGGGGTCTTAAAAAAGAATTGTTCGGCCGAGTTGGCCAGGCAGTTTTCAAATGAATTTCGCGGGGTGCGTTTATTCAGCTCACCGGCAAAAAGCCGGGAGAAACTTGCCGGAGCCACCTCAGTGGTTGAGGCGGAAAAAATAATGCTTTCCCCTTTTTTTATGGGAAATTCAAAAAAACCCGGGGTGTAGAGATCCTCAAGAAACTCATAGCCCCGTTCCTTTTCGTCCGGATATTCAAAATCATTGAACCAGTCGGGCACATGCACATACTCCGTGCTTTTTCGGGAAATCTGAATAAAAAGGTTCGGGTAACCCTCGTACATCCTGACTTTTATACCATTGGGAACAACCTGGTACTTGGTGTCAAGGTCTATGTTTTTCTTGCTCAGACGGTGAATGTTGCGGAAGGCCAGAAAGGGCCGGATCCGCATTCTGGTGGGAGAATGGGCCTCCACCAGGGTATACCGGATCATGACCCGCTCCTCTTCGGTAATGAACATGGTTTCTTTTGTCAAAACAACCCCCCCCACGCGGTAAGTGACTACGGGAATCAGGTCTGCCGAAAAATCCCGCACGTATTTATGCCCCTTGGGAAAAAAAGAGCCTGGAAATTTATTTACCCCGATGTTGAATTCAGCATCACGCTGAATCACTGTTTCATCCACCTTCGACAAAAGGATATGGTGCCCCCCGTCAAGCTGGGGCTGGGGACTGATCATCAGTCCGTGGTACTTGCGGGTATGGCATCCCAGAATGGTTGTGCAAGAGAATGAACCGGCCCTGTTGGAGCGGATCATTTCTTTGTTCAGCGAATACTCCAGGTTGATCAGCTGAGTCTTGTCAAATTCAATGTAGCCCATAAATAGCGGAAAAAAGGATCTTTCACCAGGAATCCGGTTATTTCCGGAAAGGCGAGATGAACAAAGTTACGAATCTTTTCTGAAATCTGACTGGTCTGGATTGGGCCTTCCAACGGGTTCAGCAACCTTTTCCCATTCGTCCTGTTCACGCTGCAGCAATCTGCGGTGGCGTTGACTGACGGCCCTTTCTTCCAGCTTGTAAAGGTCTGGTTGTCCTGCGTTCACCCAGGCCGTAAACCAAAAATCGCCCACCGATTTAACGGCCTGCCTCATCTGACGCTCGACCATCCCCTCCATCGCTTTGTCAAAGGCCCGGGAGAACTCACGGGAATAAACCCTGGTATTGCTTTGCCCGCGCATCTCGTGAGAGAAAACCTTGTCGGACGAAAACAGGGTCATCAGGCTGTCGTAGACAAGGTAAATGGAGTCCACCTTCATGTGGCTTGCCTTCACCAGTTCCCAGGCCCTGTCAAGGGGGGATTCAACATACGATGCCCGTCCGACAAAATAATTGAAATGATCGGCAAACAATTCAGGAATCCGACTTTCCCAGAGGGCATGTATGCCCCTTTGCCCGGGAGTCCGGCCATTATAATCCTTTGTTGTATGGAGGGGTGTACATGCATCGGAAACGTAATGGCCCAGGTGTGTGGCATGGTATAAAATCCGGTCAACATCCTGGTCTTCAAAAGCCCTGGTCAGGCGTCCCGTCATCACATGAATATGCCATGGTAAAACGCCCTGTTCCAGCAGGGTATCCTCAGAGTATTTTTCAACGGCCCTTGACCAGGCCCGGGGCATCACACCAAAGGGATCCTGGCTATAATGGTCAATGTCAATGTAATGCCTGGGGGCTTCCCCTTCCACGGCGTGGGCCCGTCTGTCCGGATCAATCGATCGTTCAGAAATATATTCCACATGAACCTTAAAAAACCCAACCATTTCGGGCGGCAGCGTGAATACTGCCATTCGATTAATTTTCCGGTGGGCGAAAAACCCAAAAGTAAACCCATCCAAAGGAGGGATGATCAGCAGAATAAACAGCAAAAAAACGGGAAAGTCCTGTATGTGTCGTCGGATCATACATGAGGTTTTCAGGCCGAAACTCTTTTTATTGAACCATTGGTAAATATAAAATATTTTTATGTGATGGGAAAACCGCTCACCCCCTGGCCTGCTTATTTTCCAATCCCGGTTCTCCTATCACTAACCTGCCCTCGGCCAGCCTGGGAACAACCTGGGTAACATCCTGGGTCAGCGAGTACTCCAGGATGTCATCCAGGCCCATTGTCTTCAGTCTGTGCCGGTGAGCGGCTTTCTCGATGTACTGCAAGGGATTTCCCTTGGCAAGTAACCACAAATCTGCGCTGGCAATGGCCGAATCGCAAGTCGTAAAAAAACGTCCCATTCCTTCGAAAAGGATCTTTTCAACAAAGGCTCCGGCAAACAGGCTGTCCTCCAAACTAAAACGATTTTTCCAGCCGGCACAGAATACCAGAATGTTCTTCCCCTGATCCATCGCAAAGCGGCAGACAGCGGATAAATTGAGAAATGAACCAATGACAACCTGGTTGTTGCCACCGGAAACCATTCGGATGGCCTGGGTTCCATTGGTTGTATTCATGGCAATGGTCTTTCCCTTCAGTCCGGGTTCCAGAAAATTGAAGGGGGAATTACCGAAATCTGCACAATCCAGTTTCTTGCCGTCTCGCTCCCCCGAAACGATATAGCCCATGGCCTTCCATTTTTCGCTTTCGCTCACTTCGGCTACCGGAATGATCGATGCCACCCCATTGTGAAAAGCGGCGCAAATGGCCGTACTTGCCCTGAAAATGTCAACGACAACCACAAGGGATCCGCTTTTTTCAAACAAAGGCCATGAAAGGGGCGAAAAACAAACCTCCAGGCTGAATATTCCCTTTTCGGTATGCATGCTTAAGCCTTTGGTTTGTAAAAGGGTGGCTTGATCACCTCTGCTTTGTAGTGTCTGCCACGAATCTCAACGAAAATCAAAGATCCGGTTTTGGCGAATTCTTTCTTTACATAACCCATTCCAATGGGCTGTTTCAGTGAGGGAGACATGGTCCCGGAAGTTACCTCGCCAATGGGGCGACCGCTTGCATCAACAATGGGATAATGCTGACGCGGAATGCCCTTCTCCAGCATCACAAAACCCACCAGCTTTCTTTCAATGCCTTCGGTTTTTTGCCTCAGGAGGTTTTCCCTGTTGATAAAATCCTTCCCCTCTGTGAACTTGGTGATCCACCCCAGGCCGGCTTCGATGGGAGAGGTGGTTTCGTTGATGTCGTTTCCATAGAGACAAAAACCCATCTCCAGGCGCAGTGTATCACGGGCAGCCAATCCGATTGGCTTGATTCCGAACTCCTTTCCAGCCTCCAGAACGGCTTTATAGATCGCAGGGCCGTCCTGGTTCTCAAAATAAATTTCACAACCTCCTGATCCCGTATAACCTGTTGTGGAAAAGATGACCCCATCAATTCCGGCAAAGCGCATTTCCTTGAAAGTATAGAAAGGCATGGACTCCACGGGTTCCCGGGTAAGCTTCTGCATGGCCTTTAATGCCAATGGTCCCTGCACGGCCAGCTGGGAAATTTGATCCGAGGCATTGGTCAGACTGGCCCCGACCCCTTGATTCTGCTTGTTCACCCACTCCCAGTCCTTTTGGATGTTTGAGGCATTGACTACCAGCAAATATTTTTCTTTATGAAACCGGTAGACCAGGAAATCATCCACAATACCGCCTTTATCATTCGGAAAACAGGCGTATTGCACTTTCCCGTCCGACAACACAGAAACATCATTCGAACTGACTTTCTGAAGAAGGTTGAAAGCCTCGGAACCTTCGACCCAAAATTCCCCCATATGGGATACGTCAAAAACCCCGAGGGCTTCCCTGACGGTCTGATGTTCAATATTAATCCCCTCAAACTGGACCGGCATGTAAAAGCCGGCAAAAGGAACCATTTTGGCTCCCATTTCTTCATGCATTTCTTTAAAAACGGTGGATTTCATCGGTTAATAATTAGGTTAAGACGGTCGGTTGGAATGCTTTCGCAAAAGTAACAAATTCTCCGCGATATTGTTTCAAAAATGGGCGGCTCAGCCCTGGTTGACAAAAAGCGAAGGACCCGCCGGAGGCGGGTCCTTCGCAAACCATCCGTGGGATGAAACATCAGATCATCTTGGCCTGGGTCCTTCAATCAGTTCAAACTGGGGCGGATTGTTTCCGCTGGCCGCGGCAATACACCTGTATTCAGCCTCCAGATAAGAGCGGGAAAAATTGTCGTTGAAGGTTTCGAAGCCCACAATATAATGGACGTCAATCCCTCCCGACTGCGCTACCGCCCCCGGATAATTGTGCTGAAGAAGCAGAATAATTCCTTCTTCCACGATGCGTCGGAACATCTCCTCCACAGCGGCCTCCGGTCCCTCATTATCCAAAATGGCACCCAGGGCGGGATCCCAGTAGTTTCCGTCGGGATCCTTGGATGTCCTTCTGGCTGTCAGACGCAGGTCAAAATTGGTGTAATAGGCGCTGGCTCCGAAATAATAACCGAAATCGGTATAGACGGGATGGGGGATGGGATCCTCAACCGCCAGGAACATATAATCCGATTGGGTCATGATGAACCGGGTCGTGGGGTCAAATGCCCATCCTTGTGCACCATATACATATTGTTCGGATTTTTTCACAATGTTGGAGGATTTATTCCACACCATGCCGTCAAAGGTAAAATGGGAAATGACGTCCCTGTTGGACCCTCCTGAGAACACCTTGTATTTCACCACTTTTTCATCTCCCTCCACGGCGTAAGGGAAGGCGTTCTTAAGCCAGACCGGGACATATTGATCGGCCGGATGGCTGTCTGAAAAATTACCGAAGCTGGCAATGTCTCCGCCGAACACTGCATAATCTTCCGGACCGAACTCATACCCAACATAAGGAATGTCTTCGATGGTTTCGATCCACATCCACTCCGCTCCGTCAAATTCATACACATCAAGGTTCTGAATCATGACCGCTCCCTGCTGAAAATTGTAAATAATGTTCATTTGGGTGCCCGCCGGTTCATTGCGGAATTCCTTGCGTAAAAAACTGGGAACATTGTCTTTTGCCTGAATGGCAGGGGAGAAAGCCCCCGGAACGCCCAGGCTGGCATAATCAGCCTCTGTCAGTTCGTACCCAAACCCGGCCTGCAGCCACAAAGGCTCATTTAGCAAATAATTGAAATGCACCATGGCACTGCTGCCGGTGTTCAATGCGATGAATTTTCGGGACAGCAGATTTGGCACATAATCCATGGCCCGGAACTGATCGGTAAAGGCCTGGATGCTTTCAACCAACCCTCCCACAGAATTATAGTCAGCAGAAGTCAGTGTGTATTCAATGGCCTTGTTGTACGGTTGCTGAATGGCATCCAGTTCCTCGTACAGTTCCTTGTTGGGGTCACATCCCCAAAAGAGGAAGACCCCGATAATCAAGCTAATTGTTTGTATATATTTCATGGTTCAATTTTTTTGGCCACACATTAAAAACGCAGGCGGAAGTTCATACTCCATGTCCGGCCGAACCCAAAAAACACAGTGGCCGTATCATAGTCGAATGTAGCGCCGTCAGTGGCATCCGCAATATACTCCGTATCAAACAGGTTGTTCACATTCGCAAAAATGGATGCATTCATATCCATGATGCGGAAGTTATACCTGACGCTCAGGTCGGCCACCTGGTAAGCAGGCATTTGCCAGGCCTGGATCCCTCTTTCTTCCAGAACCGTCCTGTTCTCTACATTGAAATCTGCATACAAGCGGTCAAAATGGGTGAAGTCAAACCCAAGATTGAGTCGGGGAAATACCTCGTAGTCAAGACTGATGCCTGCGGTGGTCTGGGCAGAATTGCCTACCATCAGGTCCCCGGCATACACTTCGTAAGTGCCAAGATATTCCTGGTTTTCATCATAAATATCAGCAATCACGTCATTGGTCCAAACCCAATCCCCGATGGAAAACATCCCCTTCAGGCTTATTTTCGGCAAGGGATTTGAAATGAAGTCGATCTCGACACCCTGGTGCAGCGCATTCAGGCCGGTCAGGTTTGCCATAACCGGGCCAATGCTTCTTGTGAGGGCCTTATCGAGCCAGCTTGTCCGGTAAACCGACAGGTTGCCGGAAAGAAACCGGCTACGGAATCCGTAACCCAACTCGCCCGACAAAACCCGTTCGTGTTTTACACCTGTGTTGACCTCATTGGTAAAGCCGATAAAGGCGTACCTGAAGAAGGGGGCCCTGGTAAAATAACCCCCATTGACGAACACATGATGTTGTTCTGATATGTTGTAATTGGCACCCCCTTTGATGCTGTAGGCGTTGAAGTCGATCCAGTCGGAAACGTTGTTTTGAAGGTCGTCGTGGAGTTCGGCATTGGTCCGGTAAATAAAATAATCCGTACGCCTGTAGCCGGTGTGCGATAGGGTGGCAGAAAGGAAGGCTGAGTAATCGTCCGTGACGTATTCTGCCTGGGTGAATAACCCGGCCCATCTGACTTCACCCAGGTCGTGATAGGTGATTTTATCGCCTTTGTGAAGCAGGGTATTGGCTGCACGGTTAATGTTGCGTGAGCTGCCGTTGGCGGTCACATCCAGGTAATACTCTCCTCCAAGCAAATCCTCAACTTCCTGGAAATGGTATCCCCTGTAATACCGCAAATCAAGTCCGCCGGTGATCTCCAGGTTGTTGATGTCCCTGCTTAGGGTGGAAAGCAGCCCGTACCAGTCATGTTGGTTTACCGCGTTGGCGACAATGGCTGAAGCGCCAATCTCCGAGCGGGCATTCTCATCCATCACGGAATCAAAGTCCAGGTAGCCATTTGGAGTCAGTTTTGTCATTTCATAAGGCAATCCAGTGGTTGAGTTATAACGGAGCCAGTTTGAGTTTTCACCGGCGATCCGACGACCTCCGCCCGAGGAAACAGAGACATAGGCCGAAGTCGACAAAGTGGTTTCCGGGTCGATGGACCAGTAATGGCTCAGGGAAATCTGTGGCTTGTGGTAAAAATTGTATGAAGCCGTATAGAGCTGACCGTTTTTGTAGCCCATGGCGGGGTTGTACCTCCTGCCGTCCCGGTGCTCTCTGTAAGTCTGGATCAACTGGCGCGGATACCGCTGATTGTGTGTCTGTGGTGCGCCGAAAGCAGTCAGGGATAATGTGTGGTTGCTGGAAACCTGGTTGGAAATATTCAGGAAATAGGACCAGCCTTCATAGTCCAGGCCCTCAATATACCTGGTGCCGGTGGTCCGGCTACCCGAGAAAGTGGTGGCCCAGCCATTGTCCATCAACCCGGTCGACAAGGTGAGGGATTGTTTGCTATAGCCGTCGCTCCCGATTGCGGTGGAAAAAGAGCCCCGCCTCTGTGCATCGGTTGACCGGGTGATGATGTTGATGGTCCCGCCCACCGAACTGATGGCCAGGCGGCTTGCTCCCAATCCGCGCTGAACCTGCATGGTGCTGGTCACATCCGACAGTCCGGCCCAGTTGGACCAGTAGACCCGGCCATTCTCCATATCATTGACCGGTACGCCATTGATCAGGACCCCGATATTATTCGAGTCAAATCCCCTCAGGTTGATCCTGGAGTCACCGTATCCGCCTCCGTCTTTGGTGGCATACACACTGGGCGTCAGCTTGAGAATTTCAGGGAATTCCTGTGTGCCCAGCCGCTCCGTGATGATTTCTGCTGAAATATTCGAAACGGCCACCGGTGTCTGCCGGTCCCTTGCATAGGAAGAAACCACCATGACCTCCTGCAGTCCGATGGTCTGACTGGACAGTTCTATGGTTCCAAGATCCTGGTCACGCGGCACCTGGATGGTGATTTTTTTCTCATCAAAACCCAGGTAGGAAACGGTGAGTTCGTAAGTTCCGGGATCCAGATCCAGGCTGAAAGTCCCGTTTAGGGTCGTTGTTGTTCCGAAGGATCGTCCGGATTGTTCATGAACGGCCTGCACAAGGGCAGACGGGAGGGTTTCCCCTCCCGTGTCTGTTACCCTGCCTCTGACCGAAGCGGCTGAAACCTCCGCCACGGTCAGCAAAAACAATCCGACGAAAAAGATCGATCTAAATAATGTTTTATGGGTCATCTTTTTCCTGTTTTAAAGTCTACCTGCTGATCTGAAGACGTTGGTTCATCACTTTTTGTCCGGAGACAACCTGAATAATGTATAATCCGTTTTTCAATCCGCCGGTCTCCAGTCTTACCTGATTATGAGCTGCATCCATACTGATCATTAACCTGCCGCCCAAATCAAAAACGCGCACCTGATTGATGACCTCATCACTCTGAATGGTGAAATAATGCTGTGCAGGGTTCGGGTACAGCAGCACCTCAGGCAGCTCGGCCACGGGGATGGCAGTGGCATCGGGATCCTTGATGTCATCCAGCGACCTGGGGAAAATCTGCATAGCATCATTGAACTGGGAGACAATGGCAATCATGTCCTTGGGCGTGGTCGGAATGGGGGTCCCGAAATAATCCAGGCCGGCATTCACGTTGGGTGTGCGGAGCGTGCTTTCCCCGCTGTCATCAAAGATGGTGTAGCTTGTGCTGGATGCAAAGGTGGTCTGTCCTTCCGGGATCACAACGCTCACTCCTCTGACGATGACCAGCATGGCCTGGTGCTCGGGATTCAGATCGGCCAGTGTAAGCTCAAGGGGCTCGACCTCATTGCCCTGGCTGACAGCCGGACCGGGATCCTCAGTGGGGACCATCTGCAACAATTGGGCATAAAACCCAAGGGTACCAGTCAGCCCTTCGACGGCATCGTATTCCTCATAAGTCGTTGTGATGATTCCGGGGGAATCGTCGATCAGGATGGCGCCCGTGTCGTCCTGAAAATACTTTTGGTTGCGGTTTCCGTTCTGGTGGGTCAAAACAACGGAACCAGTGATCCGAAATACCGTTCCATCCGTGGTCCCCAGTTCGCGCAGGGCGGCAATGTTGGGAACTTCAATGACGTCAGGGGCTTGTTCAATTTTTACATTGTCGATCCACCATTCATGCCCGTCTTCTCCCTGGTAAACAAAAGCCAGATAAACCACCTTGCCGGCATAGTCGGCCAGGTTCAGCATCTTTTCCGAATAGGTTCCCACGGCATCATCCGATTCATAGATTTCAACAAAATGTTCGTTGAGCGGATTGCCGCTGCCGGCAGAAATCCATACCCCGCTGTATCCGTAATCTCCCATGGCGGCATTGCGCTGGAAAAAACTCAGGAGCATGGTCTCGTCTTCGGGAAGCAGGATCTGGGGCGTCACCAGCCAGCTGTTGGCCTCTTCCCCCGGGGATGTAAATGCATGGTAGGCCGCTGCATCGCCTGCATAGGCTGTAGAATGGGTTTCCCAGGATCCGGCATCACCCGCCTGGTAATGCATCCATCCTTCCGGCGGGAAGTCATCCTCAAAGCCTTCCATCCAGGGAAATACGTCCACCAGGAAGGGATCAACGGCAATCAGCATTACGGCAATCTCAATATCATCTGATGCAATGACAACCTGGCCAGTAAAGGAATGGTATCCTTCCAGCGAAACCGTGTATTGATAGGTCCCCGGCAAGAGCTCTTCGATCAGGTACTGACCGGCGGCATAGTCTTCTCCGGCCACGGTGATCACAGCCCCTTCGAGGGCTTCTCCATCCTCATCGGTAACAATGAAAGTCAGCGCAAACCGGGGTTCCTCCCCAACGGCTTCAAAGTCAGCCACCGAGCGGGCGGTAATCTGAATGGTTTCCCTGTATTGACGGACGATTGCCGTCAGGTTCTGGGCCACCGTGGGGACTGCTGTGCCGATATAATCCGCCTGATAGAACTCTGTGCGGAACACCCCGCTGCCCGAAGGGTCTTGGACG
>JAWLHS010000068.1:0-10374 GCA_041690235.1 Bacteroidales bacterium
AACCATGGCGGTTCCCAAAGGCAGTAATCCGGCAATCAGGAAAACAGACCGCCACTCGATGGCGCGGTACGCCTCCTCCATTTTCAGACAACCGCTCAGAACCATCAGGGCAATTCCGATCAGGGCGGAAATGGCCAGGGGGACGATGCCCAAAAGCACCGGAACAAGGATGCCAATCATGATCAGTACGGAAGTCAGTGCCTTGTGGGTTCTTAAACCGGATGGCCGGGTGTCGGTCAACAGGATAAAGTCTTCCTCCCTGCCAATCAATTCGATTTTCCCCTTTTTCCCGTACAACAGCAAGGCTTCGCCAAAACGGAGCGGAACATTGTTCAGGTTGGTTCGGTGAACCTTTCCTCCTCCCCAAATGGCCAGCACCGTCAATCCGTATTTCCTCCGGAAATTAATTTCCCTCAGTGTTTTACCCACCAATGTGGACCTTGGTGCCAACACCGCCTCGGCCATCTGAACATGTTCGGCTTTCAGGCTCTGGGCTCCCGGTCCCTTTTTATCCAGAACATCAATGTTGAGAAGACTGCGAACCAGGTTCAGGTTGTCATTGTTCCCCTGTACCAGCACACGATCACCTGCTTTAAACGGTTCACCGGGTTCGGGAAGATACAGGCCACCGCCTTTTCGGATAATCCCCAATACGGTTAAGCCAAACACGCTGCAAAGATGGGTTTCATCGTTTGCCTGGGGGAGCAAATCAGAGGGTTCAGCGACCTCCATGATGAAAAGTCCCTCATGAAGTGCATAGTCGTTGGCCAGTCGATCCGCCCCGACCACTTCGGGAGGTTGTATCATACCGTCCTTCTCAAGCTTTTCGACCTGGGCAGGAGATCCCTGGAGCAACAATTTATCACCGGCTTCTATTTTGATGCTGCTGATAGGATCCCGGATGATCTGTTCCTTCTTTTTTACCGCAAGCAGGTTAACCCTGAGGTGTTTTTTTACCTCTTCAGACCCCGTGATGTTTCCGATCAGGCCTGACTTCTCCGTTGCCTGGGTTTCAAATATGGTTCCGCCTGCCGGTAACAGCTCACTGGGATCTATCCCGGTCTGTCCGGGCAATAATACTTTCCAGTCTTCCAAACCCTTCAATGCCTCCCTGCGGCCCTGAACAAAAAGCTGGTCATTGGGACGCAGCACGGTATTCGGGTCGGGATCCAGGATGGTCCCGCCCCCATCCCGTTTGACAGACAGGACATTGATGCCCAATGCGGTACGCAAGCTGCTTTCCGCCAAAGTTTTTCCGATCAGGCCGGACGACGGCCTGATGCGGATTAAAAAGGTCCGCTCTTCCAGGGCATAGGAAGCCGCCAGGGCTTTTTGGTGCTCTTGTATGGTATCCCGGATGCTTCCATGCCTTGGTAGGAAGTGCCTGCCTATTAAGGCTACAAAGGCAATCCCTGCCAGCATGACACCCAGGCCGACCGGGGTATAGTCGAATAGTGAAAAACCCTGTAGTCCGCCGTCCTCCAGCGCAAAACTGATCAAAAGGTTAGGAGGGGTCCCGATCAGGGTGGTCAGGCCCCCAAGATGGCAGCCGAAGACCAAAGGAATGAGCAGACGGGATGGGGCCTTGCCTGTTGACCTGGCAATGTCCATAACAACCGGCAACATCAAAGCAGCCACACCGATGTTGTTTATAAAGGCCGAAAGACTGCCGGCGCTGATCATGATCAGGGCGATGATCCTGGTTTCGCTTTTGCCGGAAAACCTCAATACCTGCCGCCCGATCTTTTTTGCCACCCCGGTCTGGTAGAGGGCTGCGCTCAGAATGTACATGGCCCATACCGTGATTACGGCCGGATTACTAAAGCCCGAGAGGGCTTCTTCAGGAGTGAGCAGTCCGCTGATGGCCAAAGATCCCAGCACCAATAAGGCCACAATATCCATACGAATCCACCCGGTGAACAACAGAAGCAGGGCAAGAAAAAGGATAAAAAAAACCAAAAAGATCTCAAAGCTCATCATTGGCCCGGGGATAACAGTTTCTTCAATTGGATGTTGCGCAAAAAACCTGGCTTCAGACCACTAAAAATACAAACAATTTTGTGAACAGGCAGAACAGGACATTGGTTCTGTGACGGGATTTTCAAAAAAGGCTTACCTTTGAAAGTGGTGACTCCCCATGCGCTTTTAATTAAAAAAAATGATTTTTTATGGAACGGATAGAATCCAGCGTTTTGAAAAGGGCCCAAAAATGGCTTGAAAATGATTTTGACCAGGAAACAAAGGACCAGGTGAAGTTTTTGATTGAAAACGACCCCGCCGGGTTGACGGATTCTTTTTACCGTGATCTGGAGTTCGGTACCGGTGGCCTTCGTGGCATTATGGGTGTTGGCACCAACCGAATGAACAAATATACCGTCGGGATGGCTACACAGGGGCTGGCCAACTACCTCCTTAGCTGCTTTCCCCACGATGAAGAGATTGGTATTGCCATTGCATATGACTGCCGAAACAACAGTTCCTATTTTGCCGGTGTTGCTGCGGAGATTCTCTCGGCAAACGGACTGAAGGTGTTCTTGTTCGACAAGCTGAGCCCCATCCCCATTTTGTCCTTTGCCGTAAGGCATTTTGGCTGCCGGGCCGGGATCGTCATCACGGCCTCCCACAATCCGAAGGAGTACAACGGCTATAAGGTTTTCTGGGGAGACGGGGGACAGGTTGTCCCTCCGCACGACCACAACATCATTTCGGAAGTGAAAAAGATACAGGACCCCGGGCAGGTCCGGTTCGGACGCCAGGCAGAACGCATCGAAATGGTGGGGGCCGGATTTGACGAATTGTATATTGATACCCTGAAAGGGTATTCCATGTCGCCCGGGCTGATCTCACGGCACAGGGATCTGAAGATGGTGTTCACCCCCATCCACGGAACGGCGGTGTACCTTGCCCCGGCCGCCCTGAAGGCATTCGGTTTTGAAAACGTATTCCATGTTCCGGAACAGGATGTGGTCAGTGGTGATTTTCCAACGGTGGTTTCCCCAAACCCGGAAGAGCCCGCCGCCCTGAAAATGGCCCTTGACAAAGGGAAAGAAGTTGATGCCGACCTGGTTATGGCGACCGACCCGGATGGCGACAGGGTCGGGGTGGCGGTTAAAAACAGGAACGGAGCCTTCACATTGCTGAACGGAAACCAGACAGCCACCATCATCATTTATTACCTGCTGGAACAATGGAAGGCCCAGAAAAAGATTACCGGCAGCGAATACCTGGTCAAGACCATCGTGACAACAGAGCTGTTGAATGAGATGGCAGCCCATTACGGAGTTGAATGCTTTGATGTGCTCACGGGGTTTAAATACATAGGGGAGCTGATCGGGAAACTCGAAGGACATAAACAATTCATCGCCGGGGGCGAAGAAAGCTATGGGTACCTTGTCGGCGATTACATTCGTGATAAGGATGCCATTATCAGTTGTTGTATCGTGGCTGAAGCGGCCGCCTGGGCGCGGGAGCAGGGGAAGACCCTTCCGGAATTGTTGTCCGGGATTTATGCCAGATTCGGCTTCTTCCACGAAAAATTGTTGTCGGTGACAAAAAAGGGACGGGCCGGGCTGGAGGAGATCCGGAAGCTAATGGATGGTTACAGGCTCAGGCCACCAGTATCCATTGGGGGTGTCACAGTAGTGAAGGTACATGATTATGAGCGCGGAGAGACCCTTGATCTGGTGGCAGGGAAGACATCTCCCCTGAATTTTCCGCGATCCAATGTGCTGCAATTTTTTCTTAAGGATGGAACGAAGATCACCATGCGCCCCAGCGGAACGGAACCAAAAATCAAATACTATGTCGGGGTTCGTGCTGAGCTGAACGATCCTTCCGCTTATGAATCGGTAAGGGAGCAATTGGAAAGGCGGGTTGAAAAGTTTATCGGTGCATTAAACCCGGAATAAAACATTACCTGAAATTGCTCCTTTCACTTCTTAACCGTTCGAGGGCCTCCGGGGAATCGGGGTTCGTTCGGTATTCCTTATAAGCCTCAACAAAGCCAGGGTAGTTGGAATAGAGAATACCCAGGCGTGTTTCCACCGGTGTAATGATTGTTCCCAAAATGAAGACCCCCAAAATGGCCGTGCGGCGGTAAAACTGAGACAAGAAATGCCAATCGGCTTTGTTCAACCAGTGATAGACCAGGGTAGATGCCAACGAAGCGCCAAGTAAAAAGAAGGCAAACCCCAGCATGAACTGCATGCGGGGGTAAAAGAAAACGGCGTACAGGATCGCAATCAGACAAACTGAATAAACCAGACCCATAAGAATACTGGAGACGGTTCTGAAGGGAGTGAAGCGCACTCGTTTTCGGCGGTCTACCAGGTCCAGCGGAAGGGTTTTGTTAAACAGGAAAAAGCCCAGCCAGAGGTAGTAAATCGCCAGGAGGGTGATGGCATTCAACAGGAAAACATCGAGGGCGATACCGAAAAAGACCCTGTAAGTCAATAAAAACAAGGCGATCAAAGCCCCGTATTTTTCAACCCGGTTCAGGATTGTGGATTTGAAAATCTCGGTTGTCATGGCTTCATTCCCTTAATAAATTGGCTTCATTCCCTTAATAAATATTGACCTCCGGGGCCAGTTCAACCCCAAATTTTTCGGATACAGCGTTTTGGACGGCCTGCCCCAGGTCAGCGATGTCCTTTCCACTGGCCCGGCCATAATTAACAAGCACAAGGGCCTGGCGCTCGTGCACGCCGGCGTCTCCCAGGCGAAAGCCTTTCAGTCCGGCCTTTTCAATGAGCCATCCGGCCGCAAGTTTCATTCCGCCGGGGTCGGGGAAAGCCACCAGGTCTGGATGCTTGTCCTGCAATCGCCTGAATTTTTCCATTGAGACCACCGGGTTTTTAAAGAAACTTCCGGCATTTCCCAGCACCGCCGGATCAGGCAATTTGCTATTTCTGATGTTGATTACCGCCTGACGTACATCCCGGATTCCGGGATTTTTTATCCCGAGCCTGTTCAGCTCGGAAGCCAATGTTCCGTAACCCAGGCAGAGGCGGTGGTTTTCAAGGCCCAGGCGAAAACAAACACTTGTAATGATGTAGCGGTTCTTCCCTTCATTTTTGAAATAACTGTCGCGGTAGCCGAACCGGCAATCCTGCGGGCCGAATTTTACCAGTCTTCCGGCTTGTTTATCAAACGCCTGAAGGGAATGAAAAACATCTTTGAGCTCTCTTCCGTAGGCACCGATGTTTTGCATCGGACTGGCTCCGACGCGGCCCGGTATCCCTGACAGGTTTTCGAGTCCGCCCCAGCCCCTTTCCACGCAATGGGCCACCAGTCCGTCCCATTCCTCTCCGGCCTGAACCTCCAGTACGATCGATTCAGCGGTTTGTTCCGCCACTTCAATGCCCTTATTACCCACCAGAATAGCCAGTCCGACGAAATCCCTCGTAAACAATACGTTCGACCCCCCGCCGAGGACCATATGGGGATGGGAGCCAAAGAGTTTTTGAGAGAAAGCCTGCTGCAGATCGTCCAGTGAGCGGGCCTCCAAAAAGTATGTTGCCGAAACGTCGATGCCGAAGGTGGTGTACCCTTTCAGGGATACATGTTCCTTGATGTCCATGAGAGCCTATGGAATTAACGGGTAAGGATGATTTCCTTTTCCCTGATCAGTTTTCTCAGGTTGATCAGGGCATACCGCATGCGTCCGAGGGCCGTATTGATGCTTACATCCGTTTTTTCGGCAATTTCCTTGAAGCTCATGTCCATGTAATGCCTCATTTTTAGCACCTCCTTTTGTTCGTCGGGCAGGAATTCGACCAGATGCCTGACATCCTGATGGATCTGGTTGATGATCATCTTGTCTTCCACCGTATCTTCAAACAGGTTCAGGGTTTCGAAGAAATCGTACTCATCACTGTTTTCCACATAGGGCATGCGCTTTGACTTCCTGAAAAAATCGATAATCAGGTTGTGGGCAATGCGCATCACCCATGGAAGAAACTTGCCCTCCTCGTTGTAGGCCCCCGATCGAAGGGTGTTGATCACCTTGATGAAGGTGTCCTGAAACACGTCCTCTGCCAGGTGCTTGTCTTTGACAATAAGAAGAATGTAGGAAAAAATCTTCCGTTGGTGTCTGGAAATGAGGATCTCCAGAGAAGAGTGATCGCCTGAGATAAACTGACGGATTAACTCTTGATCGCTGATTATGCGGTCATTCATAATAATGGCCTCCATGTATTGGTTGTCAAGAGTAGTGTTCTATCCTATAGTCAGTCCTCCGATGGTTAGTGAAACTTAAGGCTTCGTCAGCAACAAATGTACGTATTTTTTTTAGTACAACGTTTTGGTATACGAAAAAACCGTGAAATTAGTTATCAAAAGTATATAAAAATCGTTTAATGCTTTTCTTCGGCGTCTTTTCAAACTCTTCCGGCACGATCTTGATTCGGGATATATTCATATAGGAAGGCAGGTCAGCGTTCAATTCCGTTTTATAGCCCTCAAGGGTGTCATTGAGTTCTTTCTCGCTGATTTTTAGTTTGTCTACGGATTCATAGTCCGGATATATCATGGCAGTGAGCAAGCCGTTTTTTTCCACAACGAGGGCTTCCTGTACCAGTTTTTTGTTGTTGAGCAAGGCCTCGATCTCCTCGGGGTAGATGTTTTGCCCCGAAGCACCCAAAATCATGCTTTTGCTGCGGCCCTTGATATAGATATAATTGTCCTTGTCAATGACGCCCAAATCACCTGTATGCAACCATCCCTGCTCATCCAGGGCTGCCCGGGTGGCTTCTTCATTCTTGTAATACCCCAGCATCACGTTTTCTCCCCTGACAAGAATTTCGCCCACTTCGTTGTACGGATCCGGGCTGTCTATGGTCACTTCCATGGTGTCGACGATCCTGCCGGCAGAACCCAGCCGGGTTTTATCCCAGTTGGCGTAGCTGATCAGCGGGCCACATTCGGTCATGCCATAACCAATGGAAAAGGGGAAACCAATTTTGTTCAAAAACACTTCCACTTCTTTGTTGAGGGCGGCACCGCCAATCACGATCTCGTGGAAGTTCCCGCCAAACACATTGAACAGCTTGTCGTATATCTTTTTATAAACCACCTTGTTCAGCAGGGGCACCTTTATCAGCGTCTTCAGGGCCGGCTTGCCCATGGCCGGGAGGATCTGTTTCTTATAGATTTTTTCGATAATCAGGGGAACAGACAACACCAGGCGCGGACGGATCTCCCTGAAGGCTTCCAGAATGATCTGCGGAGAGGGGGTCTTGGTCAAAAAGGTAATGTGGCAGCCCAGGGTAAATGGCCACAGAAACTCGAAAGCACAGCCGTAGGCATGGGCAAGGGGAAGGAATGAAACGATGGCATCACCCGGACTGAGCGGCATGTTTTCGTTCGCATAGATAATGTTCGCTACCAGGCTGTTGTGATGGATCATGACCCCTTTCGTAAACCCTGTTGTACCTGATGTATAGCTGATCACAGCCAGGTCTTTGTTGGGAATGGGCTTGTAATTGACTCCTTCGGGCTTCAAGCCCTGGGGATAGGTCTTTTCAAACAGTTTGTCAAGGTTTTCGAATGATTTCCGGGTGTTTTTCTCTCCCATATCCGACAGCAGGGAAAAATCCTTCAGGGAAAAGGCCCCTTTCAGTTTCCTGGTCTTTTCGGTGTCGAGCGAGTCAAACAGGTTGTCGGCCGCAAACAAAAGCAGGGAGTCGGAGTGGTTAATGATATGCTGTACGTCATTGGCTTTGAAATCCGGAAGGATGGGCACCACCACCGCTCCGTAGGTAATCGTTGCCAGGTAGGTGATGCCCCAGTTGGCCGAGTTTTTGCCCACCAAAGACACCTTGTCGCCCTGCCTGATGCCACATTCCCTGAACAGCAAGTGCAGCCGGGCTATTTGGCGGGCGACATCCGCAAAGGAATAACTGCTTCCCTTGTAGTCACTCATTGATTGAATGTTCCAGTTCTTCTGTATGTTTTCCTGGATAATCCGGGTAAGGTTTTCCTTCATCATAATACCTGGGGGTTTGGTGAAACAAACAATGACCTGACAAAACGACCTGCAATGTACAAAATTATACAAACTGGCATTCAGAATATATATTCCCCCTTTTTTGTCGGATGGTCTCGCAGGAAGGGGGCGGCAATGGCGGATTTGGGGTTTGCGCTGAATGTTTTGCGAATGTTAAAGCCTCTTTCGGATATGGAAACGACGGATAATAATGGTAATTTTGCACGTAATTTCCCGCTGGCATGAAGGCATCTTTTTCATTGGAATCCCTCGATCCGAAACGGTTTATACTGATCAAGGGGGCGCGTGTACATAATCTCAAGAATGTGGATGTGGCCATTGAAAGGCGAAAGCTTGTGGTGATTACTGGTTTGTCGGGCTCCGGAAAATCTTCCCTTGCGTTCGATACCCTTTACTCTGAAGGCCAGCGACGCTACGTGGAGAGTTTAAGTGCCTATGCCAGGCAATTTCTCGGCCGGATGCACAAGCCCGAAGTGGATTACATCAAAGGGATCTCGCCGGCCATTGCCATAGAACAAAGGGTGAATACGCGCAACCCCCGCTCAACCGTCGGCACCTCTACAGAAATCTATGATTACCTGAAGCTGTTGTTTGCCCGTATCGGGCAGACCCTCTCACCGGTATCCGGCAACCTGGTGAAGCGGCATACGGTGACCGAAGTGGTGGATTTTTCGCTTGCCTTGCCCGGCGGACAAAAGGTGGTGCTTTTGGCTCCACTGAATCTCAATCCGGGGCGCAGCCTGGAAGACCAGCTAAAGGTTCTGATGCAGCAGGGGTTTTCCCGCTTGCTGATCAACGACAAGGTGGAACGCATCGATGAAATCCTGCCCGATGTTCACGCCCTTGAGTTCCGGAAAAAACCCCTGATGATCATAGATCGCTTCGTTGTCCAGCCGGACGATCAGGAGCTTGCCAGCCGCATTGCGGACTCAGCACAGGTGGCGTTTTTTGAGGGGGAGGGCGAGTGCCTGCTTCAGTACGGATCGGGCGGACAAAAGCAGGAGACCCATTTTTCCAACCGGTTTGAACTGGACGGGATTACTTTTGAGGAACCCTCTGTGAACCTGTTTACGTTCAACAATCCCTACGGTGCCTGCAAAACCTGTGAGGGTTTTGGCAGCGTAATCGGTATTGATCCGGACCTGGTGGTACCCAACAAAAGCCTGTCGATTTACGAAGAAGCCGTGGCCTGCTGGAGGGGAGAAAAGATGGGCAAGTGGAAAGACCGTCTGGTGGCCAATGCGTACAAGTTTGATTTCCCCATCCACAAACCCTATTACGAGCTGAGCGAAGATCAAAAGGAATTGTTATGGACGGGCAATAAATTCTTTCATGGCCTGAATGCCTTTTTTCGGATGGTGGAAGAAAACCAGTACAAGATACAGTACCGGGTCATGCTGTCTCGCTACCGCGGCAAAACAAGCTGTCCGGATTGCCAGGGAACCCGCCTGCGTAAGGATGCCAACTATGTGAAGATCGCCGGAAAATCGATTACCGACCTGGTGCTGATGCCAATCGGACAACTCCGGGGGTTTTTCCGTACGCTGCCCCTGGATACCCATCAGCGGGCGGTCGCAAAGCGCCTGCTCACCGAGATCGGCAACCGCCTGGAGTACCTCGATGATGTAGGCCTGGGCTACCTGACACTGAATCGCTTGTCTTCCACCTTGTCGGGCGGGGAATCCCAGCGCATCAACCTGGCCACTTCGCTTGGCAGCAGCCTGGTCGGTTCCCTGTACATCCTCGATGAACCAAGTATCGGTCTGCATCCCCGCGACACCCACCGCCTGATCAAGGTGCTGAAAAAATTACGTGACCTGGGCAATACGGTGATTGTGGTGGAGCATGACGAAGAGATCATGCGGTCGGCCGACCAGATCATCGATATCGGTCCGCTGGCCGGCACCCATGGAGGGGAGGTTCTGTTCCAGGGGTCATTTGATGAGCTATTGAAGACAAACCAGGGCCTGACGGCCTCTTACCTGAACAACGCCATGCGAATAGAAATTCCTGAGCACAGGCGGAAATGGGTGGAATATATTGAACTGAAAGGGGTCCGCCAGCACAACCTGAAGGGATTTGATGTGAAGCTCCCCTTACGGGTCATGGTGGTTGTCACCGGGGTGAGCGGGTCGGGCAAAACCTCCCTGGTTAAAAATATTCTATACCCTTCCCTGAAAAAACACTACGGGGGTTACGGGGAACGCACCGGGAAGTTCGATGCCCTGGGGGGAGATCTGGAAAGCCTGAAGGATGTGGAATACATCGATCAGAACCCCATCGGGAAGTCTTCCCGGTCCAATCCCGTTACCTATCTGAAGGCCTACGATGACATACGCGCCCTGTTTGCAGACCAACCCCTGGCCAGG
>JAWLHS010000069.1:0-10365 GCA_041690235.1 Bacteroidales bacterium
GGGGCTCAGGGCCGGGGTGCTTTTTGCATTGACAGGGGGGAGCTGGGCCGTATCACCGATCAGGACCATCCGGCAATTTCTGCCGCTGTAGACGTATTGGATCAGATCGTCCAACAGGTTGATGCCTCCGAATAAACCTGGTGTGGTGGCTTCGGCAGCCCCCCCGATCATGGATGCCTCGTCCACAAGAAACAGGGTGTCTTTGTGTTTGTTGGTTTGCAAAGCCACCTCCGTTCCTCCGTCCTGTCCCTCCTGCAAGCGATAGATTTTTTTGTGAATGGTGTAGGCCAGGCTGCCCGTATAGGACGCCATCACTTTTGCCGCCCGGCCCGTTGGCGCCAGCAGAACCGAGCCCGAACCCGCCTGGTCCAGGTACTTTACCAGGCTGCTGATGATGGTGGTCTTCCCTGTTCCGGCATAACCCTTGAGCAGAAACACATTGGTTTGGCGGGTGGTATTCAAAAACAGGGCCAGCCTCCCGATCAGGTCCCGCTGATCCGGGGTCGGTTCATAGGGAAAATCGCCCAGGATAATATGTTCGATGTCAAAAGCCATGCGTTAAAAGGGATAACCGATGCCCAGGTTGAAATTCCACTGGCTGAAACCCGGCCAGGAATTTCTCCATTTGTTTCCCGGTTTCATAGAAGGGTCTCTGACGGGAAAGGCGGCATCCACCCGGATGATGAAAAAGTCAAAGTCGAGGCGCACCCCTGCTCCGGCGCCTATGGCCAGGTCCTTATAAAACCGCCCGATTTGAAATTCTCCGCCCGGGAACTGGGGGTTCTCTTTCAAAAACCATACGTTTCCCGCATCCACAAAAAAGGCGCCCTTCCAGAATTTGTAAATGGCAAAACGGTATTCTGCGTTCGCTTCCAGTTTGATGTCCCCATACCGGTCGAACCGCACGTCCTGTGTGCCCCGGTAACTCCCCGGGCCCAGTGAATAGATCCTCCAGGCCCTTACCCCATTGGCTCCGCCCCCATAAAAGCTTTTGATAAACGGCATGACATCTATGTTCCCGTATGGAATGCCCGCTCCCGCCAAAAAACGGAATGCCAGTGTGTTTTCCTGGTTGAATACCCGGTAATACCTCAGGTCGGCCTCCCCTTTGATGTACTGGGCAAAAGGAATATTGAACAGCCGGTGGTTCTGATTCTCATCGGCGGGCAGGTTAAACTGTTTGGCTGCAAGGTACAGTAGGTTTCCGGCGGCCTCCAGGTTCCCCCTGAAATAAATAAAGTCCACGTCCACGCCCGGCTGCTGGTTGCTGTACACGAAATTGTATTTGGTCCCGGCGATCAGATGGTCTCTGAACCTGCTTAGGATCAAAGGGTTATTGTCCGGAATCTTGGCCTGAAGCAAGGAGTCGTTAAAAATTTTAATGGAACTGATCTCCAGGGGGAAGAGGTGGTGGCGTTTCGTCGGACTCGCACTCCATTCGAAGCCATAGCTGGTGTTCAGAATATACCTGGTATAGTCTGGCCGCTGACGGTAATTGATCCCTGCCAGGATGGTGCTTTTGGGTCTGGAGGTTTTCGACAGGCGCTCCATGGGGATGGGAAACAATAGCTTTGGAAAGTCAAAGCTGGCCTCCGCCCCCATTTCAAGGGTGTTGAAAGGCAGGCGCTGAATCACTTCATCTTCGCTTGTTTCTCCCGATACCTCCAGGGCTCCCTTCAGGCGAAGATTGAATACTTCAGCCCCTCTGAATACATTCCGGTTAAAAAAGATGAGGTTGCCGGCGACACCCAGATTTCCTGAAGTGTTCAGCCCTTCTGCTTCTATGGTAAAGGCGTTTGAAGGAGATCTTGTCAGCTGTATTCTTGTATCCAGAAACCCCAGGGTGTCTGAGGGGGTTCCCTGGTCCGGCCGGGGGTTTTCGGAAAACTGTATATTGATAAAGCGAAAATTACGCAGACGGGACAAATAGCTGTAGGTCTGTTCCACATCGCTGATGCTGTAGTAACCTCCCTGTTCGATCAAAATATTGTTTGCCACCACCTTGGGCCTGATGCGCAGGGGTTCGTTGTGAAGAAAAGTATACGTGGTGTGATCCCCGTTTCTGTCCATGCGAAAAACGGTGGTGTCGGAAAAGACCGTGACAGGCCTGAACGGGGAGTATTCGGGATACAGGTAAACATGGTCGATCCGGAACCGTCGGTGCCTTTCGGTGCTTAAACTGTCGGTGTCGGGGAGGCGGACTCCCGCGGGGTCATTGATGGCCAGCTCCATGTCCAGTTGTTTGCTTGAGAGGGCACTGTCCAGGCGGAAAAAAATAAATTCCCTGGAAAAAAGGTGAAACCCCCGGTCTTTCAGGTTTCTGGCTATCCTTTCCCTTTCTTCCTGCAGGATCTCGGTGTCGTAGCGCATGCCCGTCTCCAGAAGGGCGTTTTCCCTGTCATCAAGGACAAACCCCTCCAGCCTGCTGTCAGGGATGGCATAGCTGATGTTGCGGATGCGATAGGGGGTATTCCCCTGCACCCTGTAGGTAACATAGGCCCGCTTGCCGCGAAAATCCACTTCTTTTTCCACCCTGGCGTTGAAGTAGCCTTTGCCTTGCATAAAGAGCTCAAATTGTTCTTTGGTGCTTTCGGCAAGGACCGGGTCGTACAGCACGGGCGGGCGGCCAATGGTGTTCTTCATCCATCGCTTGATGCTGTTCTCACGACCCCGGTCAGCGAGCTGGTATACGTTCAGGTGAAAACGGTAGAACCCAAGGATCTTTCGGTTGGGTTTTTGCCGCACCAGTCCGCGCAGGTCATCGCTACCCAGGTGGGCGTCTTCCACTACGATTTTATTGCGTTGAAGCAGGTGGCTGTCTTCAGGAATGTTTCGTGTGGGGATACAACCAACAAGGACACTTGCCAGGATGAAAACAATGTAACGATCTCGCATCGAAGTGCTCAGTGTAAAAAGGGGCCCTGTTTTTAACAAAAATAGCCATTATGTGCCGAAAAATTTGAAAAACTTTCTATCCGGCTTGTTTTTTTTACCCGCCATCAATCCCTATCTTTGTTTTCCAAATTGAGGTAAATGACCCTGATTCAGTCCATCGCCGGCATTCGTGGTACCCTTGGCGGGAAGCCGGGAGAAGGACTAACCCCCGTTGATATTGTATTATTTACCGGCGCCTATGGCATGTGGCTCAGGCACCGCAACCAGGAGGGCCCCATCCGGGTGGTGGTGGGACGTGACGCCCGGACTTCAGGAATGATGGTGAACAACATCGTACTGGGCACCCTACAGGCCATGGGCATTGACGTTGTGGATGCCGGAATGGCCCCCACACCAACGGTAGCCATGGGCGTGGGCTTTCACCAGGCCCATGGCGGCATCATCATTACAGCCAGTCACAATCCAAAGAACTGGAATGCACTGAAGTTCCTGAATGAAGACGGGGAAATTGTGACCGGGGAGCAGGGTCAGCAGATCGTTTCATTCATGGGTCCGGAAAAGCTCGATTTTTCTCCCGTCGAAAAATTCGGGAGCTATTCTTTTGACGAGGGAATGCTTGAGACACATATTGAAAAAATCATTTCCCTTCCCCTGGTCGACAGGGATGCCATTGCGGCGGCAGGTTTCACCGTGGCCGTTGATGCGGTGAATTCAATTGGTGGAGTGGCTCTTCCGCTGCTGCTCGAAGCCCTTGGTGTGAAAAAGGTTATAGAGGTTTTTTGTGAGGCCGACGGACTCTTTTCCCATAATCCTGAACCCTTGCCTGAAAACCTTGGGGAATTATCGGAAACCGTCAGGCAGAACAAAGTCCATGTGGGTTTTGCCGTGGATCCCGATGTGGATCGCCTGGCCATTATTTGTGAGGACGGGGAGTTCTTCGGTGAAGAATATACACTGGTTTCCGTTGCCGACTATGTATTGTCCAGAACCCCCGGAAGCACCGTCAGTAATCTGTCATCCACCCTCGCCCTGAAAGACCTTACCGAATCATTTGGCTGCCGGTATTATTCTTCGGCAGTGGGCGAGGTCAATGTGGTTGAAATGATGAAAAAAACCAATGCAGTGATCGGGGGAGAGGGCAATGGGGGCGTCATTTACCCGCCCCTGCATTATGGTCGTGATGCCCTCCTGGGAGCCGCCCTTTTTCTCACCCACCTGGCCAAATTCGGAAAATCCTGTACCGCACTCCGGAAGAAGTATCCCGAGTATGTTATTTCCAAAAACAAGGTGGAGCTACCATCCGACATTGACATGCAGCTGGTCTTTGACAAGATCGCGGCCAAATACGAAAAGCAGCCCAGAGACCATACCGATGGGATTAAAATATGCTTCGACAAGGAGTGGGTTCACCTGCGGCGGTCTAATACCGAGCCGATTATCCGCATCTATGCCGAAAGTGACCATCCGGTGAAAGCCGAGAACCTTGCCGAGAAAATTAAACTTGACATCAGGGAACTGCTCAGGGGGGAGCCGGAAGACTAAGGAAGGTTTTTGGCTTGCTTGATATCGCGGATGATCTCAAGGGCCTTTTCGATTCCCCTGACCGGTTCGATGCTCAGGCTGAGTTTGTTTGCGGTTTCTTTCAGGGCGCAGGTTTTGTGATGACTTTGGGCAAAAGCCAGTACCTTGCTGAACATCTCCGTCTGGAAATACCGGGATTCCTGATCCTGTGGGAAGTACCCGATGAATTTTCCGGATTTAAGGATGATTTTTTCAAAACCCGCTTCCCGGGCTTCCCGCCTGAGTCTGACGGCCTGAAGCAAGCCCTTTGTTTGCGCCGGAAGGGGGCCGAACCTGTCCGACAATTGATCGGCAAACCGGATCAGCTGTTCTTCCTGGCTGATACCGTCCAACTCCTTATACAGGTTTAAGCGTTCCTGAATGTTGTTCACGTAGTCGTTGGGAATCATCAGCTCCAGGTCTGTCTCTAGCTGACATTCACCCACGGGGAATTGGTCGGTCTCGCTCTGCAGGGTCCTGAATTCTTTTTCACGAAGCTCTGTCATGGCCTCGTGGAGTATTTTCTGATACATTTCGAAACCAATCTCTGCGATAAAGCCACTTTGCTCTGCCCCCAGAATATTCCCGGCTCCACGGATGTCCAGATCACGCATGGCAATGTTGAATCCACTGCCCAGGTCAGAGAATTCCTCAATGGCCCTCAGTCGTTTGCGTGCATCGTTGGTCAGGGTGCTCATGGGCGGGGTAAGCAGGTAGCAGAATGCCTTCTTGTTGGTCCGGCCAACCCGTCCCCTCATCTGGTGCAGGTCACTCAAGCCGAAATGGTGGGCGTTGTTGATGATGATTGTATTTGCATTGGGAATGTCCAGTCCCGATTCAATAATGGTGGTTGAAACCAAGACATCGTAATCGCCCTGAATAAAGCCAACCATGATCTTTTCCAATTTGGTCCCGTCCAGTTGTCCGTGGCCGACGGCTATAGTCAGATCGGGGCATAAGCGCTGAATGATCGCTGCAATTTCGGGCAGGTTCTGCACCCGGTTGTGCACGAAGAACACCTGGCCACCCCTGGCGATCTCCTGCATAATGGCGTCCCTGATCAGGTTCTCGTTGAACACATGGAGCTCGGTAAGGATGGGATAGCGGTTAAGCGGCGGGGTGTTGATCAGGGAGAGGTCCCTGGCCCCCATGAGCGAAAATTGCAGGGTGCGGGGAATCGGGGTGGCGGTCAGGGTCAGGGTATCTACATTGGTTTTTAACTGTTTGAGCCGTTCTTTCGCACCCACCCCGAATTTCTGCTCCTCATCAACGATGAGGAGCCCGAGGTCTTTAAACCGGACATCCTTGCTCAACAGCCTGTGGGTCCCGATCAAAATGTCCAGTTTGCCTTCCTTCAGGCGCCTGAAGGTTTCGTTTTTCTCCTTTTCACTTCTGAACCTGCTGACGTAGTCTACCGTGCACGGAAAGTCTTTCAGACGGTCCGAGAAGGTATAAAAGTGCTGGAGGGCAAGGATGGTGGTTGGTACAAGCACGGCCACCTGCCTGGAATCGGTCACCGCCTTGAATGCCGCCCGGATGGCCACTTCCGTTTTGCCAAACCCCACATCCCCGCAGATGAGCCGGTCCATCGGGTGGGGTGCTTCCATATCCGCTTTTACGTCGGCGGTCGACTTCTCCTGGTCGGGCGTGTCCTGGAAAACAAAGGAAGCCTCGAGTTCGTTCTGCAAATAGGTGTCGGGTGAGAAGGGAAATCCCGGACTCGATTTGCGTTTTGCATAGAGGGATATCAAATCCTTTGCAATATCCTTCAGCTTTTTCTTGGTTTTGTTTTTGAGGTTGCTCCAGGTATTGGATCCCAGGCGGTGGAGTGATGGAGCGGTCCCTTCCTTGCCGATGTACTTTGAGATCCGGTGCAGGGAATGAATACTGATGTATAAAATATCATTGTCTTTATAAATCAGGCGAATGGCCTCCTGCTG
Organism: Bacteroidales bacterium; assembly: GCA_041690235.1. Classification (GTDB taxonomy): domain Bacteria; phylum Bacteroidota; class Bacteroidia; order Bacteroidales; family UBA7960; genus SLSG01. The sequence continues at coordinate 6,396 of JAWLHS010000069.1, forward strand.
CCTTCCATTGACCTCTATGTGTTCCAGTCCGCTGAACACCCCTATCCCATGGTCGATGTGGGTAATGTAATCCCCCTTCTTCAAGTCATACAGGTCCTTGATGCTGAGGGCCTGCTTGCCCGGGAATTTATCCCGTATCCGGAACCGGTGATACCTTTCGAATATTTGATGATCCGTATAGCAGGCCAGCCCATTTCCCTGGTCAATAAATCCTTCATGTAGGCCGAGCAACAATGCATCGTATTCGAACCTTATTTTGGAGTCCTCCCCCTGATGCAGGGTTTCAAAAATGGAATGGATGCGCTCGAGCTGGTGGGGGTTGTCAGACAGGATGATGTTCCTGATTTTATTCCGGGCGTTTTTTTCCAGGTTTTGAATCAGGAGCTCAAAGTTTTTATTGAAAGAGGGTTGGGGACTAAACTGCAGTTGCAGGAGTTTGTCCGGACCAGTGGCAAAAAAAGCTTTACGGAATTCAACCAGCCTGGCGCCGGCCATGGCCTCCATGAATTCACCGCCGTTGATGAACCGATCCGGATCACCGGCCCTTTCATGCCCTTCTTCTATCCTGTCCCGTGTTAGCAGGGTATCGTCCATCCACACCAGGGTGTTGCCGGGCATGGAGTGTAGCAAAAATTCCCTCTTTTCATTGGTCTGTGACACCTGCTGGATATCCGGCAAAATGCCGGCCTTTTCCTGCATCTTGATGGAAAGCTGGGTCTCTGGATTGTAAGAGCGCAAACTCTCCACCCGCCCTGCCATGATCTCAATGCGGTAGGGGTAGTCGTTCGAAAAAGAAAAAACGTCCACAATCCCTCCCCGTATCGAGAATGTGCCGGGCTCTACCACAAAATCGGTCTGCTCAAACCCATAGTCCAGGAACACTTCCAGCAAAAAATCGACGGATAACGAATCACCCTGGTGGATGTGAACCATTTTCTTTTTCACCTCTTTCCCCAATACAACCTTTTCGCAGAGTGCTTCGGGATAACTGACAATCAGGTTCCCTGACCTGTCCGAAGCCAGGCGGTGCACCACCTCCGTCCTGAACAGGACATTCGCATTGTCGGGGTTCTTGAAATCATAGGGTTTTTTGTGGGAGGAAGGGAAAAGGAAAATGCGCCGGTCTTCAAAGCTTTTGTCATTTTCGCCCAGCAGGTTTTCCAGGTCGTTAAAGAAATACGCGGCCGATTCGTGGTCGGTCAATACAAAGAGGGCTGACTTCTTGACTGCATTTAGCACACAGGCTGCCAGCACAGCCGCTCCCGACCCGGCCAGTCCGCCGATCCCCATCGCCCCGGGCCCGGTCTGCCGGGAAAACTGCACAAGTTCCCGAACCGCCTCAGTATCTGAGAAACGCTCTAAAAAAGTCTGGACTTTCAAAAAAGGATGTGGTTAAACGAATAGGCAAAGATATTCAAAGAATGGCGTCCGGCAAAATCATGATTCGGCCCGAAGGTATTCTTCCAGCTTATCCACCATCCACCTGGGTCCCGTATAAAAGGGTGAACGCTGGTGCAGGGACTCCGGGTTGATCCCCATGATGCGCCTGGATCCATCCGTTGCCTTGCCCCCGGCCTGTTCTGCAATAAATGCGATGGGCTTGCACTCGTACAACAGCCTGAGTTTTCCCCTGGGGTTTTTGGCCGTTTCGGGATACAGGAAGATTCCCCCTTTGATCAGGTTGCGGTGAAAATCAGCAACCAGGGATCCGATGTAGCGAGAGGTAAAGGGGCGAAAGCTGGCGTCATCCTCTTCCTGGCAGTATTTGATGTATTTTTTCACTCCCGGTGGAAAATGGATGTAATTGCCCTCGTTGACTGAGTAAATGCTTGCTGCTTCAGGAAATTGCATATCCGGGTGTGACAAACAAAAGATACCCACCGAGGGGTCCAGGGTGAATCCGTTAACGCCTTTGCCTGTGGTGTAAACAAGCATGGTGGAGGAGCCGTAGATAACATAACCGGCCGCCACCAGGTTGACCCCCGGCTGCAACAAATCTTCCAGCGTGCCTCCCCCTGCTTCCGTTTTGCGGCGGTAAATGGAAAAAATGGTCCCGATCGATACGTTGGCTTCTATGTTGCTGCTTCCGTCGAGGGGGTCAATGGCAATGACGTATTTCCCCGATTCCGAGAATTCGTTGCGAAAGGAAATGACTTTCTCATTTTCTTCCGAGGCGATGGCGCAACACTCCCCACCTCCCTTCAGGGCGCCGATAAACATCTCGTTGGCAAAGACGTCCAGTTTTTTCTGGGCCTCTCCCTGGACGTTATCGCGCCCGACCGTACCAAGAATATCCACCAGTCCCGCGGCATTGATCTCCCGGTTTACGATTTTGGCAGCCGTGGCAATATCGTTGAGCAATCGGGTAAGGGCCCCTTTGGCATGGGGGTACTGGGATTGCCTTTCAATAATAAACTCGGTCAGGGTTTTAATTTTGTTTCGCATAAATCAGGCACGTTTTTTGAGCATAATAATTCATATGCAAGTAAGCCATTTTTTTTTATTTAATCCTGTTTTTAAACCACTTCCCTAAAAAATCCTGGAACCCGGGCGATCCGAACCATCAATAATCTCCACAAAATGAAATCTGAACCGCTACTTTCCCAACGAATTGTTCTGGCAGCCATACTGGTTTTTGTCATGTCAGGGGCCTTGCAGGGGCAAAGCCGGTTGAACCCGGCGGATGAATCCGACTCCCATTCTTCCCCCCGGGTGGCCGTTTTGTCATGGTCATCAGACGTGAACCCATGGCCTTTCAGGAAACTGGATGATGGCCTGGAGACCATCACCCCCGGGAACTGGCACAATGCCACCGATATTGCCCGTTACATTCTACCCGAAGGCGGGGGTTATGTATTCGGCACCAACAGATACAACGACCTGGTCAAAGCACAGAAGTTCTGGCTGGAAGAAGAAATTGCGCTGGCCGGTGTGATCGTGTGGTTTTTCCATGTTGAATACGGAGGGGGGAGCCTGGACTTCAAGATTTGGGACATGAGCAAAGATGATCCGGGGGAAGTGATCGTATCCAAAACCGTTTCCCTTTCGGAAATTAACGAAAGTGAGGACTTTGAGAATGCCTACTACCTTGCGTTTGATGAAGCTGTCTATCTTTCCGGAAATTACCTGGTCGGATTTGACATGCAGGATGTTCAGGGTTCAGAAATCGGCCTGGTCAGCTCGGTCGACGGAGATGGAGGCCTTTTGGGGCTTGCCATGGAGCAATGGGACAATTCTGTTTGGTATACGGTGCTGCAATCCTGGGGCCTGGACGTCGATCTGGCCATTTTCCCTGTGAAATATACCGGGGAGGTACCCACCAGCGCGGGGGGTGACCTGCAGGTTTCGCCTGATCTGCATATTTTTCCCAACCCGGCCAGCGGCCTTTTGAATATTCAATCGGTACTGGAGATGGATGAAGTCCGGATCCTGGACATGCTGGGAAAACCCGTTTTTTCAGCCCCCGCGGGAAACAGGAGATTGGAAGTGGATACAAGCGGTTTTTGGCCCGGTATTTATTTTGTGCAGGTCCTCACCGCCCAGGGGGTGATTACGAAACGGATTCAGGTCATCCGTTAGGGGACTCAGCTTCCAGAAAATCCTTTAACATGCCGAGGGCGGCCGTCCCTGCGCGGATAATATTCCGGTCGCGGGTGTCCCCAAACTGAAATCGTTTGCTCTTCAGGTTTTTTTTCCCGGCCACCGCAATCCATACCGTGCCCACCGGCTTCCCGGGTGTCCCCCCCGATGGTCCGGCTATTCCGGTCACCGCGGCGGCATAGTCGGCCTGCAGTTTGGTCCTGGCAGCCTTCGCCATTTGTTCCGCCACCTCCTGGCTGACCGCGCCGTGGGCAGCGATCAAAGCCGGGTCTACGCCCAGAAGCCTTTCTTTCAATTCGTTCGAATAGGTAACGACCGAGCCTTTGAAGTAGGCCGAACTTCCTGCAATGCTGGTGATCCTGTGGGCAAT
>JAWLHS010000070.1:0-10308 GCA_041690235.1 Bacteroidales bacterium
AAAACGTCCCCTCCTTCCAGTGCGATGCCGGACTCCGGTTTTTTGCCCGGGTTTGGGTTGATGGTTTTGGAACTTAGCACGGGATGAAAGTCAAAAATGGCTTCCATGATCAGGGTCTCCCGGAACCTTACATGGGAGGCCATGGAGGAGATGAATATTCCGTCATAGACAGGGATGCCTGCATCACGGGTGAAGAAAAAGTTATGAAGGGGCTTGAGCGAGAATCGGTCTTTGCTCAGGAAGTTGGTCAGGCTGTTGTTTCTTACCCTGACGCCTTCGATAAGGGCAGCGGCCAGTGTTTCATCATCGAGCCCGGAAAGGTAATCACTGATGCAGACCGCCATTTCATTTTTGCAGATATTCCGTATCAGGCTGTCCTTTACCTTCTCGTTTTTCAGCACATCCTTTAACAGCTCCTTGATCTCGAATGTACGGGAATAAAGATCCAGGATCCCTTTAAACTGATTGTATTCTTTTTGGGCAACAACCAGGTTAAGGATGTCACTGTATAATGCCCGTTCCGCATTTTCGGGGGTCATGTTCTCCACCTCCTGTCCCGGTGAGTGAATGATGACGCCCTCCAGTTCACCGATTTCTGAGTAGATACTTGTCGGCATTTTATCCTGCATACTGCTCATTTTTTTGTGGGATCCCAGCGGTCAACTCATGTCAGGCCTTTTACCAGGTTTTGCAGACAATATTTGGCGAACGCCACTGTGGTACACAAAATTAACAAATATATCCAAAGCAGGTGAATCAATAAATTGATTAAACTTGCAGGTATTTTTCAGAAAAAAATCCCCTGGCTGCAACAAAACCCATTTTTAATCCTTATGTAAGATGAACCGTTTTATAAAAACCCTGGCGATTATGACACTATCATTGTCGGGTTGTGTGAATGATCACAATCCACTGCTTTCTGAGTTTACCACCCCTTATGGCACACCGCCCTTTGATCTGATCAAACACGGGCATTATGTTCCTGCATTTAAAACAGCCATTGAGCAGGGACTGAAGGAAGTTGAGGCCATCGCTGCGGCCCAGGATGTTCCCACCTTTCAAAACACCATAGAAGCCTTGTCCTATAGCGGGGAACTGCTGTCGAGGGTCAGTGATGTGTTTTACAACCTGACCAGTGCCGAAACGGATGCGCAAATGCAGGAAATTGCCCGGGAAGTGGCCCCCCTGGTGTCTGATTATGCAAACGATATTCTTTTCAACAAAGCCCTGTTCGAGCGGGTGAAGGCCGTTTATGACCAGGGAGGCGGACCGGATCTTGGCCCGGAGCAACTGACCCTGTTGGAGAAAACCTATAAGGGCTTTGCGCGCAATGGCGCCAACCTGGATGAGGCCGGACAGGAACGGCTGCGGGCGATCTCCCGGGAGTTGTCGGATCTCTCCCTGCGGTTTCAGGACAATGTTTTGGCGGAGACCAATGCCTTTGTATTGCACGTCACCGATGAAGCGGACCTGTCCGGTTTGCCTGAGTCAGCCCTGGAAGCTGCTGCCCAGCTGGCCAACAGCAAAGACCTGGAGGGCTGGGCCTTTTCATTACAGGCCCCGAGCTTCGGACCATTTATGCAGTATGCCGACAAGCGAGACCTCAGGGAGCAGCTTTACATGGCCTATTCCATGCGGGCCAACCAGGGCAATGAAAACGACAATGTTGAGGTGCTGCGAAGGATTGCCAATCTTCGACTGGAGCGTGCCAGGCTGCTTGGCTATCCGACCCATGCCCATTTTGTGCTGGAGGAACGCATGGCAGAAAACCCGGCAAAAGTTAATGAACTGCTTAACCAACTGCTCACAGCGGCCCGTCCGACCGCCGAAAAAGAACTGGCCGAAGTGAAGCGTCTGGCTGGGGAATCGATGGACGGCATTGAGGTGATGCCGTGGGACTGGAGTTATTATTCAGAAAAGCTTCGCAAGCAACGTTTTGACCTTGACGAAGAAGCCCTCCGTCCTTATTTTGAACTAGAGGCGGTGAAACGGGGCATTTTTGAGCTGACCGGCAGACTATGGGGGCTTCAATATGTGAGGAACGAAAGCATTCCTGTTTACCACAGTGATGTAAATGTTTACGAAGTCTATGATGAAGCGGATCAATTTCTGGCCATTCTTTACCTGGACTTTTTTCCGCGTGAGGGAAAGAGCCCGGGGGCATGGATGACCAGTTTCCGGTCTCAGCATAAAAAAAACGGGGTGGATACCAGGCCCCAAATCTCTGTGGTGTGCAATTTCAGCAAACCCACCGATACCAAACCTTCCCTTCTGACTTTCAATGAAGTCAGAACTTTCTTGCATGAATTTGGTCACGCCCTGCATGGCATGCTTTCGGATGTAACCTATCCAGACCTCTCCGGAACAAGCGTTTACCGGGACTTTGTGGAACTGCCCTCCATGATCATGGAGAACTGGGCCCTGGAGCGGGAGTTCCTCGACCTGTTTGCCGTTCACTATGAAACAGGGGAGCGCATCCCGGAGGAGATGGTGGAAAAGATCATTCAGGCCAGAAACTTCAATGCGGGTTATGGCATCTTGAGGCAATTGAGCTTTGGATTGAATGACATGGCATGGCATGGCATCGAAGCCCCGGTCGAATCGGATGTCCTTGCTTTTGAGCGCCAGGCCATGCAGCCGGCAAGCCTGTTGCCGGTCATCGACGGAGTCATGTTCAGTCCGCTGTTCGCACACATCTTTGCCGGAGGATATGCAGCGGGTTACTACAGCTATAAATGGTCGGAAGTTCTGGACGCCGATGCCTTCCGGGTTTTCAGCGAAAATGGTATCTTTGACAAAGCCACGGCTGCTTCGTTCCGCGACAATATACTGGCAAAGGGCGGGTCAGAACATCCCATGAAGCTCTATAAGCGGTTTCGCGGGCAGGAGCCCTCGGTAGACGCCTTGCTTGAAAGAGACGGGCTGAAATAAGTTGATCGTACCGAAAATCATTGTTCAAAAATTAGCAAATGAACGTTCTGATACTGGGAAGCGGTGGAAGGGAACATGCCATGGCATGGAAGATATCCCAGAGTCCCCGCTGCAAAAAGCTTTATATCGCTCCGGGCAATCCGGGCACCGCGCTTTGCGGAGAAAATGTGCCCCTTCAATTGAATGATTTTCCTGCCATCGGGAAGTTTGCGAAAGACCATGCCATTGATTTGGTGGTGGTCGGTCCCGAGGAACCCCTGGTGAAAGGAATGGCCGATTATTTCTCAAGGGACGCAGCCCTGAAGAATCTCCTGTTTGTCGGTCCCACGGCCGGTGGCGCACGCCTGGAAGGCAGCAAGGCCTTTGCCAAAGGTTTTATGAGGCGCCACGGGATTCCCACTGCTGCCTACCGGTCTTTTACACGGGAATCGGTTGAGCAGGGCAAGGCTTTTCTGCAGTCCATGGCCGCCCCTTACGTTTTGAAGGCCGACGGACTGGCTGCAGGGAAGGGCGTCATTATCTGTGATTCGCTCAACGAAGCATACGAAACCCTTGATGAGATGCTTTGCAGCGAATTATTCGGACAGGCTTCTGCCACCGTGGTGATTGAAGAGTTCCTGCAAGGACGGGAAGTGTCCGTTTTTATTGTAACAGACGGGAAATCATACGTGATGCTGCCGGCGGCCAAGGATTACAAGCGCATTGGAGAGGAGGATACCGGACCCAATACCGGGGGCATGGGCGCTGTTTCACCGGTTCCCTTCGCCGATAAAAAATTTATGGCAAAGGTGGAAGAGCGGATTATCAGGCCCACCATTGGCGGTTTGATTAAAGAAGGAGTTGCTTATTGCGGGTTTATTTTCTTCGGACTCATGGAGGTGGATGGCGATCCGTTTGTGATTGAATACAATGTGCGCCTTGGTGACCCGGAGGCCGAAGCCATCCTGCCCAGGATATCCTCCGATTTTCTGGATCTGATGGAGGCAGCCGCTAAGGGGGCGCTGGACAAACACCGGCTGATCATTTCCTTGCAGCATGCCGCCACCGTCGTGCTTGCATCGGGGGGATATCCGGGGAATTATGAAACGGGCTTTCCGCTGTTCAATCTGGAACATACCGAAGGCAGTCAGGTGTTCTACGCCGGAGTGAAAAGGGAAGGTGGAAGTCTGAAAACCAGTGGTGGAAGGGTCCTGGCCATTACCTCCCTGGGGGGCGACACTGCCAAGGCCCTAAAAGCCAGCTACGCCACCGCCCGTTTGGTGGATTTCAGGGGGAAGTATTGTCGCTATGATATCGGGAAAGACCTTTTGCCCTGACCACTAAAGGCCCGAACCATGTTTTTGCGCTTTTTTCGTAAGTTCAGCACAGCCACACCCTTTTTATTGGTTTTCGTGGGACTGGCCCTCTGGATGGATGGATGGCCCGGCCAGGCGCCCGCTATTATTCCATCAAGTCCGGCTCCCCTGTTTCAGGCCATCGAACACCTCTTCGTGCAATATCCCGCCCCGGGCTTTTTCATCGCCCTGGTCTTTCTGGTTGGTCAGGCCTTCTATCTCAACTTCATTGTCACCTCTCAGGGATTGCTCGACAGGCAATCCTTTTTGACGGCCATTATTTATATCGTGCTGATGAGCAGCCACCCCGGTTTGCTGCATCTGCATCCGGCACTCATTTCCAATTTCTTTTTGATGATTGCCCTCCATCAGGTGTTTAAATCCTATAAGGAGGATACCGTGCTGGTTGAGGTGTTCAATGTCGGAATGCTGATTGCGTTGGCCGGACTGTTTTACTATCCTGCCCTGCTGTTTTTGCTTTTCCTGTTCATCAGCTTGTTTATATTTTTTCTTTTCAGCCTTAGGAGCGTTATTGCTGCATTCATGGGATTTGCGGCTCCATTTTTTTTTGTGGCCGTGTATTTTTTTCTGGCCGACTCCTTGCCCAATCTCCTGGAAAACCTTTCGGCCGGGATTGATATGGTTCGTTTTCCGGCCTTTCGTTTTTCCCCCTGGTCAGCCGTTTTGCTGGTTGCCCTGGGTGTGATCGGCTTGCTTTCTTATGCCCACCTGGTGTTCTCCCATATTCCGGACAAACCAATACGTATTCGTAAGCGGTTTTGGGTGCTGGTGTATTTCTTCCTGACTTCCCTGCTTAGCATTTTTATTGTGGCCAATTTTCAATTTTTTCACCTCGCCCTGGTTTTTCTTCCGCTGTCTGTCGGAATGGCGGTTTTTTTTCAGCAGGCCCGCAGCAAACGGTTATCGGAGATGGTGTTCCTGCTTCTGATTGTGATCATATTGCTGGGCAAGTGGGCGGCTTAGTCAGCGGTTTTTTTCATACCTTTGCGGGGTGTTTTTTTGTCGTCCGGAAGGTTTTTTGGGACATCCTGTTTGAACCCAGGCCAACCCATACCGGTCGCATGGTATTAAAAATGTTTTGAGATGAAATTTGGTGTTGTTGTTTTTCCTGGCTCCAACTGCGACCATGACATGATTTACGTCCTGAAAAAGTTGTTGGGCCAGAAAGTGGTTGCATTGTGGCACAAAGACACTGACCTGCAGGCTTGCGATTTTATCGTTTTACCCGGGGGCTTCTCCTATGGAGATTACCTTCGTTCGGGTGCCATTGCACGGTTTTCCCCCATCATGAACGCTGTCATTGCCTTTGCCAAAAAGGGCGGGCATGTATTGGGCATTTGCAATGGGTTCCAGATTTTGTGTGAGGCCCATTTATTGCCCGGGGTTCTGCTGCATAACCCCAGCCACCGTTTTATTTGCCGCAATACATTTATTCGCAGTGAAACCACCAACAGCCTGGTCACTGCTTCGACCCTCCCCGGGACCCCATTAAAGATTCCCATCGCTCACGGAGAGGGGCGATTTTATGCTTCCGAAGAGGTGATCCGGGATCTGAATGATAATGATCAGGTACTTTTCAGGTATTGTGACGCCTCCGGCGAATTATCACCTCTGGCAAACCCCAATGGCTCTGTGGATCATATTGCAGGCATTTGCAATCCCGGTCGAAATGTTTTTGGAATGATGCCCCATCCGGAAAGGGCTGCGGATTCGGCATTGAATAATACCGACGGCCTCCGCATCTTTGAAGGGATCATTCATTCCCTCGCCAAATCAACATGCAAACCCGGTTAAAGTACCATTACGGCAAGGTTTTTCCGGAAGCTGGCTGTGATGAGGCCGGAAGGGGCTGTCTCGCCGGACCGGTAGTGGCTGCGGCTGTGATACTGCCTGATCAGGCGCCGGGCGATCTGCTCAGGGTGCTGAACGATTCCAAGAAGTTGTCCGTGCAAACCCGGCTTGAATTGCGCCTTTTGATTGAGGAGCAGGCACTGGCCTTCGGGGTGGCCATGGTGGATAATGTCGAAATTGACCGCATAAACATATTGAATGCCAGCATCAAGGCCATGCACCTGGCCATACGGCAGCTCATCCCACAACCAGGCTTCCTGCTCATCGACGGAAACCGGTTTAAGGCCTACGGGGATATCCCTCATCAATGCATCGTTAAGGGGGATGGGAGATATGCATCCGTGGCCGCTGCTTCGATATTGGCAAAAACCTGGCGGGATGCCTATATGCAGGTTCAGCACGAGAAGTACCCGGACTATGGCTGGAACTACAACAAGGGTTATCCCACGCCGGCACATAAACTGGGCATGAGGCAACAGGGGATCACCCCACTCCATCGCCGGTCGTTCAAACCTGTCTGCCAGCTTGAAATGGCGTTTTGATATCAAGCAGGGGCAATCCATTTTTCAAACCGAACCATATGACATCAAAACATATTTTTCAAATTGCACAGGAATTCAAGCTAAAACCCCTGCAGGTGGAAAGAACGGTTGAGCTTCTGGCTTCCGGAGCTACTGTGCCGTTCATATCACGCTACCGCAAAGAGATGACCGGTTCTCTCGATGAAGTGCAGGTGGCGGACATCCGCGACCGTTTGTCTCAATTGGAGGAACTGGACAAACGAAGGGAGGTTATCCTTGCTTCCATTGCTGATCAGGACAAACTGACCCCCGCGCTGGAGGCCGACATTCGTGCGGCAGATTCCCTATCGGTGTTGGAAGACCTTTACCTGCCATACCGCCCCAAGCGAAAGACCCGGGCCAGCATGGCCGTGGAAAAGGGACTGGAACCACTGGCCAGGCTGATTTTTTCCCAGCAGGGGCATGATCCCGGGAAAAAAGCGGCCGGATACGTTGATGCGGAGAAAGGCGTGGCCTCGGTTGAAGAGGCCCTTGCCGGCGCGCGCGACATCATTGCGGAGTGGATCAATGAAGACGCTGGCGCGCGCGCCGGAATGCGCCGGATCTTCGAGCGGAGTGCCCTGATAAAAAGCCGGGTAACAAAAGGGAAGGAGGTCGGCGGACAAAAATATGAGGCCTATTTTGAATGGTCCGAGCCCATGGCGAAGGCCCCTTCTCACCGCGTCCTTGCCATGCTAAGGGGGGAGAAGGAAGGCTTCCTTAAGGTGGATGTGGCCCCCGATTTGGAAGAAGCCCTCTCCTGGCTCGAAAGAAAATTTGTGAAAAGCAAGGGGGCGGACGCTGAGCAGGTGAATCTGGCAGTCCGGGACGCTTATAAGCGTTTGCTGCAGCCTTCCATGGAAACAGAGGTGAGAAACGCGTTAAAGGAAAAAGCAGATAAAGAAGCCATCCGGGTATTCGCTGAAAATCTTCGCCAGTTGCTTTTGGCGCCTCCGCTGGGACAAAAGCGGATCCTGGCCATCGACCCCGGTTTTCGCACCGGCTGTAAGGTGGTATGCCTCGACCGTGAGGGACAATTGCGGCATAATGAAACCATTTACCCCCATCCGCCCCAAAAACAATGGAAGCAATCGGCCGGGAAAATACAAAGCCTGGTGAGTGCCTACCAGATCGAGGCCATTGCGATCGGGAACGGGACCGCGGGAAGGGAAACAGAGAACCTGGTGCGTAACATTCGTTTCGATGGGGAAATGACGGCTGTCATGGTGAATGAAAGCGGTGCTTCGGTTTATTCGGCTTCCGCAGTGGCCCGGGAGGAATTTCCGGATTATGATGTAACCGTCAGAGGGGCCGTAAGCATCGGTCGCCGGCTGGCCGACCCCCTGGCTGAACTGGTAAAAATCGATCCCAAATCCATCGGCGTGGGACAATACCAGCACGACGTTGATCAGAAGCGGTTGAAAAGCAGTCTTGATGACGTGGTGATGAGTTGCGTGAATGCCGTAGGTGTGGAGCTGAATACGGCCAGTAGGGAGCTGCTGACCTATGTCAGTGGATTGGGCCCTTCTCTTGCCGGGGCCATCGTGGGCTTTAGAAATGCCCACGGACCATTTTCTTCAAGAGCGGCCTTGAAAAAAGTGCCTCGGTTCGGAGAAAAGGCCTTCGAACAGGCCGCTGGTTTTTTGCGCGTCAATGGTTCCGGGAATCCCCTCGATCGCAGTGCCGTTCATCCCGAAAGTTATGGAGTGGTTGAGAAAATGGCGAAAGATCTCGGATCGGATGTTCCGTCACTGATGGGAGACGAAGGCCTCAGAAACAAGATCAGGCTGCAGGATTATGTTACAGAAAAGGCGGGCATTCCGACCCTGGAAGACATTCTGCAGGAACTGGTCCGTCCGGGCCGTGATCCCCGCAAAAAGTTTGACGTCTTTGAATTTGATAAAAACGTGAACAGCATGAAGGACCTGAGTGAAGGGATGGTGCTGCCCGGCATCGTAACCAATATCACTGCCTTCGGGGCCTTCGTTGATATAGGGGTCCATCAGGACGGCCTGGTGCATATCAGTCAGCTGGCCGGTCAGTTTGTCAGCGATCCAAACCAGGTGGTTAAACTGAACCAGAAAGTGAGGGTCAAAGTATTGCAGGTCGACGTCGACCGCAAACGAATCACCTTGTCAATGAAGGACGTTTAAACCATTGCCGTTTTTGTACAGCTTTTCGACCAGGGGCGCATACTCTTTGAGCAAGTGGTTCCTTCTGAGTTTCAGGGTGGCGCTTAGCTGTCCCCCCTCCACGGTCCATTCATGATCGACCATGTCAAACCTCATGATGCGTTCATAATCGCCCAGTTTTTGGTTGAACTGTTTCACTTCCTTCTGGAAGCGCTTCCGGATCCTTGGCATGGCCAGCATTTGGGCATTTGTGGTATATGGAATCTTTTTGATCTGGCACCAGGATTTCAGGTGGTTGAAATCGGGCACGATCAGCGCCATGGCAAACCGCTGGTTCTCTCCAATTACAAGGATCTGGTCAAAGAAGGGTGACTCCTTGAACCGGTTTTCAATCACCTGCGGGGAGATGTATTTACCAAAGGAGGTTTTAAAGATGACTTTTTTCCTGTCGGTGATGCGCAGTTGACCCTCCGGTTCGATCTTGCCTATATCCCCGGTATGCAACCAGCCATCCTCATCAATCACCTCCCTGGTGAGTTCAGGATCTTTATAATAGCCCTGCATGACACTGGGCCCTTTGACCAGGATCTCTCCGTCTTCGGCAATCCTGACCTCCAGATTTTTTAGAACCGGTCCGACGGTCCCGAATTTGATCCCATTTGGCTCAAAACAACTTACCGCAATCACGGGGGATGTTTCAGTGAGGCCGTAGCCCTCAAGAATTCTCAATCCGACGGCCCAAAAAATTCTGTTCAGCCTCGGCTGCAATGCGGCGCCACCGGAGACCACTATGTCGAGGTTCTTGCCAAGCGCCTCTTTCCATTTGCTAAAAACCAACTTTCGGGCGATTTTGAGTTTCAGTCCGTAAACGGGATTGCGCTTTTCCTTTCCAAGTTCGTAGTTCAGCCCGACATTATTTGCCCAGAAAAAGATCATCTTTTTGATGCCCTTCAGTGCACGCCCTTTGGCCAGTATTTTGTCGTAAACCTTCTCAAGCAGCCTGGGTACGGTGGTGAACACGTGTGGGTGGACCTCCCTCAGGCTTTCGGCGATCACAGCCATATTGGCCAGGTAATACATTGAAAGGCCTTTGTATAGCAGTGTATAATTCATCATGCGTTCGTAAATGTGACAGATGGGGAGGAAGCTCATGGCCCGGTGCCCTGGACCGAAGGGCGGGATGTCTTTTACCGCCAGTACATTGCTGATGATGTTTTTATGTGAAAGCATGACCCCCTTTGGGGTACCTGTTGTGCCCGAGGTATAGATAATGGTAACAATCTCGTCCGGGGTAATGGCCTCTTTGATTTCCCTGAGCTTCTCCGGCTGGGGATTTTCTTTTCCCAGCCGAATCAGCTCATTCAGATGCTGCATTCCAAACAGATCCTTAAAAGTATACACGCCCTTAATCCCTGGAATATTCGGTACGATGTGTTTGATTCGGCGATACATTTCCTCTCCGGCCACAAACACATAGCT
>JAWLHS010000071.1:0-10155 GCA_041690235.1 Bacteroidales bacterium
GGCGGTGCCCCCACCAGGCGAACATCCTTATAGATTTCATAAACAAACAGGAAGTATTCATTGCCATAAAAAAATGGACTCACCTGCGCCTCATACCGGTCCGCCTCGCTGGCTTCGTCCGAAATCTTCCGGGAAACCTCCCTTACGGCCTTTTCCCTCGCTGTTTCGGTCATTCCGGGTTCAATGGCCTCCACAACCCGGGCGGTGACATCCTCCATCCGGACGAGAATGCTGATGGTCAAACCAGGATTCGGCAATTCTTCGCCACGGCTGCCAGCCCAGAATCCATGGGTGAGATAATCGTTCTCCACCGAACTATGCCTTTGAATCTGGCCATATCCGCAATGATGATTGGTAAGAATCAGTCCGCCATCCGATATGAACGAACCGGTGCAACCCCGGCCGAAACGCACAATCCCGTCCTTCAGGCTGGCATTGAATTCATCATACAGGTCTTCGGACGACAGATTCAGGCCCATTTGCTGCATTTGTTCAATCTGCTGGGATATAAAAACCGGGAACCACATGCCTTCGACTGCAAGGAGGCGGGGGGTCATTGCGGTAAATAAGCAACATACCAAAAGAAATTTTCTGAAAGCCATGAATTTGCCTGTTAAGTGAAAAATCGCCTTGTTATTGTCGGAAGACCATTGAGCCAATGCGTAATGAAACCTGCGCGCAGCAATGGCAAAGGAAAATAGACACCGGGCAAATATACGAATCTGAAATGATTTCCTCCAATGAACAAATTCAATGATTCAGTGTTAAACGCAAGAAACTATATTTGGGTAAATAGTTTCCAGAGTTTTTTTATTGTAATTTTGTATCCACACATTATTCGGTATCCCAGAAATACATATGTATGGAACAATTGGAAGATATCATTAAAAAGATTACGGAAACCTTTCTCCGCTACGGCATCAAAAGTGTTACCATGGATGACCTTTCCAGGGAGTTGGGCATTTCAAAGAAAACCCTTTATCAATATGTCAGCGACAAGGAAGAAGTGGTCCGTAAGGTGGTCTCCCTGATGATTACCGGTCAGAAATGCGGCATCGATTCGCTTTTGGAACAAAAGGGCATGAATGCCATCGACCATTTGTTCAATATGACCCGCTTCATTACCCACCACCTCAAAACAATGAACCCCGCTCTGACTTACGACCTGCAAAAATACTACCCAAGTGTTTGGGAGGAGATGGTGGCCTTTAAGCAAAAGAACATTTTTCAGTACATCATGGACAACATACGGATGGGCATAGAGGAGGGAATGTACCGCAACGACATCAATTACGAAATCATTGCCTCCGCTTACGTGAGCCGCCTGGAAATGTACTCCAGGGGCGACATGCAGGGCCTGGAGAAATTCTCTTTTGATGAGATCTTCAACACATTATTTATTTATCATGTTCGGGGCATTTCGAACAACAAAGGATTAAAATACCTGGAGAAATTGATTTCAGGCGGCGCCATGGAACTAGCCTAAGGTTTTTTCCCCAGGTCCCGATTGTCAATCACCCGCAAAATATTTGGACATTCCCATGCAAAGAATTCACCTGATTGCCGTTTCAATCCTGCTGATGCAGACTGTTTTTCCACCTCTTCTTCAGGGAGCCCGGCCTTTTGCCAGCGATCCCCAGGAGATTTCCCTCAGCCTGGAACAGGCCCGCCAGCTGGCCGTTGAGAAAAACACAGCCATGAAAACCGCCAGGCTTGACGTGCTAATCGCAGAAAAGCAAATCTGGGAAACAACGGCTGCCGGCCTGCCCCAGGTAAGTGCCTCCCTGGGTTACCAGTATTATTTTGACCTGCCCACCTCCCTCATTCCTGCTGAATTCTTTGGGGGCGAGCCGGGTGAGTTTGCCGAAATCAAATTTGGAACGGAGCAGAACCTGACCGCCAGCGCCACGGTGAATCAACTCATCTTCAGCGGTGAATATATTGTGGGCCTGAGGGCCGCAAGGATATACAGGGATATTGCTGCCCAAAACATGTTGAGGTCAGAAATTGAGGTAAAGAACACGGTCACCGAGACGTACTTTCTGACCCTGATGGCCAAAGCCAATCTGGATATCGTGAAAAAGAACCTTGAAAACCTGCGTCAGACCCTGTTCGAAACCCGACAAATACTGGAGGCCGGCTTTACTGACCCCATCAACGTGGATCAGCTCAGCCTGACGGTAAGCAATATGGAACATACCATCTCCAACTTGCGGCGCCAGCACAGCCTAAGCCTGAACCTGCTGAAGTATCAGATCGGCCTGGATATCGAACAGGAAATCCTTCTGACCGATTCCCTCGAGCAATTGCTGGAAAGCCTGTCGTTCGAGACAATCCTTTTGGATGATTTCGACCCAGGCGGGCATATTGACTACCGGATTCTAGCCTCCCGTGAGCATTTCAACACCATGGTCCTTCGCCGCGAACAAAGTTTTTTCCTTCCCAGGCTGTCCGCCTTTTATACACGCCAGGAAATGGCCATGCGAAATGATTTCAACTTTCTCGACAGCCAGTTTCCATGGTTTCCGAGCAGTTATTTCGGTGTCAATCTGAACATACCAATCTTTTCGAGTGGAATGCGGTCGGCCAAGGTGCAGCAGGCCCGCATCGAGCTGGAAAAATCGACCCTTTTAAAGGAGCAGACGGAGCAGGCCCTGATCCTGCAGGTGCAGCAGGCGAAGGCAGATTTTGACACAGCGATCGACCAATATCAAAACCAAAAGAAAAACCTGGATCTGGCACAACGAATCCTCGAACGTACCACCATCATGCATAAAGAGGGGCTGTCCAGCAGCCTCGAACTGACACAGGCCAGCGACCAGTTGCTGACAACCCAGTCGAACTACCTCAGCGCCATGTTTGACCTGCTCAATGCAAAAAACAAACTGGAAAAAGCCCTCGGGCGATCACAGTTCCGTTCAGACAATCAAGAACCAGCCCCCCTGGGGTTTTAACCAACAAATCAAATGATTCAAATGAACCCTGTAAATAATTATCACCACAACGCCCCGTCATTTTGGCAAAGGCTGTTGTTGGCCGGACTCCTGGCTGTTGCCGGCCCGGTTCTCATCACTTCGTGTAAGGAGCAGCCGGAAGAAGGGCCGGAAGCCATCAAGGAACAGATCTCTGACTACCAGGAAGAGATCAACAAGCTCACACTCAAAATCAATGCGTTGGACCGTCAGCTTGAAAACATGGGTGAACGCCCCAGAAGCCGCAGCCAAATCCCCGTTACGGTTTTTGAGCTGGTGCCCGAAGCCTTTGATAAATTCTTCAAAGCCACGGCTTCGGTGGAGGCAGTACAATCCGCTACCATCAGTCCGGAAACCAATGGTCAGATCCACCAGATACTGGTGGAAAAAGGCCAGCGGGTCAACGCCGGACAAGTCGTGGCAAGGCTGAATACCCAGGTTATCCAAAACAGCATGGAAGAAGTGAGAACCAACCTGGCCCTGGCCAAAACGATATTTGAAAGACAGAAAGGTCTGTGGGAGCAAAAAATTGGAAGCGAAATTCAATATCTGGAGGCAAAGAATGCGGTCCGGTCGCTTGAAACCCGGCTCAATACATTGGAATCCCAGCTGCAGATGGCCGTCATGAAGGCGCCATTCAGCGGT
This sequence comes from Bacteroidales bacterium, assembly GCA_041690235.1. Lineage (GTDB taxonomy): Bacteria > Bacteroidota > Bacteroidia > Bacteroidales > UBA7960 > SLSG01. The sequence continues at coordinate 3,618 of JAWLHS010000071.1, forward strand.
ATTATAGATGACATTTTCCTCAAAGAGGGCGAGCTGGCCATGCCGGGTTCAAGGGTTATGAACCTTGTCAATCTGGACAAACTATACATCAATGCAGATGTCTCTGAAACCTACCTGGGGAGCATTCAAAAGGGGGAACCCATTATCCTGCGTTTCCCGGCATTTCCGGAGCAGGAAATCCGGGTGCCCGTTCACCGGGTAGGCCATGTGATCAACCCGGAAAACAGGACGTTCAGGGTTCAGGTGCTTATCGACAACCGGGACGAGCGCTACAAACCCAATATGATGGCCACCCTCAGCATTGTAACATTCACCGCCGAAGAGGCCCTGGTTGTCCCCTCAATTTTGATTAAGCAGGATATTCAGGGGCATTTCCTCTACTTGGCCGAAGACGGCAATGGTGATCTCTTGGCAAGGAAGGTCTACGTACAGCGCGGTCATGATGGCGAGGGTGAGACCATGATACTCTCGGGCCTTGAACCGGGAGCCAGGATTATTGACCGCGGCCACAACCTTGTATCGGACGGAAGCCTGATACGTGTGGAGGAAAATAACAAGCCCGCCGCATAATCCGAAACCAAACCCGAGTAAAATGCCTTTAAAGACCCCAATCAATGGCCAATTATCCATCCGATAAAACCAAAGTCAGGGAGTTCAAATTGACCACCCTGGCCCTGAATAATAAACACACCATTTTCCTGGTCACCTTCCTGCTTGCCCTGTTCGGCATCATGTCATACCGGACCTTACCCAAGGAGTTGTTTCCGGATGTGGTTATCCCCACCGTAATGGTGAAGACCATATACCCCGGCAATCCGCCCCTGGATATGGAAAACCTTGTTACCCGGCCGCTTGAAAACGAGATCAACACCATCACGGGAATAAAGGTACTTCGGTCTACTTCTACACAGGACAATTCCGATATATTCGTCGAGTTCCAGACCGATGTGGATATTAACGACGCTCTCCAGGATGTTAAAGATGCCGTCGACAGGGTCCGGACCGAGCTTCCTGCTGACCTTCCGGCAGATCCAATGGTGATGGATATCGATTTTTCCGAATTCCCCATCATCAGTGTCAACCTTTCGGGTGATTTCTCAGTGAACGAACTCAAGCGTTTTGCCGATTACCTGGAAGAAGAAATCGAGAACATCAGCGAAATATCCAAGGTAGAGATTACGGGTATTGAAGAAAGGGAGATACAAATCCGGGTTGATCCGCTGAAGCTGGACGCCTATATGCTGAATTTCGATGACGTGGAAAATGCCATCCGGGCAGAGAATGTATCCATTGCCGGGGGATCCGTCCTTTTCGGGGACAACACCAGATGGGCCATACGCACGGTGGGGGAATTTTCAGACGTCAGGGAGATTGAAGACATCATCGTTAAGTATGAGGACCAGCAGATCGTTTATGTGCGAGATCTGGCCAGCGTCATTGACACCTATGCAGACCCCATGAGTTTTGCCCGCCAGGATGACCAGGCTGTGGTGTCGCTACAGGTGGTGAAAAAGTCGGGAGAGAACCTGCTTTCAGCCACAAATAAGATTTTCCGGGTTCTGGACCAGGCAAGAAGCTCGGGTGCCCTGCCAGAGGGTCTTCACATTACCATCACCAACGATCAGTCGGAAGAAATCCGCAACCAACTCACCAATCTCGAAAACAGTGTGATCATGGCCGTGATCCTGGTGGTCATTGTTTTGTTCCTTTTCCTGGGCTTAAAAAACGCGTTGTTTGTCGGAACCGCCATACCCCTGTCCATGCTGATCTCTTTTATGGTCTTTGGCATAGCGGGCATGCAGATCAATATGATTGTCCTGTTCTCGCTGATTCTGGCCCTGGGACTATTGGTCGATAATTCCATTGTGGCTGTAGATAATATTTTTAGATTTGCAGGAAAGGATTACTCCATTTTTGAAGCAGCCAAACGGGCCATCGGGGAAATCGCCTGGCCCATCATCACCTCCACGGCAACCACCCTGGCTGCATTTCTTCCACTTGCTTTCTGGGGTGGGATCGTTGGGGAATTCATGAAGTTCCTCCCCTATACGCTGATTATCGTGCTGACATCCTCCCTTTTTGTCGCCCTGGTCATCATCCCCGTATTCTCCTATACTTTTTTCCGAAAGAATCGCCACAGACCTGTTTTGGACAACCAGCCGGCAAGCGGGCAGGGGAAGAAGACCAGAAGAAAACTGGTTATCACGGTCATTTTGCTGGCGGGCGGGGGATTGCTTCACCTGGTGGGTGTCACCCTGGGGGGAAACATCATGCTGCTGGCCGGAATCCTTTTTGCTGTCGGACATTTTGTCCTGGGCCGTCTGGCCATCCTCTTTCGTGAGAAAGTACTGCCATTCAATGAGCGCCTGTATGAACGGACGCTGAGGTTTGCTTTGAGGGGGCGAAACCCTTATAAATTTCTTGGCGGTACCATACTTTTTTTGGTCCTGGCATTGACGTTTTTCTCTCTGCGCAACCCCGATGTTCTGTTCTTTCCGGAAAGCGAGCCTCAGTTTATCAACATTTTGGCAGAGCTCCCCATAGGTACCGATATCACTGAAACCGATAACCGAATACGGGAAGTTGAGGCCCAGGTTGAAGACATCATCCAGCCGTACCGACATATCGTGAAATCGGTCCTTACGACGGTGGGAAGAGGGGCTGTAGGTGAAATGGAATTCAGTGCCGGAGACACCCCCAACAGGGCCCGGATTACCATCACATTTATTGAATTTGAAAACCGGGGTGGCATCAATACCACAGACATCATGGCCCGGATCAGCCAGGCCCTGACCGGCAACCATCCGGGAATGGAGTTCATGATCGAAAAAAACATGACCGGACCGCCTTCGGGGAAGGCCATCAATCTGGAAATCAGTGGCCGAAGCCTTGACCGGCTCATCGGACTGACGGACAGCATACAGGATCGGATCGAATCCGCAGGCATTGAGGGTATTGAGGGGTTAAACAACGACATAGAGGTTGACAACCCTGAAATCGTGGTTCATATCGACCGGGAAGCAGCCCGCAGGTTTGGGGTCTCCACCTATTCCATTGCAAACAACATCCGTACCGCCCTGTTCGGCAAGGAGATATCCACCTTTAAAATAGGGGAAGAGGAGTTTCCGATTCAGCTGAGGCTTAAGGAAGATTCCAGGCACAGCCTTTCCACCCTGATGAACCAGCGCGTCACATTTCGCAGCCAAAGCACCGGAAGATTGATGCAGGTGCCCATCTCTGCCATCGCCGATGTGGAATACGGAAAAACTTACGGAGCGATTAACCGCATCAACCTGAACCGTGTTATTACACTAAGTTCCAATGTCCTGCCCGGATATAACGCCACCAGGATCAACCAGCAGATCCGCGAAGTCCTTGCCGATGTTGACTTGCCGGAAGGATACCGTTACGAATTTACCGGGGAGCAACAGGAGCAGGAGGAGTCGATGGATTTCCTGATCAGGGCCTTGCTCATCGCTGTTTCCCTGATCGCCCTGATTCTTGTTACCCAGTTCAATTCATTGTTGAAACCTTTCATCATTATTGGAAGTGTGATCTTCAGCACGGCCGGGGTGTTCTTCGGACTGGCCCTGTTTAATATGGAATTTGTGGTGATCATGACCGGAATAGGGATTGTCAGCCTGGCCGGCGTAGTGGTGAATAATGCCATCGTGCTCATAGATTATACGGATTACCTTCATATTCAGCGTAAAACGGCCCTGGGGATACCCCTCGAAGAATACCTTGAACCGAATGAATCACTGAAGTGTATCCAGGAAGCGGGGCAAACCCGTTTCCGTCCCGTTATCCTTACGGCCATCACTACTGTATTGGGCCTGTTCCCATTGGCGTTCGGACTCAACCTGAACTTCATTACCCTCATGACCCGGCTTGATCCACAAATATACTTCGGGGGCGACAATGCCGCATTCTGGGGACCCATGTCGTGGACGATCATCTTTGGTCTGACGGTCGCCACCTTTCTCACCCTGGTTATCGTGCCAAGCATGTACCATATCATACTGGCCACAAAGCGAAAAACCAAACGCTGGATAAAAGAAAAAACCTATCTTTATCATTAACAATAAGGAATTTCCACCAAAACAACAAACCCCATGGAGGCTCCCGATCTGACGCAATATGGAATCCAAAACACCCAAAAGGTATTTTACAACCTGTCGTATGATGCCCTCTTCGAGCATGAAACCGATCCCACCCTGGAAGGCCTTGAGAGGGGCATCACAACAAAGCTGGGTGCCGTCGCAGTGGATACGGGAATTTTTACCGGCCGTTCTCCAAAGGACAAATACATTGTACGAGAAGAAACCTCAGCCCATCACATCTGGTGGGCGGATCCGCCGCGCAACAGATCAGACAACAAACCCATCACGCCCGAGACATGGGAAGAACTGAAAACCACTACACTGAAGCAGTTTGACGGAAAAAAGCTTTATGTAATGGATGCCTTCTGCGGAGCCAATGAGAACTCCCGCCTGAAAATCCGGGTCATTACTGAAGTGGCCTGGATGGCCCATTTTGTTAAAAACATGTTCATTCGACCGTCCGAAGAAGAACTCCAGGATTTCGAACCCGACTTCGTATTAATGAATGCCTGCAAAACCGTCAATGAAAACTGGCATCGTCAAAACCTGAATTCAGACGTTTATGTAGCCTTTAACATCAAGGAGCGCTGTGCTGTGATCGGGGGCACCTGGTATGGGGGTGAAATTAAAAAAGGTTTTTTCTCCATCATGAATTATTACCTCCCCCTGAAAGGCATGGCTTCCATGCATTGTTCCGCCAATATGGGAAAAAACGGGGACACGGCCATTTTCTTCGGTCTGTCGGGGACGGGCAAAACCACATTGTCGGCCGACCCGGAACGTTTTCTGATCGGCGATGATGAACACGGCTGGGACGATGACGGGGTCTTTAACTTTGAAGGCGGCTGCTATGCCAAATGCATCAACCTCAGTCCGGAAAAAGAACCGGATATTTTCAGGGCAATCAAACGGGATGCACTACTGGAAAATGTGGTCCTCAATGAACAGACCGGTGAAGTGAACTTTTTTGACACCAGCAAGACAGAAAACACCAGGGTATCTTATCCCATTTATCACATCGACAATATCGTTAAACCGGTTTCCAAAGGCGGCCATCCGAAGAAAATCATTTTTTTGGCGGCCGATGCCTTCGGGGTGTTCCCTCCCGTATCCAGGCTGAACCGCGACCAGGCCATGTATTATTTCCTTAGCGGGTATACCGCCAAGCTGGCCGGAACCGAGCGCGGTGTAAAGGAACCCATGCCCACATTTTCGGCAGCCTTCGGTGCCGCATTCCTACTTCACCATCCGACGGTATATGCCCAGGAACTGGCAAAAAAAATGAAACAGCACGGGTCCACGGCTTACCTGGTCAATACCGGCTGGATAGGCGGACCTTACGGAATCGGTCAACGAATTGACCTGGACAGCACAAGAAACATTATCCGCGCCATCCTGGAAGGAGCGCTCGATAAGGCGGAATGCGACGAACTCTCACCCTTTGGACTGATGGTGCCAAGGCATGTCAGCGGGGTGGACCCCAGTATCCTCAATCCGAAGAACAGTTGGAAATATGAGTCGGCCTACACCAAACAGGCGGAAATGCTCGCGGAGAAGTTTATCGACAATTTCGATCGCTTTAAATCCACCGAAGAAGGACAAAGGCTTGTGGCCGCGGGTCCTCAGAACCAGTTCATGAAGCAATATTACAGGTATTACGAAAAAAAGATTCAAAAACTGGAGGAGAAGCATGGAAGGGAGATTCACCGGCTCAAGGACCAGATTTATATCCTGCAAAACTCATTCAATGAATACATTTCTTTTAACTCACTGAACTCCACCTATAAAAACCAGGCGCTGCACCGCCACGTACCCGTAGTTTCCTTTTTCCCCACCGAAGATACTGACCATTGCAAAACATGCCAGAGAGGCATTGTTCAGGTGATGGAAGAAGCGGGGTTTGAGGTGGTCAGGGAGGATATTGATCCGGGTGGACTAAACCACCTGATGACACGATCCAGGGAGGAAATGACCCTTTACCAGGTTTACGAACGGATTGACCAGATTGCAAATTGCTTTAAAAACAAGCCCTGTATCTTTCAAAACATGGATGGTATCATCCGGGAAATTAAAAAAACCGCTGAGGTTTTGCATACCTTTGTAGTTAAAATCGGCTCGGTGCTGATTTTCAAACGTCCGGAAACAGAAGACAACCCCCAGGAGATCGTGGTACGCAAACTCTCCATTTCCGCACTGATCCACCTGGACAAGAATCCGCATTTACTGATGAATCCATTGGAACTCATCGAAGAAATCAACAGTTTCTGACCCCCATTCCTGATCAAACCGGCAGTGCCGACCGCTTCCAAAAAACCTCTCTGCTTGCAACTGGAAGGAAGCGGCGGCCCGCCGGTTATCATTTCCTAAAAAATATTAATACATGCCAATCAACCTAAAAAAAACGATGCTCATCCATATTATTTTTTGCAAGAACT
>JAWLHS010000072.1:0-10053 GCA_041690235.1 Bacteroidales bacterium
GGTCCTTTTTGACTGTGCGTTTATAACCATCCACGGCACCCCCGGCGAGGATGGCAGGCTTCAGGGATATTTTGAGCTTTTGGGCATCCCTTATACGACATCCGGTTTGTTGCCTTCCGCCCTGACCTTCAACAAGTTTTTCTGCAATATTGTCGCTGCCCAATTTGGCATGGAGGTAGCTCGTTCGGTAAAGTTCAGCAAATCCGCCCGGATTGAGGCTTCCGATGTGCTTTCTATGGTCAAACTGCCGGTGTTTGTCAAACCCAATAAGGGGGGGTCGAGCCTGGGAACCACCTTCGTTCAGGATGCCCCCTCCCTTTTACCTGCCATAAGACTGGCCCTGGAGCACGACGATGAGGTGTTCGTCGAGGAATTTATCAGGGGAACCGAACTCACATGCGGAGTCTTCAGGCAGCAGGGGAAAGTGATTGCCCTGCCCGTTACGGAGATCATCAGCAAAACAGAAGCCCGTTTTTTTGATTTTAAGGCCAAATATACCAAAGGGGCTGCCGATGAGATCACTCCGGCCAGGATTTCCCCCGGGCTGACCCGCCAGGTCAAACAGGCCACGGCCATGCTGTACGAAAAATTCGAGATGAAAGGCCTGGCCAGGATGGATTATATCTATAACGAAGACAAGCTGTATTTCCTTGAGATCAATGTGACCCCGGGCATGGCCGAAACCAGCATCGTGCCCCAGCAGGCTGCAGTGGAAGGCATTTCCATCAGGGATCTCTTTTCCATCGTGATTGAAGAAGCCATGGCCTCCGGAACAGCAGGCCAGGATCCGGCCTTTTCAGACCGGGTACTCCCTTAAAAACCGGGTGAGTTTTTCCAGTGCCCGGTAGCGGTGACTGATCCTGTTTTTTTCTTCGTCGCTCATTTCGGAGAAACGCCTTGTATGGCCCTCCGGTACAAATACCGGGTCGTAGCCAAAGCCGCCGCTTCCTCCGGCTTCCTGGGTGATCCTGCCGTTGACCACACCTTCGAAGCTGAACTCCCTGCCGTCAATGATCAGTGCCATCACGGCCCTGAAGCGGGCGTTGCGGTTTTTATGGCCTTTTAAAAGGCCCAGGAGCTTTTCAATATTGTCGCTGCTGGTTTTGGATGGCCCTGCAAACCTGGCCGACCGCACCCCGGGGAGTCCGCCGAGCGCCTCCACCTCCAGTCCGGAATCGTCCGAAAAGCAATTCCTGCCATATTGCCTGAACACAAAACGGGCTTTGGCCAGGGCATTTTCTTCCAGGGTCCGGTATGGCTCCGGGATGTCCTGTCGACACCCGATGTCGGCCAGCCCCAAAACAGAAAAGCCGGGATTCAGCATGGTTCTGATCTCCCGGATTTTGTGGGGGTTGTTTGAGGCAAATACGATTTCCATTATTCCAGTTCAACCAAAATAAAATGCTTGGGGACCTTGTCGCCCACCTTTACATTGATTTTTTTTACGGTTCCGTTGTCCGGGGCAATGATGACGTTTTTCATCTTCATTGCCTCCAGAATGCACAGCCGGCTCCCCTCTTCAACGGCATCTCCTTCAGCAACAAAAACTTCCTGGATGTTTCCGGGCATAAACGAACGGACCATTTTGGGGTCAATCGGACTGTAAGGCTTGCGATTGGTGTGCATCTTGTTGAGCTGCGTTTTGTATGTCGCATCGTCAACGACCAAGCGGGAATATCCTTTGGATTTTTTTTTCATGGCTTGCTGTTGAATGATGTGGTTTAGAACGGGGGAATCCCGTGTTTTTTCTCCGGTACGATTTGTGATTTATGGGAGGAGATATCCAGGGCATGTGTAAGGAAGCGCCGCGTTTCAGAGGGCTCAATAACGGCGTCAATATAGCCGTGAGCGGCCGCTACATAAGGGTTGGCGAACTTCTTCTTGTATTCATCCACCTTCTTCCGGCGTGTTTCATCCGGATTGTCGGAGTTCATGATCTCCTGGCGGAAAATGATGTTGGCGGCCCCTTCCGGTCCCATGACGGCAATTTCGGCCGTGGGCCAGGCAAAGACGAAATCGGCCTTTAAATGGCGTGAACACATGGCGATGTATCCCCCGCCGTATGCTTTACGAAGAATGATGGTCACTTTCGGAACCGTTGCTTCGCTGTAAGAGTAAAGGATCTTTGCCCCGTGGCGGATCACGCCCGCATGTTCCTGGTCAATGCCCGGGAGGTATCCCGGCAGGTCTACCAGGGTCACCAGGGGAACATTAAAGGCGTCGCAATAGCGTATGAAGCGGGCCGCCTTGTCGGAGGAGTCCACATCCAAAACGCCTGCAAGCACCAGGGGCTGGTTGGCCACAAAGCCAACGGTTTGGCCGTTCAGACGGCCGAACCCGATCACCATATTGGCGGCAAACAATTCCATGACCTCAAAAAAGTCGCTGTCGTCGCTGACGGCCCGGATCACATCCCTGACATCATAAGGTTCGCGCGGGTCGGTGGGTATGATATTGTCGATGCGGTATTGGCGCAATTTTGGGGTCTTCTTCGGAAAAGGATTGGCCTTTTTCTGGTTGTTCCACGGGATATAGGTAACCAGCTTTTTAATCATCTGGAAACATTCTGCTTCGCTCTCAGCAAAAAAATGGGCGTTGCCGGTAATCTCACTGTGAACACGGGCGCCACCAAGTTCTTCCATGCTGATTTCCTCACCAAGCACCGATTTGATGACCTCCGGACCGGTGATAAACATTTTCGAAATCTTGTCCACGACAAAGACAAAATCAGTCAGGGCCGGAGAATAAACCGCACCACCGGCACACGGACCCAGTATGACGGATATTTGCGGGATGACGCCTGAAGCCTGGGTGTTTCGGTAGAATATCTCCCCGTAACCGGCCAGGGAGTTCACACCTTCCTGGATGCGGGCCCCGCCCGAGTCGTTGATGCCGATAATGGGGATCTTTAAACTCATGGCATGATCCATGATCTTGCCGATCTTGCGGGCATGCATCAGCCCCAGGGATCCGCCGGCAACGGTGAAGTCTTGTGCATAGATGCAGACCGGATAGCCGTTGATGGTCCCGGTGCCCGTGATCACCCCATCGCCCGGCAGGTGCTTTTTGTCCATGTCAAAATCCTTGGCGGCATGCTCCACAAAAAGGTCATATTCGTAAAACGAATTGGGATCCAGCAGGGAAATGATCCGCTCCCTGGCGGTCATCTTTCCCATGGCGACCTGCTTTTCGATGGCCTTGGCTCCTCCTCCCTGTAAGGCACCTTGCATTCTCCTTTTCAGGTCAAGCGTCTTTTGTTTGATAGACATAATTGGCGGGTTTTTTTAAACGAAAAATCTTCCAAAGTAAGGAAAAAAAAACGAAAGAACAGCGGTTTGTTTATTCAAAAATGCGTTGCCCGGGTTTTTCTGCCGGGCAATTTAAACAACGGGGCGCACAACATTTCCCCGCACAAGATTGTTTTCCTTGGGACGGGAATTTTTGTAATTTTACCCGGAGTTTTTAACAGGGATCATGTGAACTATTATTGGGCCAACTTCTTTTCTCCTGGGATATTTCCTTATTTAATAAGCCTTTTGCTTGCCTTTGCACCATTGGCAAAACCCCTCTTTGCCCAGCAGCTTCGTGAGGTGGATTCCGGACAGCGCGAGCGGCTGATGGAAATTTCCGACTCCCTTTCCAAAGACTTTCATGATGTGCACACCCGCTCACTGGAGGAAGCCCGGCAAATGGGCCTGGAGATTCGTTTTACCACCAATGAGGGGGTGCGCTATGCCCTGCAACGTATCGAGGACGGATTGCCTTACTATTATCGCACATTGAACCTGGGCGGGGCAATCACTTCCGGGGCTGCCGATTTGCACCAGGGGGGAGACAGCCGGCTGCTGCTGGGTGGCAAAGGGCTGACAGCGGGTTTGTGGGATGCAGGAAGCATATACGACCATAAAGAATTTGAGGGCCGTTTTGTGAACAGGAACCCGGCTACCGAGGTGGACAACCATGCCACCCATGTGGCCGGATCGATCATTGCCCGTGGCTTTAATGAGAATGCAAGGGGGATGGCCTACGGGGCCCGTCTGCGTACCTACGACTGGAACAGCGACCTGAGTGAAATGGCCAGCGAGGCGGCGGCTGGGATGCTGCTCTCCAACCATTCGTACGGGACCTCACTCGGCTGGACAAGACGTGATGGGGAATGGGTCTGGATGGGCGCTGCGGACGCCGACGAGGACTACCGGTTTGGCTTTTATTCCAATTTAAGCCGTGCCCTGGACGAGGTGGCCCATGCCGCTCCATATTATTTACCGGTTTGGGCTGCAGGAAACGACCGCAGCGACACAGGAGACGGAAGCCGTCCGCCGGACGGCCCCTACGATACCGTCGGACCGGAGGGAACGGCCAAGAACCTGCTCGCCGTTGGCGCCGTGAATGGCATTCCGGATGGTTACAGCAAGCCGGGCGATGTGGTGATGACCGCTTTTAGCAGTTGGGGACCGACCGATGACGGCCGCATCAAACCCGACCTGGTGACCAAGGGCAGGCTGGTCTTTTCGACCAGTCTCGATGACCAGTACCGAAGCACCAGCGGCACCTCCATGGCTTCGCCCATTGTCACCGGCTCATTGTTGCTCGTGCAGGAATTGTACAATGACATGACCGAAGGTGAGTTCCTCAGGGCGGCCTCCCTGAAAGGACTGGCCATTCATACCGCCAATGCCGCAGGAAGCGGTCCCGCCCCTGACTACAAATTCGGGTGGGGGCTTCTTGATGTCGGCCGGATGTCCGATTTTCTGATCCATCTTGATGGCGACCGGCTGTTCTTTTTGGAGAGCACCCTGGACAACAACCAGCAAACCGTCATTGACTTTTCGTCCGACGGAACGGGGCCCTTAGTGGCCACCCTGTCGTGGACCGATTTGCCGGGCTCCCCGGTGGCTCCCCGGCTGAATCCCAGGAACCTGATGCTGGTCAACGACCTGGATATGCGGATTGTTTACCGGGACGGGGAGGTGTATCATCCCTGGATTCTTGACCCGGAAGAGCCGGTTGCTCCGGCCGGAACCGGCGATAACTTCCGTGACAATGTGGAAAAAATATATATTGAAACCCCCCCTCCCGGAACCTTTCAACTAGTCATTACCCATAAAGGAACCCTGGAGGGTGGCAGCCAGGATTTTTCCCTGTTTTTGCAAAGCGGTCCCCTTCCCACCAAAAGAAACTTCTTCTGGATTGGCGGCGACGGACGGTGGAGCAGGGGATTGAACTGGTCCCTGAGTTCGGGGGGAGCGCCTGTGGATATGATTCCCGGTCCCGATGACCACGTGGTCCTCGACCAAAACTCCTTTTCAAGTGAGGACCAGGCACTGGTGCTGGATCAGGATGCGGCATGCTACACCCTGACCATCACGGAGAATGCACTGGGACGCATTGATTTCGCAGGACATCATCTGCGCTTATCGGGATCCCTGCTGGCCGAAAAAACCTTTGTCCGTGAAGGCAGTTCAGGGTCCATGGTATTCAACGGCCACATGAAAAATGGCTATATCCTGGTCAGGGAGACGGAAGAAGTCCCCGATTCACATCTGGAGTATGTGTTTGATCAGTCAGACGGGAAATGGCGCATCATGTCCGACCTCAGTGCCGGGAAGATCGTTATCCGTAAAGGAGAGTTGGAGCTTCAGGACATTAACCTGTCTGTGAAAGAGCTTATTGTGGAAACCAATCCCTTTCCCAAAAGGCTGGACCTTGGTGCATCGGTGATATCGGACCTGGAGATCGTGCGGTTCCCTTCCAGGGACTTTGCCTTTATGGGTACCGAAAGCACCCTGGTTTTCGGTACCCAGGGGCCGGAAGAAAAAGCGCTTTCCCGCTTTTTTACAGGGGGCGTTCAGCTTGAAAGCATCGTGAATCATGCCGATCTGGAGCTTGTTGGGCCCCTTTCCGCCATGCATTTTCTCAACAACGGGCCGCTTCTGGTCAGTGCCAATCTGGATGTTGAGGAATTGTCATTCACTGAAGAAGCCGGGTTCATCCTGGGTGAAGACGCCGGCCTGTACGTCGGAGAGGCGTTCTCCGGTTCCGGATCTCCAGATGCCATTGTCCCGTTCATCGGGCTTGGCAGGGGCTCATATATATACGGTAAGACAAACAGAAAGTTCTGTTTAGACTATGTGGCCGTTCTGAACCTTCCCGCCATTGGAGATGGCATTTTTAACGCCGGGCCCAACGGCACCGTCCAACAGTCTGAAGGCTGGTATCAGATGGATTGTGAGGATGTTATTTTCGCGGATTTTTCGGTGAAATCTCCATGCGCCAGCAGCTGGACTTCTTTTCATGACGAGAGTTCCGGACAGGTCGACAGCTGGGAATGGCGGCTCGGGGACCTGGGCTCATCCGGCGAGCCCAGTCCGGTTGTCACATTCCCCGAAAGCGGCAATCAGCTGGTCCGGCTCACCGTCTCTGGCGGGGTCAATGCCCACTCTTCCGAAAAATTGGTGCAGATCATCGAGAACCCATTCCCTGAACCCCAGGTAATCAAGTCCGGATCCACCTACTTTGTGGATGTCACCGCGGAGAGTTATCAATGGTTCCGTAACGGCGACCCCATAGAAGGGGCCATCTTCCATTCCTACACCAATTCAGCGGCTGATCCGGGTGTTTACATGGTCCTGGTCAGCGATGGAAACTGCAACAGGCCTTCGAAAAACGAGATCACGGTAAGTGCTGGCGGGCCGGACCTTCCGGACAATGCCCTGAGGGTCTTTCCCAATCCCTCCTTTTCAAGCATTCAGATTGAAGCCGCTCATGAAATGAAGGAGCTGGAAGTGATGGATTTGACCGGGCGGGTAATTCTTGTCGAAAAGCCGGGCAGCCCCCGCTTCGAGCTGGATGTTTCAGGACTCAGGCCCGGCATTTATTTGTTAAGGGTGCTGGAGGGAGAGCGTGTGATTCAATTAAAAATTCAGGTATTATAAATTCCAGGTTATGAATCGATTGAAGTGGATATTATTGTTGGTCGGGTTTTCCCTGATCCATGTGCAGTGTACGGACTTTCCGGATCCGGAGCCACCCTCAACGGGCGAAGATGAGATGAGGGAGCTGGTTTTATACAGCCAGTACCAGGCGGCCATGTTTCTTGGGGGCGACTTTTCCCGTTTTTCTTCGATCTGGATGCAACAATTGTCCGGGGTCAGGGGCGTGCACCTGGGCGTGGAAAATTACAATCCCGGTTCAATCGGATTTGACGATCCCTGGCGTCATTTTTACCTGGAACTGATTCAGAGTTACAATATGATCGATTATTTCGCCACGGAGTTGGACGCCCCGGTTTTTAAAGGGATCGCCCTGATCCAGCGGGGCTATTTCCTGGGTTTGTTTACCGATGCCTGGGGGGATGTGCCTTTTGTGGAATCCTATAAATATTTCGGCTCAGGCAGGAATCCCGTGTATGACAGCCAGGAAGAGCTCTATGAGATGATCTTCGGAATGCTGAATGAGGGCATTTCCCTGCTGGACAATCCACCGGAAGGTTCTATGGTCCCACTTCCCACACAAGATATCTTTTACGGGGGCTCATTGGAAGACTGGCAAAAAGCCGCCCGCCTGATGAAACTGAAATTTTCCCTGCGCCTGGGAAACCGCCTGGGGGATTATGCGCAGGCCCTTTCGCTGATAGAGGAAGGCGGATTGTTTTCTTCCGGAGCGGACGACTGGAAGTTTCCTTTTTCCACTTTCACAGACCTGGAGAACCCCTGGTACCGCTTTGATTTTGTGGTCGGGAATACCCGGGTGGGCGAGCACATGGTTGAAATGCTCATTGATACCGAGGATCCGCGCCTGACGCGATTCGTCAGGCTTAACACACAAAACCAGTACCTGGGCGCGGCTCCCGGCTCAGAGAACTTCAATGCTTCCAGAATTGCCAATGCCGGCGGGTCCATCGGCGGAAAGTCTTCCAGCCTGACCATTTTGAGCTATTGCGAACAAAAATTCATTGAGGCGGAGATTTATTTTCGTCATGGCATGCAATCCCAGGCTGATGAGGCCTACAAAGAAGCCGTAACGGCCTCCCTGGCCATGTTTGATGCCAGGAACGCCGCATGGGAGGAAATACATGCCGACAAAAAGGATGTGGATCTTGAAGATATTATCAATGCCAAATACATTGCCCTGTTTTTGAATCCTGAAGTGTGGACCGATTGGCGGCGCACCGGCTATCCGGAATTAGACCCCACCCCCGGGAATTTTAATGAAGACAAACTTCCCCGGCATTTCCTCTATCCGCAATCCGAGGAAACCAACAATGCCGCCAATTATCCCAAGGATGTGGATCTGAACACCCGAGTCTGGTGGGATGCCAATGGTTCCTGATTCCCCTGTAAAATATTTACAATACCAGATAAACCGCCCCGGCAAGTTTCTTGCCGGGGCGGTCTGTTTAATGCCGGATGCCCCCCAGTAATGCCCGGGGAGAATGTTTGTTTGCACTGGTAGTGAGTGCCAATCACACTATAAAAAAACAAAATGCAGTTAAAAACCAAGGGGTTTGATAATTTTTACAATAATTTAACATAACAATAACTTTTTTTAATAAATTTGCTCCGCCAGGGCCCATATTTCATATTGGTTCTGGCCTCAGTTAACCACTCAGTTATTAACTAAAACAAAAAGAACATGAAGCGAATTCTAATTCTGATGGGGATCTTGCTCTTTATGGGCACCTCCCTGTTTGGACAACAAATCCGGGTTACCGGGACTGTAACAGATGCGGCCGATGGAGCCACCCTTCCGGGCGTAACAGTCATGGTCCAGGGGACCACCATTGGTGTGATTACAGACATCAATGGACGCTACGAAGTGACCGTAGCCCCTGATGCCACCCTGGTGTTTTCATTCATCGGCCTAAAGACCGCACAGGTTCCTGTCGAGGGCCGGACAGTGATCAATGTCGCCCTTGAACGGGATGTGGTTGCCATGGATGAGTTTGTGGTGGTTGGATATGGTGTCCAGCGCAAAAGAGAAGTAACCGGTTCCATCACTTCCGTCAGGGGAGATGAAATGGCACAGGTCGCCACCCCCAGCTTTGACTCCCAGCTTGCTGGAAGGGCTGCCGGGGTGCAGGTTACTTCTACCTCGGGTGTCCTCGGTGAAGCACCAAGGATCCGCATCAGGGGGGTCGGCTCCATTTCTTCCGGAACGTATCCGCTGATCGTGGTGGACGGCATTCCGATCCTCACCGGTGACATCGGGGGATACGCCAACACCAATGCGCTCGGTGACATTAATCCTTCAGACATCGAATCCGTGGAGATTCTCAAGGACGGATCCGCTACCGCCATTTATGGTTCCAGGGCCGCCAACGGTGTCATCCTGATCACCACCAAAAGGGGACAGGCCGGGAAATTCCAGGTCAATTACAACAATTACTTTGGCGTGGCGCAACCGGTAAGGTTGTTCGACCTGACCAATGAGTCAGAGTTTATCACACTGGCCGGTGAAATGTTTGCCAATGCCGGAACGACAACCAACCCTGCTGTTGCAGCCGGACTGGATACCGACTGGCAATTGGCCGTTTTGCGTGACAATGCTTTCCAGCAGGACCATAGCGTTTCAATGTCAGGTGCTACTGAAGAGACCTCTTACTATTTCTCACTCGGGTACTCCGATCAGGAAGGGGTCACACGACCCAATGCGATGAATCGCTTTACCTTCCGTTCCAATGTGGACCAAAAGGTGAACAACGCCATCCGTGTCGGGGCAAGTGCCAACCTGGCCAGGACCCAGTACAACGGACAGAATACGGGTGAGAATTCCCTCTCAGGAAACATCTTTTCGGCCATCCGCCAGTTGCCCAATACCCCGGTGTACAACCCCGATCATCCGACGGGTTACAACATCGACCTTGTGAACAACCAGCTTGTCGGGCGCTGGAACAACCTCCGGACGATTGACGACAACCTGCCCAACATCAGGTATACCCTCGATAATAACATATACGGGTCGAAGGTCAACCGCGGGACAATCAGCACTTACGGTATGGTGAACATCCTGCCCTCATTGAATTTCCGGACCCAGCTGGGTGTGGATATGTCG
>JAWLHS010000073.1:0-9894 GCA_041690235.1 Bacteroidales bacterium
GTTGGGTATTGGGTATTGGGTATTGGGTGTTGGGTATTGGGTATTGGGTATTGGGTATTGGGTGTTGGGTATTGGGTGTTGGGTATTGGGTGTTGGGTGTTGGGTGTTGGGTATTGGGGGAAGCGAAAAAAAGCACGAACCGCATTTCGGTAAATGCAGGTTTTTTTTTTCCTTTGTAATGGAAACCCGTCAGAATCATTAATTTCTGCACTTATGCTACACATTGTTGCCGATGCCGCCATTCCTTTCCTTGAGGAAGCGCTTGCAGAAACTGTAAGGCTCACTTACATTCCCGGCAATGAAATCAGTCGCCACCACCTGATGAAGGCCGATGCCCTGATCGTGCGGACCCGAACCCGGTGCAACGAGCAATTACTGGAAGGAACCCCCGTTCAGGTCATCGCTTCTGCAACGATCGGAAGTGACCATATCGATGCGGCCTACTGTGCATCCAGAGGCATTAAATGGTCTGCTGCACCCGGCTGTAACGCAGGGGCCGTAAGGCAATACCTGGCCTCTGCCCTTGCCTGCATCATCAAAGAAGAAAAAACCGGCTTCCAGGAACTTACCCTGGGGGTGATCGGAGCCGGGAATATTGGTTCCATCGTGGCCAGAATGGCCGAAGCACTGGGCATGAGAACCCTGATTAATGATCCTCCCCGCGAAGCCAATGAAGGCCCTTCAGGGTTTTCGGGGCTGGGTGATCTGCTTGCAGGGGCAGATATTATCAGCCTGCATGTTCCCCTCACTCATGATGGGCCATACAGCACCCATCATCTGGCCGGTCAATCCTTTTTCGAAAAAACAAAACCCGGTGCATGGTTCATCAACACCTCAAGGGGAGAAGTGGCAGATACCCAGGCCATTTTAAACGCCCTCGAAAGGAACATCATCTCAGGAGCCGTCATTGATGTCTGGGAGAAAGAGCCCCATATTTCGCCTGAGCTTGTAAATGCATCCAGCCTGGCCACTCCCCATGTTGCGGGATATTCCGTTGAGGGCAAAGCAAACGGGAGCGCAATGAGCGTGCAGACAATCAGCAGACATTTCGGGTTGGGTCTCGATCAATGGCATCCCCGGCGACTCATTCCCCCGAAAGCCCCATTCATCTTCCTCGAAGACAAGCCCATAAGCAAGGAGTCGCTGGTGGCCCGCATCAATCTGCATGCTTATAATATCCACGGGGACTCTGCCATATTGAAGCAAGCCGTTAAACAATTCGAAAAAATCAGGGAGAATTATGTATTTCGCAGGGAACCCGGGGCATTTAAGGTGACCCTTGGTCCCGCGACAATCCATCACCGGCAAATGATCCGGCAGCTGGGGTATGGCATCGCCATCAGATGAACAGATCCGGCGATGAACAGGCAAAGAGCTGAAAAAGCTGCACTATTCCTTTTTTAACATCAAAAACAAATACAGACTGAATGCCAGGGAGGTGGCAAGCTGGATCTGGAGCGGGGTGCCGATAAGGGAATCATTTGGCAGGACCGTCATGATGGCCAAATACTTCAGACCGTAGTAAAAGATCTTGCTGAGCCAGATGCTTGCAAAAATGGCGCCCAGCCGATGAATATACCTGGAAAGAAAATAAAACAGAGCCACGTTGACCACCAGTTCGGCCGCAATCAGGCCGGATTTTATGAGCACCGGGTGGGCCGAAATCAGGTAGGAGAAGAACGGCAGGGTCAGGGCCAGCAAGTACGCATTTTTCCGGTGGGTATGCACCAGGGCCAGGATCAGCATCAGCCTCATGGGTTCAACAAGATACAGCTTGATGCTCAGCATGTGAGAGATGGCAGGGACGAAATAAATGAATGCCAGGGCTGAAACATCAAGCAAGCCTGCTTTGATGTTGGCTTTCCAGTTTATGGTGCTGATTGCTGAGGGAGTGGTGGCCATGGTCCAATTTTTTTAAAATCATTATAAATAAGCCTGTTAACGGATGATTGCGGGCTCAAAAATATAAAAAATACTTGTGAAATGATAATTTTGCACAGGGAAGTTGATTCAGGGCCACTTTTCTCCATAATTTGCAGTAAGGGAAGTCAAAGGTGGCCGGATCAATGATTATAATACAACAAATTCATTCATCTCAACATAGTGTTTATGGACAGAAGGCAGTTTTTGCGTAAAGGTTTTGTTGTTTCGGCATTGGCCGGATTGTATACCTCAACCATTGGAAGGATTCCGGGCTTTGCTGCCGGCAGGCAGACCGCCACAGCGGGAGCCTATGACCTGGTGGCGGTCAGGGGAGGCGAACCGGTTCCCATGTACCGCCGTGCCATTCAGGAAATGGGGGGCATGCAACGTTACGTAAAACGCGGGCAGCGGGTGGTGGTCAAACCCAACGCAGCATGGGACACCTCCCCTGAAAGGGCAGCCAACACAAACCCGCAGCTGGTCGGAGCCATTGTGAAGGACTGCCTGGATGCAGGAGCATCCCAGGTCTATGTGTTTGACCATACTTGCGACAACTGGCAGCGAACCTATGAAAATTCCGGCATTGAAAACGCGGTAAAGGCGGCCGGGGGACAAATGGTGCCGGGCAATTTTGAGCGCAACTTCAGGGAAGTCAAAATCCCCGGCGGAAAACGCCTTAAAGAAGCCAAAGTGCATGAACAAATCCTGGATGCCGATGTGTTCATCAACGTACCTGTTTTGAAACACCATGCCTCCACCACCGTAACGATCGCCATGAAAAACCTGATGGGGGTGGTCTGGGACCGGGGCTTCTGGCACCGGAACGACCTCCACCAGTGTATTGCCGATTTCTGTCTGTTCCGAAAACCCGACCTGAACATCGTGGATGCTTACCTGGTCATGACCCAAAATGGACCGAAAGGCACCGCAACCTCTGACCTGGCTTTGATGAGAAGCCTGCTGATATCCTCCGATATCGTGGCAGTGGATGCAGCCAGCACCCTGATCTCCGGTTCACAGCCGGCAGAGGTGGGACATATCCGCATCGCGGCCGAGATGAACATTGGCAACATCAACCTGGATCAGCTCAATATCAAACGAATTGCGGTTTAAACTACTGACCATGAAGCTCCGGCATTTGAGAACGATCAGAATCGTGGTATCCGTTCTGGTTATTGTGCTGTTCCTGCAGTTGTTTGTTGGAATTGACTCCCTTTTGTTGCAACCATTTACTGAATTTTTCCTCCGCCTGCAGGTCTTTCCGTCCATTCTCAGGTTCTTTGCCTTGTTTTTTACCGTTTCCGGGCTGGGCTTCCTGCTGGTTTTCTTACTGACGTTTTTTTTCGGGCGGGTATACTGCTCTTCGATATGCCCAATGGGCACACTGCAGGACGGCATCATTCGTCTTGCCGGGCTTTTCAAAAAAAAGAAGAAGCGAAAATTCGTCTATTCTGACAATAAGAAACAGGTGTTGCGTTATGGCATCCTTGCCCTGACGCTGATTTTCTGGATGTTTGGGAGTTTGTTTCTGATCAATCTGCTGGACCCCTATTCCAATTTCGGAAAGATTTCCGTAAGCTTTTTCCAACCCCTGGCCCTCTGGCTGAACAACACCCTCGCCATTTTCCTGGAAGCACAGGGCAACTATTCCGTGGCACCGCTCATGGTGAAGACCCTCCCGTGGGACGTAATTATGGTTTCTTTGGTCATCTTTCTCACTGTTGCCATCATGGCTTCACTTAGGGGACGGCTCTTCTGTAATACCCTGTGCCCGGTGGGCAGCCTGTTGGGGCTCATCGCTTCCAAATCCCGCTACCAGATCGCCTTCAATGATGAGGCTTGTAATTTCTGCGGGCGCTGCGAAAGGGTTTGCAAGGCCGAGTGCATCAACAGTAAAACCAAAGAAGTGGACCAAAGCCGGTGTGTCAGTTGCTTTAACTGCTTTGACGCCTGCCCCAACCAGGGTTTGACGTATAAGTCCATTGCAGCATTGCGCGCAGAGGCCAGGCCGGACGGAGGCGACAGCAACAAACGGCAATTTTTGCTCAGCCTGGCCACTGGTTTGCTGAGCATCCCCATTTTAAAAAAACATGCACAAGCCCGGGACGAAAGCAAACCGGGGATGATTCCCACAGGGACCGAAAACCCGGTAACCCCGCCGGGCTCCCTCAGCTACGATCATTTCACCGGAGAATGCATCGCCTGCTATCTATGCGTTAGTGTTTGCCCGACAAATGTCATCGTACCCTCTTTCTTTGATTACGGTCTTGAAGGATTCATGCAGCCCAAGCTCGATTTCCACAAAAACTTCTGCAACTACGACTGCGTGAAATGCTCCGAAGTTTGTCCGACCGGCGCCATCACCAAACAAACACTGGAAACCAAACAAAAGATCCAGATCGGCGTGGCCCGGTTTATGGTTGAAAGTTGCATCGTCACGGTTGACCGTACCGATTGCGGTGCCTGCTCCGAACACTGTCCGACGAAAGCCGTAAATATGGTGCCCCATAACGGGCTCTTTCTGCCGGAGGTGAACCCCGACATCTGTGTCGGATGCGGTGCCTGCGAATATGCTTGTCCCACGACCCCCTATAAAGCCATTTACGTCGAAAGCAACCTCACCCACAAGGAGGCACTGCCTTTTGAAGCGGGTGACGGACCGCGTCAAACGGAAATGGATGATTTCCCGTTTTAATGTTTGTTATTTTATTCACAATTAAACCCGGAATGCATACCTTTGCATCAGGAACCCGTTATTTTGAACCCATTGTTTTTTAACCAGGGAAGACTTTGTGATGATGAACAAGAAACTTAAGATTCGCGACTTAACCCTACGTGATGGCCAGCAATCGCTGTTTGCCACACGCATGACCCAGGAGCAGATCGACCGCGTTTTGCCCCTGTTTAAAGAGGCCGGATTTTATGCCATGGAAGTATGGGGTGGCGCCGTTCCCGACTCGGTCATGCGTTACCTGAATGAAGACCCCTGGGAAAGACTGGAAAAGATCAAGGCCGTTACCGGTACTACCTCCAAGCTCACCGCTTTGTCGCGCGGACGAAACCTGTTCGGATACAACCCATACCCCGACAGCGTCATCGAAGGGTTCAACCGCCATGCAGTACATTCAGGCATCGACATCATGCGGATTTTTGACGCGCTGAACGATGTCAACAATATGAAATCCACCATCAAATATGTAAAGGAAAACGGCGGACTGGCCGATTGTACTGTCTGCTATACGGTGGATCCGAAATTCCGAAAAAGGGATCGGTTCATGGGGATATTGAAGGGAAAACCCCTGCCCGGAAAAGTCTTTACCATTGAATATTTTGTAAGAAAAGCCCAGGAGCTTGAACAACTTGGGGCTGATATGATCACCATTAAAGACATGGCCGGATTGATCCCCCCTGTAAAATCCGGGATCATCATCAAGCTGATGAAAGAGGAAGTGAGTATCCCCATCGACTTTCATACCCATTCCACACCGGGTTACGGACTGGCTTCCATATTGACGGCCATTCTGAGCGGGGTGGACATTATAGATACCTGCATACTGAATTTCGCGGGGGGGCCCGCAGCCCCTTCATTTGAAGTGATCCAGATCTTTTGCAACAAGCTTGGAATAGATACCGGGGTGAACCTTGAAGCGGTGGTAAAAATCAACAGGGAGCTGAAAGAGATTCGGCGGGAACTGGCTCCATTTGATACCTACCAGATCTTTCCAATCGACTTCGACATCACCAAAGACAAGCTCCCACCCGAAGTGGACGCCTTATTCGACAAGGCCATTGACCTGGCCCGGCAACGCAAAGAAAGGGAGTTGCTTGAAACCACCCAGGCCATAGAAAAGCACTTTCGTTTTCCGGCCCCGAACGAAAACGTACGGACTGCGGAAATTCCTGGCGGTATGTATACCAATATGCTGGCACAGCTCAAGCAGTTAAAGCTTGAAAAATTGTTGCCCAGGGTGTTGGAAATTATTCCCATCGTCAGACTCGCTGCTGGATGCCCACCCCTTGTTACGCCAACCAGCCAGATCGTGGGTGTTCAGGCGGTCAACTGTGTCATTGATGAAAACAACGGGAAACCATTCTACTCAACCAATTCCAACCAGTTCGTGAACCTGGTCAAGGGGCTGTACGGAAAAACACCCATTCCCATCGACCCGGCATTCAGGAAGCAGATTACCGGCTCACCAAAGGAAACCCCTTACGATCCAAAAGCATATAAAAAACAGGAAAACCCTGTCCTGGATGAATTTGGCGGGGTCAAACTGGCACAGAACGAAAAAGAGGAATTACTGCTCGAACTTTTCCCGGCAGTGGCCAATGGCTTTCTGAGAAACCGCATTGAAGAGCGGTTTAATGCCGAAATCAATAAAATCGAGGAAGAAAAGCGCCGGAAATACAATGAAGCCAGGGCGGAATATGAAAACCTGAGCCCTGAAGAAAAGAAGAAAAGACTGCTGGAGGGTTTGTATAATTATCGATGGACCACGGATCAGGAGGAAGAGGAGACGGGAGACGAGTAGCCGTCCCGCGCGCAAACAAAAAGGCCGGACCCCTGGCGGGAACCGGCCTTTTTAATTAAAAACATGTCCGTTGTTGTCTGCGTCTTATCGTCCGGCCACAATATCCACCCCAAGGGTGATCTCATCAAGGATCAGGTTGTCGCCCAGATCATCAAAAAAGCTTCCCGAACCAAATCGAACCTCATACAGGGAGCGGTCAAAACTAAATTCCGCCTTGGCAGAGATGGTCTGCTCCTGTTGGTCAATGATGGCATCAAAGGCAATGCCGTGGGTGATGTCCTTAATGGTCAGGTTGCCAAACACCCGGTAATTCGCCTCGCCAGGCATGGCATCTTCTATGGGTTCGAAGCGCACGATCTCCAGATTGGCCTCAGGATAATCGGCCACTGAGAAAAAGTCATCCGACTCCAGGTGGCCCTTCAGGCGGGCGTTGTTCTCGGGATCCTCAATGTCGAGAACCACAATCCGGGTCATGTCTATAAAAACTTCCCCTCCAAGCAGGTCACCTTCATACACATAGAGTTCTCCTCCTTTTACGCCAATGGTGCCATCATGGCCACCTCCGGTGATTCGTTTTCCCTCCCAGGCCACTTCACTGGCCACAGGATTGAGTGTGTATACAACGACGTCTTCGGGGATCTCCCCGGCTTCGATCCGCTCAATGATCTCCGCTTTACGGTCAGCGCGTGGTGCGCAGGAAGCCGCAGCGAATAAAACCACTGATAAGACGGCAAGCAGTTTCAGTTTCTTCATATTCTTCATTTTGGATTTAGTATTTGAGGTAAATAATTTGCTTCGTAACAATCACGCATTAAACACCTGCTGCTGTCGAATGTTCTGAATTTTAATAAAATTTAACAAAACAGCTTCCGGAGACAAGCTGAATGCCAGAACCGGCTGGCAAACAATTACCCCGCACCCCGCCTGGCCCCCCCAAGCGGTTTCAGTCTCCTGATTTTTGACTGACGATGAGTTGTGAATCAGATAACAAGTTAGTTTTTTTCATACATTTGTGACTCCAAAACAGAAAACCAGAAAGTATTTTCATCTTTTAGAAAAAGGGGTTTTTAGTTGGGGAAAAAATTCCTATTTTTGGGTCAATTTTTTTTAGGCTGTTGTTTTTCTAACCTGATTTTTAGCAAGTTCCCTCTTATTGGGAAAACTGGTTTCAAAACAAAAGGTTTGATAACCGCCCGGCCAGTATTTACAGAAAACCATTTGAACCGTTCAATAAATCATTGAGACATGCAGACAAAACTTCAGGAGTTAACTGAAAAGATCTATCAGGAGGGCGTTTCCAAAGCCAATGAAGAAGCCGATAAGATCCTGTCCGATGCCAAAAAGGAAGCCGGAAAGATCATCTCCAAGGCAAAAAAGGAAGCAGACACCTTACTCGAAAATGCTGAAAAGGAGGCCGAGGAATTAAAGAAAAACTCCCTTAACGAACTGCAGCTTTCTGCACGCCAGGCCATATCGGATCTCAAACAAAAAGTGGCAGGACTCATCGAAGTGAAAACCATCAAACCAGAGACCAAGGCCGCCTTCAAGGAGGCCGAATTTACCCGGGAAGTGATTCAAACCCTTGTAAAAAACTGGAAGCCAGAAAGCGGAGAGTCTGTGGAACTGGAAGTTCTTCTTCCAAAAAACAAGCAAAAAGAACTGGAGGATTTTTTCAAAACCAAGACCGGAGAATTGCTGGATAAGGGACTGGAGGTGTCGTTCAGCGAAAGGATAAAAGGAGGCTTTAAAATTGGCCCGAAAGACGGTGGCTATATGCTGTCTTTTTCGGACGAAGACTTTGAAAACTTTTTTCAGTCCTACCTTCGCCCAAGATTGATCGACATGCTGTTCCAGGAGAAAGAGAAAGAGCAGGAAAAAGAGAAAGAGAAGGGGAAGGCCGGCAAGGAAGACAAAAAGTAACCCGAATCGCCGCATCCAAATAATAACACCTTAAGAAAAGGCCCGTGAAGCGACATTATTATTACCTGGTAGCCGGACTTCAGGACATTACCCTGGACATTCACAAGTTGATCCTCGACCAGGAAGCCTTCAAGGACACATTGAAAACGGAGCTGCAAAAAAGCGACTTCAAACTGGTCGAAAAACTGTTCCTCCCTTTCGATAATGCCAACCTTCTGAACCTATTGCAGAAAAAAGACAAGCCCTTCAACGGGAAAGGGAATTTCTCCCGGGAGCTGCTGGAAGAAAACATCAAGGAGCCTGCATCCCTGCCCGCCTACATGAACCGGTTTATTGTGGCTTTTAAAAACAAGGAACCCATCTTCCCGGAAAAAAGTCCGGAAAACGAACTCACCACCTTGTTTTACGATGACATGCTCCGGCTGGAGAACGATTTTTTGCGCCATTGGTTTTTGTTCGACCTCACCGTAAAGAATGTCCTGACTGCAATGGCCGCAAGGAAGTATAAACTGGACTATGAAAACCAGATTATAGGAACGGGGGAGCGGTCCGAAGCCATTAAGAAAAGTCATTCGAGGGATTTCGGATTGGGTTCGGATATCGATTATCTGGAAGATTTGGTGAACCTGGCGCGGACGGAGGACCTGCAGGAAAAGGAAAAAGCCATTGATCAGTTTAAATGGGACTACCTTGATGAAGAAACCTTCTTTGAATACTTTACCGTTGAACGAATCCTGGCTTATGTCATCAAACTTGGCATGGTCGAACGCTGGCTGGCCATCGACAAGGAACATGGAAGCGAATTATTCAAAAAGCTGCTGAAAGAACTTCAGGACAGTTATCAATTGC
The DNA here is from genome assembly GCA_041690235.1 of Bacteroidales bacterium. GTDB lineage: Bacteria > Bacteroidota > Bacteroidia > Bacteroidales > UBA7960 > SLSG01. The sequence goes on from JAWLHS010000073.1 coordinate 9,225, forward strand.
CCGAATCATTTACTGAAAAATAAACATATATGAGCACTATTGGGAAGGTTACCGGCATTATCGCCAACCTTGTTATCGTTGAGACCGAAGGCCGGGCTGCACAAAATGAGATCTGCTTTATCAAACATGGCGACACCCGCCTGATGGCAGAGGTGATCAAAATCTTTGGTTCCAAAGTGTATATGCAGGTCTTCGAAAGCACCCGCGGACTAAAGATCGGAACAGAGGTGGAATTTATGGGGCATATGCTTGAGGTGACGCTCGGGCCGGGAATTCTCTCCAAAAACTTTGATGGACTGCAAAATGACCTGGACAAGATGGAAGGGGTTTTCCTGACCCGCGGAGAATATACCGAAGCCCTGGATGCCGATCGAAAATTTGACTTCAAACCTTTGGCTGAAGCAGGAGATAAGGTAATTGCCGGAAGCTGGCTGGGGGAGGTCAAGGAAAACTGGATGCCGCACAAAATCATGGTTCCCTTTAAGTTTTCCGGTGAGTACACGGTGAAAAGCGTTAAAAAGCAAGGAGAATACGGCATCCTTGACACCATCGCCGTCATTACCGACGCCGAGGGCAAAGACATCGACGTGACCATGGTACAGAAATGGCCGGTCAAGGTTCCCATCAAAGCCTATACCGAAAAGCCCCGCCCATTTAAGATCCTTGAAAC
>JAWLHS010000074.1:0-9889 GCA_041690235.1 Bacteroidales bacterium
TCCTTCATGAGCTTACGGTAGGCTTCGTTGATTTCCTCACGCGACAAGCCGGAAAGGCGCATGGCCTGCCGCATGCCATCCAGGGTTTCGCCTTCCGCCCCGTTCAGTGTCATGGCCAGCGCCAGGGAGACACTCAGTGGGGAGAGAAATACGTTGTCACCATCCACTGCCGCGGACGAAACCTCCCGCAAAAGGTCAAAGGCAAAATGGGTGTTGTCCTGGATAAGTTCTGCCTGTTCGGCAGAAAGTTGAATCGGCTTGGGGCCGGGTTCAACCGACTCCTTATTACAGGCAGAAAATCCGCCGAACAAAAGGAAAAGCAAAACAAAGGAAGAGATCAGCTGGCTTTTTGCAATCATGGCTTTATTAGTCAATACGGCAAAAAAAGTCAAACCGCTGCAAAAAATAAAAGGCCGTCACAAAAATGACGACCTCTTAACACGTCAGGTTGGTTGTTTTGGTTAACGAAAGAAACCTCGTCGTGTCCTGACAAAAAACAAAAGGGTGATTGGTGGCTCCCCGTATTATAGTGATGACTATACTCCCTATACGGCAAAACGAACAAAAGTGCTGCAAGACCGAAAAAAAAAATTCGCCTTCCATCAGGTCTGTGCACCTGCCAGGGAATGCCGGTTCTGTATGTGCGGCAAGCCCGGACTAATCCTTCAGCACATCCATGGCGTCCAGCAAATAGATCAGGGCGGCCATGGCGGCGCTGCCAAGCTGCATTTCGCGGCGGTTTACCTGATCAAAGGTGTCGCTGGCGGCATGGTGAAAGTCGAAATACCTTTGCGAATCGGTCAGCAGTCCGGCCTGGGTCATTTCAAAATATTGTTTCAGCGGGGCAATGTCCACCCCACCCCCGCCGGGAATAAATTCATGCATGCCATAAGCCGCAAAGTAGGGTTGCAATGCTTGTACGGCCGCCCGCATTTGTGGAGAGGCATCGATGGTAAACCCCCTCGGGGTAAAAGCGCCCCTGTCGGCCTCTATCGCGAAATAATGTTGTTCTCCTCGTTTATCGGCCAGTTCCGCATATTTCTGTCCGCCTCTTTGCGCAATCTCCTCATCCATAAACATCACGGCCCTGATGGTGCGTTTTGGTTGTATGCCCAGCTCCATGAAAATGCGTAGCACGTCGATCGACTGCATGCATCCGGCCCCGTCATCATGCGCCCCCTGGCTGTTGTCCCACGCATCCAGGTGTCCGCCAACGGTAATAATCTCACCGGGGTATTCCGTGCCACGAATCTCCCCGACCACATTATAAGAAACGGCATCGGGAAAAGTTTGGCTGGTGTTGCGGACAAACACCGTCAGTTCCGGGTCTCCGCTGAGCCATTCGGCCAGCCGGTCGGCGGCCACCGGACTGAGTGCCAGGGCCGGAACATTGGGTCCGCCGTCGTTGTAGCGGGTCACCCCCGTATGGGCCACGTCGTGATTTGCCGTGGTGACGGAGCGCACCAGGGCGGCAACCGCGCCCAGTTCAGCGGCCAGGGAAGGACCACTGAAGCGCTGGTCAACCGCCCCCGAATATCCCTGGAAAGTGTTGTAATGGGTTTGATCGACCGGGCGGTTAAAAAAAACAATCTTGCCTTCGACCGCAGTCCGTCCCATGGTTTCAAGTTCCGATAAGCTACCAACTTCGAGCACCCGGGCCGAAACCCCTTGCGGACCGGTGCCGACGGACCGGCCCAGCGCCGCAACAGTTAGTCCGACGATCCCATAACGCCCCGAAACCACGCGGGCCACTTCAGGTTCACCCCGCTTCCAGTTGGGTACAAGCATTTCCTGCAGGTAGACCGAATCGGGGCCCATCTGTTCCATAATCTGGCGGGTGAACTCCACGGCAGCAGCCGCTTCCGGAGACCCGGCAATGCGTCCCTCGGTGGTTTCACACAAGATGCGGAGGTTTTCATAGGCAACATCCGACAACAAGGCATTGGAAAAAATGGCCCGGACCATTTCCTGGTGCGCCGGGTCGACCTCAGCTGCCTGTAAACGGGATGCCGGGTCAGCGTCCGCAAAAACAGAAGATGCGCCGGAAACCGGAAGCAAAGCAACAAGCATCAGGGACGCAAAAGCAAACAGGGAAAGGGCCGAGACAATAACAATGGGAAAACGAAACCGGGTGGAAAACATAGCACTGGATTTATTACCTGGAAAAAAACACCCAAAAATACAGTTTTTCACATTACCAGCCGACTCTATTTGCCATGGTTCGATCGCCATTTGCCATGGTTCAATCGCCCGGAAACAGAGGGGGAAAGTGGTGCGGCCCTTCATGTTTGTTTAATGCGTATTTTTGGCGGTGTAACCGACCGTCTCCTTCCATGCGAACCCCTTTTGTAATGGCCTGTTTCCTTGTGATTGCCTGCCGCCTTCCGGGTTTCGCAGTCCCGTATCCGTTCGCCGAACCCCTAATCCACCCGGACCCGGTCCATGCCGGGCAAACGGAAGCCAACTTCCAGGGCGGGGCAGTGAATAAACCAGGGGGGGAGGCGCCGGACCGAAAGAGGAAAACAGGTTTTTCCGTCGGATACGGCTTTCAGCAGGGCCTGGATGTCGCCTACCACCATGAGGTTCTCTTCCTGGAGATGATGGTTGCGCATCCGATAAAACCGGGCACAGGCAGCTGGATGTTTGAGCTGATGCTCATGCCCCAGTTTAACCTGACGCGCTTCAGGCCGAAAGACGCGGAGCCGCTCCTGAGCCGGGGCTATGAATTCGGGCTCAACCTCGGTGCCAGGGCCATGAAACACTTTGATGGGGGCGGACTAAGTGCCTATGCCGGATTCGGTGTGGGTCCGCATTATGTATCAGGTGTGCCGGAGCGGCAATCCGCCGGTTTTTTGTTTTCTGACAATGTGTTCGTCGGGCTGGCCATCCCTTTGTCCGACAAATGGCAGCTGGACCTGAAGGGGAATTTCAGGCACATCAGCAACGCCAGCCTGAAACGACCCAATGGGGGCATCAACAACCTGGCGGTTTTGGCCGGATTGGTTTTTCTGCTGCCTGCCACCACACCATAAAAAAAAACTTTGCCTCATGAAAACCGGCTCAGGATTTTATCGCGCAAGGCCTGCCGTTTGATTGGTTTGGAGAGGTAATCATCGCAACCGGCGGCCAGGGCCTTTTCCTTATCCCCATAAAGGGCATGGGCGGTCTGGGCAATAATGACCAGGTCCTTGTTAAAGGTCCTGATTTCCCTGGTGGCCTCATACCCGTTCATTCCCGGCATGCGGATATCCATCAGCACCAGGTCGATATCGGCCATGTTCCTGCAAGCGGCCACCGCGTCTTCGCCGGTTTCGACATGGATCAATTCATGGTCTATTCCTTCGAGCATATACTGAATGATCTCGACCGACGGAAGGTCGTCCTCGGCAATCAGGATTTTCAACGGGCCTTTCTTCACCCTTCCCGTCAGCTGACCGTCCTTCTCCCGAAGTCCTTCCGTGGAGCCGGCCCCACGAAGCGGAAGCGTAAACCAGAAGCAGGATCCTTTACCGGGTTCACTTTCAGCCCAGATGCGGCCCCCCAGTAATTCAACATACCCCTTTGCAATCGCCAGGCCCAGTCCGCCGTTCTCCCGCGGACCAACCACATCTGGATCGTTCCGGTAGTAGCTGTCAAATATCTCATCCAGCTTGTCTTTGGAAATGCCAATGCCCGTATCCCTCACAAAAAATTCAAGAACATCCCCCTTTATTTCAAACCCAAAGGAAACACTTCCGGCTTTGGTATAGGTTTCCGCATTTTTTAACAGGTTGACCAGTATGGTTTTGAGTTTATTCCTGTCTGTGTCAATCCATACGCTTTGTTGTGGCATGCTCAGCTCAAGGGCAACGGGTGGTTTTTTGTTGTCAAGCTGGGGTTTGAACAAGCCATAGACAAAGTTCATCTGTTCGCCCAGATCGGTATGCTTTCTGTTTACTTCCATTTGTCCGGCTTCGATTTTGGAAAGGTCGACCAAATCGTTGATGATGTGCAGTATCCTGGCCCCGGACTTCTCAATGATGCCAATGAAGTTCATCTGTTGATCGCTGGTAATCCTGGGGTCTTTCAGCAGCTCCGCAAACCCCAGTATCCCATTCATCGGGGTGCGTATTTCGTGGCTGAGGTTGGCCAGAAAGGCTTTTTGGGCTTGTTGTTTTTCTTTGGAAAGGGCTGTAAACAGGGTGGTGAAAAATCCTTTTTCGGTAGAATACACATGGACATGAAACCATCTTCCCAATGTAGCAAAAAACCGCTCAAACACCTTTTCTCCCCCATGCAGGGCAATTTCGCCAAAACTTTCGATCCAGGCAGAATCCTCACGGACGATCCCGGGCAGCACCTCCGTGGCCCTTTTATTGAGACACGCCCCCTTCTTCAGTCCGGTAAGGGTTTCAAATGCGTCATTCAGTTCGAGAAAGACATAGTCAACAGCCCGGCCCTCTTCATCCAGAACGATCTGGTGGCGGGCGTAGCCTAAAGGGGCCGTTTGCAAAAAATTGTTTCCTGTCTGAAGATCCGCCATGACAAGCTGTTAGACGTAATAAAACGCAACTCAATAAAGGCAGTCGCTCAAAAAAAACGACCGTCCGGGGAACAATAAATGTAAGAAGAAAATCCCGATCCATTCATTCCCCGACGATTTTCCAGGGCATGGCCGGGAAAACGAGCCCATCAGTTCATGCGATAGGCCGAGGGGGGGCTTCCCGTCTCTTTTTTGAAAAAGTGACTGAAATGTTCGGCCTCTGAAAACCCCAGTTTGACGGCGATCTCCTTCACGCTTTCTTTGGAGAATTTAAGGTCCCTGCAGGCCTGAATGACCAATTGCTCCTGAATGACGGATTTAGCCGTCACGCCCATCACCCGTTTTACGACCTGGTTCAGGTATTTCGGCGACATATGCATCAGTCCGGCATAATGAGACACCCTGTGCTGGCTGTGGAAGTGGCGGGAAACATGCTGCTTGAACTGGCTTACAATGTTCAAATCATGGTTGTTGTTTTCGTTCGTCACCTTAATGTTGCACCTGCTGTCGCAATATATGAGCAGGGTTTTCAGCAGGGCCGCAACCGCCAGCTCTTTGTTGGGGATGGTGGAGCCGATCATCTCGTTGATCATTTCTGCAATCATGTTGACCCGGTCGCCGATCTTCGGACTCAAAGCGATTTGGGGCACCATCCCGTTCAATCCGAACAGTTCGATATTCCGGATGTTGAAGTGGTTTAATTGTTGCTCCCCCCAGAAAAACTCCCTTGAGAAGCTGAGTATCCAGCCCGTTAAGTCCTGTTCTTTGGAGGGCTCAATCCCGATGATTTTCCCGGGCGTTAAAAAAATGATTGCGTTCTCGCACGATGGGATGGCTTTTGAGTCCACGGCAATGCTTTTCAGGCCCTTTGCCGCCCACAGAATGCTGTAATTCTCAGGATCGGAAAATTTCCGGCACCTGGGTTCGAGTCTTCTTACAATCATGGTTTTACAATGGTGGTTAATGTGAATCTTTTAAACAACCATTTAATTTAGTGAAAATAATTGAATAAAAAAAGCCCCCGGGGAATTCAACCGGGGACTGTTGTTTGTCAAAACAAAAACGGGAGAGAAATCCTGGTTTTGTGGAAAAACCTTCGGAAACGAATCAAGCCCCTTTACAAGGGGGGGTCATATTTATTCCGAATGTTCAAAGAAGTGCGCGTACTCACAACTGACGTTCGGGTTGTGTGCCTTATAGATTCCGTCAGGATTGCTTTTCCACAGCCAGATGTGCAGCTGGTAATGCGGGAACGGAGGGCCGCCCATTGTGACAAAATCGCGGTGATCGTCAAATTCCTTATTCCCGATCATCGGAGGATCATCATACACATAATCCCAGAATGCGGGGAATGGCAATAAAGGATTATCGAATTCATCATACAGATTATGGGCCGGAATCAGATACTCCACCGCCACAAGCTTGAGCTCACCGTTCGGCATGGCCTCATAAACCAAGACTTCCGGCTTGAGGGGATCCGGTTCAATGTCCAGCACCAGGCCCATGTTCACGGCATGGAAACCCATATTTGGGACACATTCCGGATTCAGGACATAACCATCCGCCTCGGCCACCGCAAAATCCTGGTATTTGACCGTGGCCTGCCTGATCATGGCATGAAGCTTATTTTGTCCGGCATTGCCCGGTCCCTGTCCGTAAGAGTTATTCAGGGGAGCCCGGTCCTGAAAATGGCTTCCCTCCTGTTCGAGGCGGTCCGAATAGCGGGAATCGCTATCCATAAGTTCTTCCTTCGAACAGCTTCCGATCGCAAAAACAATGGCCAACCCCAGCAAAGGCATCAGCACTTTTGGTTTCATGTTTTTCATCATACGTTGAGATTTTAAATGAATCATTGTAGAGTCAATGAATCATTGTTGGTTAATAATCAATCCAACGTAAATTTCCGAAAGAAACCCGGGGGTTTCCCTGCGAAAAAGGAAGGGTTTCATGTAAAAATGGCCGAATCGTCCGGCAACAGTCTATTCGTCCCCGAAGGTGAAGGCCTGCGGCGGCTCTGTCCCTTTCAGGTGGCGCACGAAATAATCCCAGCGTTTCCGCATCATGTACGGCTCGCTATAATAGCCGTGTCCCCTGTTCGGAAACATGATCATGTCGAAGTCTTTATTGGCCTCGATCAGCGCGTCAACCACCAGGTAGGTATTATAGGGCGGCACATTGGCATCCAGCGTTCCGTGGGTGATCAGCAACTTGCCCTTCAGGTTTTGTGCCAGCAGTTGGTTGGCCTGGTTGTCATAGTTGGTCTTTTCACCCCCATTGCCTTCTTCGGTTTCGTAAGTTTCCAGCAAGCCCTGCCACTTTTCGGCCCAGGAGTCGGTATAATTCCGGTTGTCGTGGTTGCCGGCCCCGCTGACCGCCACTTTGAAAAAGTCAGGGTACTCCAGAATAGCCCGCGTGGAAGCGAAGCCACCCCCTGAATGCCCGAAGATGCCGACACGGTCGATATCCATCCATCGGTAGCGATCGGCAAGCTGCTCAATCATGGCCACCTGGTCGGGCAGTCCGTTGTCTCCCATATTCCCGTAATAGGCATCATGAAAAGCCTTTGACCGGCCAGGCGTACCCATGGCATCCACCTCCACCACGATAAAGCCCAACTCTGCCAATGCCTGTTTATCCGAGCGCGACGCCCTGAATGAGCGGCTGCCGACGCTTCCGCCCTGGGGTCCCGGATAAATATAGGTCAGGATGGGATACGCCAGGGAAGCACGAAAATTGGACGGCTTATACATCAGTCCCCACAAATCGGTTTCTCCATCGCGGGCCTTCACTGTGAATTCAACCGGAGGCACCCAGCCCATGGCCTCCAGTTCGGAGATATCGGCCACCTCCAGCGGCATCACTTCCCCTCCATCCAGGTTTCTGACAATGCTTACCGGGGGGGTGTCGTGGGTGGAATAAGTGTCCACAAAATACTTTTTGGAGTCCGACAGGCTGATGCTGTGGTTGGCGGGTTCAGGCGTCAGCAGCACCCGGTTGCTGCCATCCATGTCTACGCGGTAGAAATAATGATAGTATGGGTTGCCGGGTTCACGGCAGGTGCCTGTAAAATAGATCCGCCTCTCCTTTTGGTCCACATGGAGCACCTGAATCACGTTCCATTCGCCCGAGGTGATCTGCTGCTTCAGCTGCCCCGATTCCAGCTCGTATAAATACAGGTGTCCCCAGTTATCCCGTTGTGAAAACCAGATCACCTCGCCCGATTCGGGCAGCACATGCCAGTTGGCAACCATATTATACCCCGACTCAAAAAAAGTGGGGGATTCCTCCCGCAGTATCTCGCGCACACTACCGGTCTCCGGGTTGGCGGTTCGCAGCTGCACCAGCTGATGGTTGCGCGAACTGGACAGAAACGCCAGCTGGCCGGCATCCGCACTCCATTGTGCATCCAGCAAGTCGCCCGCCCTGTTGGCGATGTGGTCGGTCAGTGCGGAGCGCTGTGGGTCGGGATCCATTTGCAGGCGAACCAGGCGCGGACGGGGTTCCAGGTTGATAACGACCCGCTCGATACGAAAAATCAGGCTGTCGCCGGGAAGGGGGTATTTCCATTGCTGCAGACGGCCATGACCCACCGAGGTGGACACCAGGTACATCTCCTTCACGCCCCGGCCATCCTGCCTGAATGTCGCGATGCGGCGGGAGTCGGGCGACCAGAGGACCACCGGACGCTCCCGCTTTGACCATCCCGCATTGTTCGTGCCGTAGCCATAGTCTTCCTCTCCGTCGAACGTCAAGGGCGTGCGCTCACCGGTCTCTGTATCGCGCATCCAAAGATTATGATCCTGAATATAAACGGCCCTGCTGCCATCGGGAGAAAGCGACTCATTGGCCATCGCCCTGGGATCTTCGATGCGGCGGCTTTCAATGCCGTAGTCATCCAATGAACAGTTATACTCCGTTTGGCGGATGGTAAATTCAATGGAAGCATGATCATCCGTGAAATTGAACCGCTGGAACGGCAAGTCGAAAGGGTCGATTTCTTCATCCATTTCGTCGGACAGGCCCGCAGCCAGTCGCTCGTGATCAAACGCATGCCCCTTTTCCCCGGCAGCAGGATCCGCCAGCATGAACTCATTGCCCCGCGCGGTGGTGGTCCGGTAAACCAGCCGGTCGTTGTCGATCCAGGTAAAACCCGAAGCCACGCCATGCACCAGGGAGCCTGTATTTCCGGCCAGAAAGCCTTCGGCCCTGCGGTAGTCCTCATGGGTGACCTCTTGCTGATTCAAGCCGCATCCGACGAAAAGAAATAGAAACAAGGCTATGCCCAATCCATGCAGGCCCGCCATTTTACGGGAAAAAATTTTACCGGTCGATCCGCTCATTGTATTCATGGCTCTATGATTTGGTGAAAAGCAGTAAGGGAGGGGCCGAAACGCCCACCATGCTGCCTGCGATTTGAGAAAAAAAAATGAAACCCCTTCATGGGAGGAACCATTCGGGGTTAAAAATACAAAAAAGGGAAGAGCCGGGGAAACTCTTTTTTGGAGGGCGGCAGGCCCTTCAGCGAAGCGCTAATCCCGCACGCAACGAACAGAAAATCCATCCTGCGCCGGAAAAGTGTGGCGAAAAATCAAGCTTGCATCAGAATACAGGGTCTGACTCCATACATTACCGTTCATCGACAGGGTGGCGCTCCAGAAGCTTGTCTTTGTGCCCCTGCTGCCAAAATGCCCGTTATCGAAATAGAAACCGGCCGGCAGGGCAGAAAAACCACTTTCATTGGTGGCGGCTTCATTCGGCCATATCCAGCGGGGGTGGGGGTCGGGCTGCATCCGGGGGCTTTTCATCTTACCTCCCGCTATGGCCGAACCGCCAAGGAATTGGACCAGGGCCTGCCATTCATCATCATTGGGCAAATGCCAGCCCGGCGGACAAGCCACCTGGGCGGCAGGCCAGTTGTAAAGCACCCCATAGTTCAGGTAGTTGTCGTCTTCCATTGCCTCTGAAACGTCGCTTCCGAAAAACCAATACATATAATAGCGGGGGTCGGTCGAGGAATGCTGGGAGGGTGGGAATACCCCGGGAAGCCAGGCCAGGTTCTCCTTCATCCAGCACTGGCTGGCGATCTGCACCGTATGGTAGGTTCTGCCATCCCGCGGATCCGTAAACACCGGTTCGTCCGCACAGGGCTGTGCCGCCTGTGAAAAGGGAAAACCAGAAAAAAGAACAAGAGCAAGTGACGCTATATATTTCTTCATCGGATGAGGTTAAATTGGTAAGTTCGTTCCAACATTTAAATTACGGCTAATTCCACAAATAAACAAGGACTGGCTGTTGGCTGTTGGCTGTTGGCTGTTGGCTGTTGGCTGTTGGCTGTTGGTTGTTGGCTGTTGGCTGTTGGCTGTTGGC
>JAWLHS010000075.1:0-9773 GCA_041690235.1 Bacteroidales bacterium
TGATTTGGTGACCAGGGCGGCAGCATCCTTAAGCAGAATGGCTGACTGCACTTTCAGACCGCTTTGATCAATGATCTGCTTTGCTTCCCCGGCATTGGTTCCCTGAAGGCGTACAATGATGGGAATATCTATTTTGCCAATGTTCTTATAGGCGTCCACAATGCCGTTGGCCACCCGGTCGCATCTTACGATCCCTCCAAAAATATTGATCAGAATGGCTTTCACATGCTTGTCCTTCAATATGATCCGGAATGCCTCCTCCACACGTTTGGCGTTGGCTGATCCTCCCACGTCGAGGAAATTGGCCGGCTCTCCGCCGCTGAGCTTGATGATGTCCATTGTGGCCATGGCCAGTCCGGCTCCATTTACCATACAACCTACATTCCCGTCAAGTTTGACGAAGTTCAGCCCGTGCCTGCCCGCTTCGACATCCATGGGATCCTCTTCAAGAATGTCACGCATGCCGGCGATATCGGGATGTCTGAACAGTGCATTGTCATCGATGGTCATTTTGGTGTCCACGACCAGTATCTGGTTGTCTGATGTCTTGAAAAGGGGATTGATCTCAATCATGGTAGCATCACTGCCAACAAAGGCTTCGTAAATCCTTGGCACGATGCGAACCATGTTTTTAAAGGCGTCCCCGCTCAGGCCCAGGTTAAAGGCGATGCGCCGGCACTGAAAGGCCTGAACTCCGACACGGGGATCAATCTCTTCGGTAAAGATCTGATCGGGGGTTTCACTGGCAACCTCTTCAATATTCATTCCTCCCCGCGGGGAATACATGATCATATTCCTGGATGTTTGCCTGTTTAACAGCATACCGAAATAAAATTCCGCGGGCTCGGATTCACCAGGATAGTATATGCCTTGTTCAACCAATACCTTGCGCACCAATTTTCCATGGGGCCCCGTCTGGGGAGTAACCAGCTGCATGCCGATAATATCCCGGGCATGGCGCCCAACATCTTCCAGGCTTTTGGCGATCTTCACGCCGCCCCCCTTTCCTCGTCCTCCAGCATGAATTTGGGCCTTAACAGCCCAGATTCCCAATCCGGTTCGTTCCTGCAGAATCCGGGCGGCGGGGATGGCATCCTCCGCTGTTTCTACCAGCAAGCTGTCTGCCACTGCAACATGAAACCTTCGCAAGAGTTCTTTTCCCTGATATTCATGTAAATTCATCTGATGATCATTTGGTGATACCCCATTCAACGTCTGGCCAAAAATACAAAATAAATTTTCCGGTCAAAAATAATTTACCAGCTAGGGCCGTTCTACTTTTGCATTCATTAATAAAAACAAAACCCTGCCTATGAAACAATTTCATACCCTTGATGATGAATTATTCATGTTGGCAAAATCCGTTTCAGTGTCTGGTGCTTTGGGAGAACACTTCCCCTTGCCGGGAAAACAGGTGATTAACAATATACTGAGTTACTCCCGCTCGCTCCAGGTAATAAAAAAGAAGGACGGAAACTGCCTGTTTTTAATGAACAATTAAATGCGTTTCCGCAAAAGAGCCTTTCCGGACCAAGCTGCCCGGAAAGGTTTTTTTTTATTCAATCGGAATAAACATTTAATTTTGTAGGCGTTCAACGCCATGGAATGCGTATTGACGTTTTTATGCATGCGCGGCCTGCTGGCTAAATTCTTTTCAAAATGAAGGAAAAACTTGCTTTAATTATTGTCGGATTGGGCCTTTTGGCTTTCACTTCCTGCCGTTCCAACAAACTTTGTCCGGCTTACACCCATGGGGAACCGATGGCAACCGAACAAACGGCAGACAAAAGCTGATTCGGATTCGTTGAAAGACCAGAACCAAAAATACGTAAGAAAACCTGAATGGCTGCGGATCAAAATGACCAAGGCGCAGGATTACCGGCATGTGAAGGGTTTCCTGTCACCCGGTGGTCTGCATACCATTTGTGAAAGCGGTGCATGCCCCAATAAGGGGGAATGCTGGGCGGCCGGAACGGCCACTTTTATGATCCTTGGCAATATTTGCACCCGCAATTGCCGTTTTTGCAATGTGCCCTCCGGAAGGCCCCTCCCTCCGGATCCGGAAGAACCCGCCAGGGTCGCACAAGCCGTTCAGGCCATGAATGTTAAGCATTGTGTGATCACCAGCGTTGACCGCGATGACCTCCCGGACGGGGGTGCCGGCATATGGGCCGAAACCCTGAAACGGATTCATGAAGCCGCCCCGGAAGCCACCATTGAAGCCCTGATTCCTGACTTTGGGGGAAAGCAATCCGATATTCTGACTGTTCTGAACGCAAAGCCGGATGTGATCAGCCACAACCTTGAAACGGTAAGAAGACTTACCCCGGAGGTAAGGTCCGTGGCCAATTACGACACGAGCTTGGGGGTACTGGAATTTATTGCCGGGCATTCAGGAATAAGGACAAAATCCGGAATTATGCTCGGACTCGGAGAAACCGAAGGGGAGATCCTGGAGACCATGGACGACCTTCTTCAGGTAAATTGCCAGGTACTGACCCTGGGACAGTATCTCCAGCCGGGCCGTGACCATCTGCCGGTAGAAAAATACATTCACCCGGATGACTTCAGGCGATACGGGGAGATTGCCAGGAAGAAAGGGTTTCGCTTTGTGGAAAGCGCTCCCCTGGTCCGTTCATCCTATCACGCCGAAAACCATGTATAGATACCTGGCCTCCATTTTTCTGATTGTTTTTTTGATCCCCTCCGCCTGTTCCGAAGGGATCAGGCAGGAAACGCCTTCAGGGGACCAGGAACTACCCCTGGTGACAGGAGCAGAACAAACCCATTTATACTTTCCCCTGATTGAGGGCCGTCGGGTTGCCTTTGCAGGAAACCACACCTCCATGCTAGCCGGTAATCATCTTGTCGATAGCCTGCTGAACGCCGGGATGAACCTGGTAAAGGTTTTTAGTCCCGAACACGGATTCCGGGGCAGGGCGGCAGACGGAGAGCTTGTATCAAGCGGAACAGACAGCCAAACCGGACTTCCGGTGATCAGCCTCTACGGCAGTAACAGGCGTCCCACGCCCGATCAGTTGTCGGATGTGGATGTGATTTTGTTTGATATTCAGGATGTGGGCGTTCGCTTCTATACCTATATTTCCACAATGAGCTACATCATGGAGGCCGCAGCCAGGGAAAACATCCCAGTGATAATACTGGACAGGCCAAACCCGCATGGCCACTATGTCGACGGACCCGTTCTGGAAGCCGGATATGCATCCTTCGTGGGCCTGCATCCTGTTCCAGTTGTGCACGGGATGACCATAGGGGAGTACGCGGGGATGGTGAATGGGGAAGCCTGGCTGGGAACCAATATGAGTTGCGATCTGACCGTGATTCCAGTAAAAAACTATACACACGCCAGGCGCTACCATCTCCCCGTACCCCCTTCCCCCAATTTGCCGGATATGAGGTCGGTTTACCTTTACCCCTCCCTTTGTTTTTTGGAGGGAACCGTGATCAGCCTGGGCCGGGGAACCTCCAGGCCTTTTCAAGTTTTCGGGCATTCAAGCTTTAGTAAAGATGAATTTCCCTTTAAGTTTGTGCCTCAGAGCCTGGCAGCGTCACCAAATCCGCCGGAACTGGGGAAAACATGCCATGGAAGGGACCTGGGTGCCATACCCATTGAACGGCTTAAGGAAAGGAATCAAATTCATCTCGATTACCTGCTGGAAGCCTACCGCTCGTTTCCTGACAAATCCGGGTTTTTTAACCCTTACTTTGAGAAACTGGCGGGGAATGGCTTGTTGCGCATGCAAGTACTTGCCGGCCTTTCCGCTGAGCAGATCACGGAGTCCTGGCAGGAAGGACTGGAAGAATTTCGCAAAATCAGGAGAAAATACCTCTTGTACCCGGATTTTGAATGAGGCAGCTGATGGTCTTCCATTCGTGGCAATGGCTTACTATTTATCCGACCGATGAAAAAATTTGAATTCAACCGAACCAGTGATATCTGGGCGTGGTTTACAAGGGAACTGGACTCTTTCTATCCCGAGAGGGAAGCACATGCCATTGCAGCCGAAGTTTTTAAACGATTGTTCGACCTTTCTCCCGACAAGCGAGTGCTTGGAGCCAACCAGCCCTTTCCGGAAGCTTCCGTGTTGCAGGTCGAAAGGGCCCTGGCAGAATTAAGGGAAGGGATGCCGGTTCAGTATGTTACCGGTTTTTGTGGTTTTCTTGACACAGATATAAGGGTAAGGCCGGGGGTGCTGATTCCACGCCCCGAAACGGAAGAGTTGGTTGTCTGGGTGGTCAGAACACTGGAAGCCGGTCAAGCCAATGCAGGAAAAGATGTTTCCATACTGGATCTTGGTACAGGCAGCGGATGCATCGCCATCGCATTGGCCAGACGCTTTCCAGAGGCCCGGGTGCAGGCCTGTGATATGAACCGGGAAACCATTCAGCTGGCCGAAAACAATGCCCTGTTGAACCGTGTGAATGTTTCCTTCCTCCGTCTCGATCTCCTGGATCCCGCCATGAAATGGTCCCCCGAAAAGCCGGTGGACTGCATTGTAAGCAATCCTCCCTATGTCAGAAACCGGGAAAAGGAATTCATGTTTCGCAATGTGCTTGATTACGAGCCCCCAGAGGCCTTGTTTGTGCCGGACGACGATCCATTGCTATTTTACAAAGCCATTTCAATAAAAGCCGTCTCCTGGCTAAGGCCCGGCGGTTTGATTTTTTTTGAAATCAATGAAGCCCTGGGCGAAGAAACCGTCTCACTGCTGCAATCCCTGGGATTTGGGGAGGTGACATTGAAAAAGGATTTCTTTGGGAAAGACCGGTTTGTCCGCGGAATAAACCCCTAATCCGCATAATCCGCGTAGGAAACTGATTCCCTGACCGCGGCAACAAACGCCTCAATATCTGCCTCTGTGGTGTTAAAAGCGGTCATCCATCTCACCTCATTCCTGGAATCATCCCAGACGTAAAAGAAATATTTTCGCTGCAATCGTTCAATGGCGGGGCGGGGGATAATGGCAAATACCCCGTTGGTTTCAACTGCCTGGGTAATATGAACCCGAGAAATCCCCCTCAGCTTTTCCTCAAGGAGCTTTGCCATGGTGTTTGCGTGGCGGGCATTTTTTAACCACAATTCGTTCGAAAGCAAGGCGTTAAACTGGGCACTGATATATCGCATTTTCGAAGCGAGCTGCATGCCCTGCTTCCGGGTGTATTCATAATCGACCGATAGTTCAGGATTCAGGAATACCACGGCCTCCCCCAGCATCAGCCCGTTCTTGGTCCCTCCAAAGGATACCACATCCACTCCGGTTTCGGTTACCATGTCTTTCATGGAAATTTCCAGGCTGGCTGCCGCATTGGCTATGCGAGCCCCGTCCATATGAAGATAAAGCCCGTTGTCATTGGCAAAGCGTGCGATATTCATGATCTCGCCGGGCGTATATACGGTACCCAATTCCGTGGCCTGGGTGATGGAAATGATTTTTGGCTGGGCGTGGTGCTGAAAACCAACTGAATGGAGGAGGGGCTGAATCTGCTCCGGCCGAATCTTGCCGTCAGGGGCCGGAAGGGGATGCACCTTGCAACCGGAGAATTTTTCCGGGGCACCGCATTCATCATTCTGAATATGGGCCTTGTCCGAACAGATAATGGCGTTAAAGGGCCTTGTCAGGTGCGTCAGGGCTGAAACATTGGCACCGGTTCCGTTAAAAACCAAAAAGGTCCTGGCCCCGGAACCGAAAAGTTCCTTGAATTTCTGCTCGGTCTCAAGGGTATAAATATCATCCCCATAGGCGATGGCATCTCCCTGATTGACGTCCTGGATGGCCCTTAGCACAGATTCGTGAACGGGCGCATTGTTGTCGCTGGCAAAACTCTTAAAGTATGGCATCGGATGAAATCATTTGATATGAACAGCCTGCAAATGTAGCCAATCTGTTTTATTTTACCATGATTCGGGGAATATCCGATGGCAGCCTGGTCAGTAGCTGGTAATTCAGCTGATCACTCATTTCACAAAACGAAGAGATGCTGATGGAAAGCCGCTTTTGTTTTCCGACAATCACCACTTCATCTCCCTTTTCGATTCCCGGAACATCGGTCACGTTCACCGTCATGGTATTCATTGTTACGGTACCAATTACCGGAACCCGCCTTCCCCGGATCAACACCCGCCCGGTATTGCTCAGCGAGCGACTGAATCCATTGGCATAACCCACAGGGATAACGGCAATACGGGTTTTCCTGTTGGCCAGGTAGGAAGAACCATAGCCGATGAATTGCCCGGCGGGAACATCCTTTACCACCATAACACGCGACTTCCAGGAAAGCAGGCGTTTGAGATCGTTGCCCGTTGATGTGTCTTTTTTAAACCGGAACATATGGGTCTCCGGACTTGGCCAAAAACCAAACTGGGCAATGCCAAGACGCACCATATCCATGATGGTGGCGGGGTAAATCAGTGCGGCTGCCGAGCAGGCCGTATGCCGGTACCGTGGAACCAGTCCTTGACGCGAAAAATACCTGGAAAACTTCCGGTAATTGGTAAGTTGGTTCTTAATCCGCAAATAATTTGCAATGCTTTCCGCTCCTGCATAGTGGGTGCAAAGACCCTCGAAAATATAATGTGCCGCGTTTTCCTTCAGAAAGGCCACCAATTTTTTTACCTCCTGATACTCAAAACCGGTCCGGTGAAATCCCGTTTCGACCTCCAGGTGCAGACAGGCCTTTTTTTGCATTTTTTTTGCCAGGGAAATGGCCTCTTCCAGGCGGTTCCAGTCAAAAACAAAAAACTCTATGTCATTTTCAATCGCCCAGGCCATCTCATCATCGCCCAGGTATCCCATCACCATGATCCTGCTATCGGCTGAGGTTACCGCAAGGGCTTCGTAAGCTTCTTTGGAGGAAAATACGGAGAAATGGTGGATGCCTGATCGCTCCGCAAGAGGCACGATGTTCTCGATGCCATGTCCATAGGCATTTCCTTTGATCACCGAAGAAATCCGAACATCCTTGCCAATGATATTTTTCAGGTAGCGAATGTTGCTGGTATAGGCCGACTGGCTAATCTCTATATAGGAAGTATTAAACATCTTTTCTGGCATTTAACAATTGGTCGGAAATCTTTAAGAACATGGAGATTCCCGTTTCAAGGATTTCATCCGGGAAATCATAATCGTTGTTGTGCAGGCTGGGATGATTTTCTCCTGATCCGATTCCAAACAAGGCCCCTGGAAAAGCCTGTGTGAAATGACCAAAATCTTCTGACCACCGAAAAGGCGCATCAATCATTTTGATTCGGGCCCCGATGGCCTTGGCCGCCTGCAGCACCAATGCAGTGGGTTCCGCCTTATTATGGGTCGCCGGAAAAACTTCGGTATAACTGATGTCTGCCCGGATCTTATGCCTGGATGCCAGTTCCCGGACCTTTGCCTCGGCCATGCGGGTAAACACTTTCATGTCATCATTCAGGAAGCTGCGTAGCGTGGCCATTACCAAGGCATTCCCGGGGTTGGTTCCGAATGCCACTTCTCCCAGCCGGACGTGGATAATGGTAAGCAGCAGAAAATCCTTAAAGGCCTTTTTCTCTTCCGGTATGTTTAACAGGCCGCGAATCAGGTCGGGCAGAACAGGCCCCGGACTGTTTCCCTGTTCCGGATGCGCGGCATGGGAGGAACGTCCGACCAGTTCAATAATCATCCCTTTGGATGCCGAAGCAAAAGGACCTTGCTTCATGACCACGGTCTTTTCGGGAAAGCCGGGCAGGTTATGCAGTGCAAAAGCATAATCCGGCTTTATTTCCTGGAACAAGGGGTCCCTGATGACTTTCTCCGCCCCCTGACCGGTTTCCTCTTCCCCCTGGAAGAGTAAAATTACCCGTCCCGTTTGGGGTCTTTCCCTCCCCAATATGGCAGACACACCGGCAAGAATAGCTGAATGCCCGTCGTGACCACATTTATGACCCACGCCGTCGTACTGGCTTTTGTAGGGGAGTTCATTCACCTCCTGTATGGGCAGTGCATCCATATCGGCACGCAATAAAACCGATGGACCTTCCCTTTCTGAATCGTAGATGGCAGCCAAACCGTGGCCACCAATATTCTCAATGAGCCGGTCGGGTTTTGTTCTTTCCAAGAAGGCCTTCACCCATCCTGCCGTCTGCCGTTCGTTTCCGGATAACTCGGGGTAACGGTGAAGGGTTTTCCTTAGGGTGGTGACTTCTTCCAGAATATCTTTGGTGATTCTTTTATCCATCGGCCTGTACTTTTCAAAAACCTGTCCCGGCAAAATTAGAAAAATAGGTTTTTTTATTTAAATTTAACTGGTTTTTTTGCTAAAACAATCCTGCTGCAGACAAATCAAAACCCAGCCGGGGCTTAAACCATTAAAACATTAAAACAAACCATTATGTACAATAAAGCCATTGCAAACATCAAACCGCTGGGGTTTATGTGGCCAACCAGTGATCCTTTTATTTTTTGCGTACACCACCTGGACGGATACCCTGCTGGAAACGAGGAAATGGGTCCGGCCGCATCCCTGGCCGGTCGTAACCTTGGACAGGATTTCACCCTGAAAGACGGGTGGCGCATGTACCACGGAGATCGGGTTCCCGGATTCCCTGCACACCCGCACCGGGGTTTCGAAACGGTAACCATTGTTCTGGAAGGTTTTGTTGACCATTCAGACTCCCATGGGGCGGCCGGCAGGTACGGCAATGGTGATGTGCAGTGGATGACTGCCGGGTCCGGACTGCAGCACTGTGAAATGTTTCCCCTGAGAAACAGGGAAGCGGACAACCCGCTCGAATTGTTTCAGATCTGGTTGAACCTTCCGGCAAAGGACAAGTTCGTCACACCCCATTTTAAAATGCTCTGGGCGGAAACAATTCCCGCTGTGGAGGTCCGGGACGGGCAGGATAGAACCACTGAAATCAAAGTGTTTGCCGGTTCACTCGAGGGAAAGACCGCACCGGACCCTGCCCCGGATTCCTGGGCGGCCGATCCCGCCCACCAGGTAAATATCTGGACCATAAAACTCGGAAAAGGGGCCAGGTGGAATATTCCCGCTGCCGCAGCCGAAATGCACCGGACCCTATACTTCTACAGTGGATCATCCCTTCGCATCGCTGGCATGGATATTTCCCCGTATCAAGCCATTGAGCTGCTGGCTGATCAGGAACTGATGGTGGAAAATACAGGTGATATGGCCCGGCTGTTATTGCTGCAGGGGCTTCCGATCAATGAGCCGGTGGTGCAGCACGGACCCTTTGTAATGAACACGGCGGAGGAAATCAGGCAGGCCATGAATGACTACAGGAAAACAGCATTCGGAGGTTGGCCCTGGGATCGTTACGATCAGGTTCATCCCCGGGAGCAGGGACGATTTGCCACCTATTCGGATGGAAGGAAAGAGACGCCTTAATTCAAGGGATTCTGACCGTGATTTTCTCCGCAATTTCAAGGGCTGTCGTAAGGGTGCCAAGGTCCCGGAATAGTTCGCCGGTTTTGCCTGACCAATGGCTGTGGCCGATGGCGTGCATGGGGAATTCCCTTTGCCCGCTCCCCGGATTAACCACCGCCTCGTAAACCACAGCAGGCTGGCTGGAACTCATATAGGCCGTATCTCCGGGAAATTTGTTGTTGGTCCAGTACGCGTTCCAGTCCCACGACTGATTCACCTCAAGCAAAACCCGGAAAACAGCCGGCTCCGGAGCAGGTACTCCTGAGCGGACCAGGAAATGACTGTTGGGTGTTGGCCCCGAAATTCCGTCCGGCACCGGATCTGCCTGTGTAGGAAGGTAC
>JAWLHS010000076.1:0-9740 GCA_041690235.1 Bacteroidales bacterium
GCTTTGCCATGCGTGTTCCCACCCCCGACGGATCGGTGGTGGATCTGACCGTGGAGCTTTCGCGCAATGCCACGCGGGAGGAAGTCAACCAGGCCCTCAGGGAAGCCGCTGAAGGCCCCATGAAAGGCATTCTGGAATATTGCGACGAGCCCATCGTCTCTACCGATGTAATCGGGAACACCCATTCTTCCGTCTTTGATTCCCTGATGACCCAGGTTCTGGACGGCAACTTCGTTAAAGTACTGTCATGGTATGACAACGAATTCGGGTATGCCAGCCGGGTGGTGGACCTGATGGAAAAAGTGGCCTGACGATTTGCCCTATTTATGAGGGGATGGATCCGGAAACCGGGTTCATCCCTTTTTTTTGCCAGAACTTCAATTCCAGTTTGCCCCGATCAAAAACAGCGTAGGAATAGTGTGTGACCCAATCGCCGGTATTGATATACCTGGAACCGGGCGCCACCTCCAAATCCAGCGGCAGGTGTCGGTGCCCGAAAATAAAGTAATCCATCGGCCGATCCTGCAGTACCTGTTTGCAGTATGAGACCAGAAACTCCTTTTCGTCTCCCAGGTAGTGTTCATCATTCGCTCCGTTGACCACCCTGCTCTTTCTGGAAAAATAATGGGCCAGCCGAATGCCCAATCCGGGGTGAATAAAAGCAAACAGTTTCTGGCAGATGCTGCTGGAAAAAACGGCCTTCAAAAACTTATACCCGCTGTCACCCGGACCCAGTCCGTCTCCATGACCAATCAGGAACCTTTTCCCTCCGAACGATCTTTCCACCGGCTGCCGGCACACCTTCAGGCCCACTTCATTTTCCAGGTAGTCGAAGGCCCACAAATCGTGATTCCCGGTAAAGAAATGCAGTCTGACGCCCCGGTCAGATAGCTCGGCCAGCTTTCCGAGGAGGCGGACAAATCCTTTGGGTACCACCGTGCGGTATTCAAACCAGAAGTCAAAGATATCACCGAGCAGAAAAATCTCCTCTGCCTCCTGCGCCACCTCCTCCAGCCATTGAACAAGAAGTTTTTCCCTAACCAGGCTGGTGTCATAATCAGGAACGCCAAGATGGCTGTCGGACACAAAAAATATTTTCCCCATGTCAGGATCAAATGCGGTAATGAGAGGCCCAATGGCTTCCACAAAAGGCAAACCTACGGGTTTTTTCGACAATCCCCAAACAAAAAACGGGGGTCAGAAGCAACAACCAGTTCATTCGGGCAAGGGAGAAATCCCGGAAATATTGTATATTTACCAGACGAAGACCCTGTACCGGGTCCGGTCCATGACAACAATCGCAAACCCATAATCAAGCCCCAGGCAATAATCATAAACCCATAATCTACCCCTGAAAAAAATGAATAACCTGATTGATGCACTTAAAACCCTGAAGGGAAAAGAAATTGAGCCAAACCTGGTAAGGCAGGTCCTGGAATCGGTGGATCTGAAGTCGATCTCGGTGGATGAGATGCTAAAATCGCTTCAACCCATAGAATTTAACAGGCAGATGATCATGGAGGATCCGGTGGAGGTTTTTTTGATGACCTGGCCCAAACAGTTCTTCTATCCCATTCATCAGCACAACAATTTCTGGGGTTTCGTCATCCCCGTCAAAGGTTTTCTTTCCGAAACAATTTACGGTTACGCCCCTAACAAACGCAAAGTTTTTATCCATCCGACGAAAACCTTTAAAAAGGGTGAACTGATTTACGAACCCCTGAACGTAATCCACAAGCTCCAGAACACCTCTCCGATGGAGACCATGGTGACCCTGCATGTATATTATCCCCCAAAATACGGGTTCAAGGGAACCATGATATTTGATGCCAAAAACCGCAGACTGGCCGTTCTGAATGAAAAAGCCAAAACCCTGAGCTGGGACCTGCCTTCGGAAGAATTTGAACTGGTTCAGGAAAACGCCTACGACCTGGAGAAACTCTGGTAAACAAGTTTGCGGGGCAATGATTCCATCAGGACCGGAACATGTCCTGGCCGGTCCACAAAAAAGGGGACCGCCCCTCCGTAAACCCGGAGGGTCCGCAACAAATGTGACGGCCGTAAGGAAAAGCTGCAGGGACGCGGGTCAGGATGGAAGGGTGATTAAAGCGTCGGACTGGCTGCGAACATCATGGTCAGTTTGGCTTCAAGCTGTTCGGGGGTCAGGCCCTTTGCAACGATGTTCATCTCCCGGTCAATCAGCACGGCATAAGGGATGGCCTCCACATTATACAGGCCAACCACCGGGGAATTCCAAAACCGAAGGTCGCTGACCTGTATCCAGGGGATGTCGTCTTCCTCGATTCCCAGGACCCATTGATCCAGTGTGCGGTCCAGAGAAACCGCATAGATCTCGAAACCCCTGTCCCGGTACTTGTCATAGATCCGTTTCAATTCCTGGTTAGACTTTCGGCAGGGGGGGCACCATGCAGCCCAGAAATCGATCAGCACCACCTTTCCTTTCAGTGCAGACAGGGCGATCTGATTGCCATCGGGATCGGGAAGCACAATGTCGGGGGCCGGGGAACCGGGCGCCAGGCTTTCCTCGGCAAGCAGCCGCTGGGCCTCATTCCGCTTGTGTTCACTCACCCGGCGCTTCAGGTCCAGCACGTGCTTGTTCAGGGGGTACACATCCGCCAGGCTTTGGCTCAGACTTTCAAAGTACCCAAAATGTTCGTCCTCCTTCAGCAGCAATTTGTTGCCGAAATGCTGGTAAAGGGCCAGAATGGAAGCCAGTGATTCGGGGTTTTCATCAATAAACCGCATCACAAACTCTTGCTGGCCTTTGAAAACCCGCTTGTATTCCTGGTGCAGGACCTCACGCAGTTCGGGAAACCCCGGCTCGTATTTATTGTCCCGATACACCCGGGTCAGGGAGTCGACGATCTGGAAATCCTCCCACTGCCTTTTGTTCAGGGAGGCCAACAATTTGGAACCTTCCGATCCGCTGACTTCAAAAGTGGGACCCAGCCGCAAGGCATCCCCCGAAATGCGGAGCACCTCACCGGGTTCGATCAGCAGGGTCACAAAATTCTTTTCATCCACCCTCAGGATATAAAACCCGGCCTCTTCAATGCTTCTTTTAAAGCTGAGGTTGCCTTCTCCATCGGTAAGTATGCTGTCAAGCGGAATCAAATCCGCCGTGGTCAGTTCCTCCAAAATGAGCATGTGGTCACTGGCATTGTCCAGTGTCCCCTGCACAACAAACTCGTTATTGTCCGGCCTTCCTCCACAGGAAATAAAGGCCAATGCAAGCAGGGTCCAGAGCAGGTTTTTCCTCATAATCAACAGGATGGTCATTTTTTCCAAACCAAAGTTAATGGATTTGTCAGCACCTTTCCGGCAGGGAAAAGCCTTTTAAGAATTTTTAACCTCCGCCCACCCTCACAAAAGTTCGTCCCGTGCCCTGGATGTTTTGCCCCAGAATAAAAATCCCAGAACGACAAAGGCCGACGAAAAAGCCACATTGAGAAAAATCCGGGTAAGGGTCTGCCAGAACTCTGTAAAACGGAAAATCTCCAGGAAGAACAAGGGGATGTGATGCAGCAAGACAAGAAGGACGCTGTAAGTCATGATCCACGTAAGGCCCTGGCCTGAAATGCCCGGTACAGTTCCGGGCTCAAAATCGGATTTCACCGAGATAAGCCGGATTACGGCAGGCCGGCAAAAGGCCATGAATACCGTTGCGGCGGTGTGCATACCAGGGGAATCGAGAAACACATCGATGGTCAGGCCCGTAAAAAAAGCCGAAACCAACAAAAACCAACCCGAAACATCAATGGGCAGCAGCAGAATAAAAAGCACATATACATAGGGATTGATATATCCCCCGAAACGCACGTTGTTCAGGATCAGAACCTGGATCAGGATCAGCAGGATGAAAGTGCCCAGGTATTTCCAAACCAGATTGATATTCATTTTTTTCGTCGGATAGGTTCGTTGTTTTATTCGTTTTCAAGTATTTCCAGCTCCTCTCCCATCAGATCGACCACCACATAAACGTAACCCAGTTTGTTAAAATCGAGCGCCAGGTCAATGTCGGCCGTAAAAAAGTTTTCCCCCTGCCTGATTTCAAAACCGGCAACGGTTCCGATAAATATGTCCTTGGGGAACATCCGGGAGAACCCGCTGGTGACAACGCTGTCGCCCACAGCAAGCTCCACATGGGAGGGAATGTAAGACATGGAAGCCTGCCGGTAATCCCTGCCCTCCCAGCTCAATGTTCCAATATGATCATGACTTGTTAACCGGACGCTGATCTGCATTTCCTCATGCAGCAGGGAAATGACGCTGGAAAAATTTTCGGAAACGTTCTTTACAATCCCGACCACCCCGTTCATCGTAATCACCCCCATGTCGGGTTCGACGCCATGCTTTCTTCCCTTGTCGAGCGTGAGGTGGTTGTTTCTCAACTGCACCGAATTGTTGATCACATGGGCGTCCATATACCTGAACCTCCTGGCGTAGATCGTATCCTCATGTAAATATACATCGGTGTCTGATACCAAAAACGAGAACGGGCTCAAGTGAAGCAGCATGGCATTCTCCCGGGCCAGTTCCTCATTGACCTGGCGCAGCCCCAGGTAGGAAGACACCGCGTGTACATTGCGGTAGAACGTCCCGGCAATGGCATTGCCTGAATGAAGAAAGAAGCTGCGCTGATGCTGGTGGTTCTGCACCAGCAGAATGATGGCCAGGGTTTCCAGTGCAATGAAAAGAAAGAAGAAGTAGTTTTTGGCTATGAAGTTGAACAAATTTCTCATGGCTCGGCATCAAGCTTTCTGTGGGCCTGCTTCCCTGTCAATTATTTGATCAGGAACGGAAATTTATCGAAATTTTTCAGGGCGATCCCTGTTCCCCTTGCCACAGCCCGGAGCGGGTCTTCTGCCACATGAACCGGCAGACGGGTTTTTACGGATATCCTTTTTGAGAAACCCCTGAGCAGGGAACCCCCTCCGGCCATATAAATGCCCGTGCGGTAAATGTCGGCCGCCAGCTCCGGGGGCGTCATCTCCAGGGTATTCATTACGGCCGCCTCAATCTTGGAAATGGATTTGTCAAGGGCATGGGCCACTTCACTGTAGCCGATCTTGATCTCCCGGGGGATTCCGGTCATCATGTCGCGCCCGTGCACCGCAATATCCGGGGGCGGATTTTCCAGTTCCGACAGGGCCGATCCCACTTCAATCTTAATCTTTTCTGCGGTCCGTTCCCCAATCAGGATGTTGTGCTGCTTGCGCATAAACTCCATGATGTCTGCCGTAAAATCATCGCCGG
Organism: Bacteroidales bacterium; assembly: GCA_041690235.1. Taxonomy (GTDB): domain Bacteria; phylum Bacteroidota; class Bacteroidia; order Bacteroidales; family UBA7960; genus SLSG01. Next base: position 5,278 of record JAWLHS010000076.1, read on the forward strand.
CAATGCGGATGGACTTGTTACAGACAATCCCGCCAAGGGCAATCACCGCAATCTCACTGGTTCCGCCACCCACATCAATCACGATATTCCCGACGGGTTCCAGCACGTCGATGCCGATCCCGATGGCGGCAGCCATGGGCTCATGAATGAGCCTGACCTCCTTTGCCCCCGCCTGTTCGCAACTGTCCCTTACGGCCCGTTCTTCGACCTCGGTAATGCCCGAAGGAATACAGATTACCATTTTCAGGGAGGGAGGAAACAGGGGTTTCTTCGTGTCGATCATTTTGATCATGGCACGGATCATGGCCTCCGCGGCCTGGAAGTCGGCAATAACCCCATCCCGCAGCGGCCTCAGGGTCCGGATGTTTTCATGTGTTTTGCCATGCATCATCATGGCCTGCCTGCCAACCGCTATGATTTTGCCACTGACCCTGTCAATGGCCACAATGGAAGGTTCTTCAACAACCACCTTGTCGTTATGGATGATGATCGTATTGGCGGTGCCTAAGTCAATGGCAATTTCCTTGGTTAAAAAAGAGAACAAACCCATCAGATCCTATAATTAAATGTTCGAACGTCGCTTAATGTTTAAAATGTCGCCTGCCCGTGAAAGCCATGGCCATGCCTGCCTCATCGCAGTAGCGGATTGATTCCTGGTCACGCACCGAGCCCCCGGGCTGGATCACCGCTGCGATCCCCGCCTTGTGTGCAATTTCCACACAATCCGGAAAAGGAAAGAATGCATCGGAGGCCATCACGGCATCCTGCAGGGAATGTCCCATGGCATTGGCCTTGGCAATGGCCTGGTTCAGGGCATCGACCCTGGATGTCTGCCCCATGCCCGTGCCAATCAGCTGCATGTTTTTCACCAGCGCAATCGCATTGGATTTCAGGTGCCGTACCACCCAGTTGGCAAAAAGCAGGTCTTGCTCCCGGGCCGGGGGTGGTTTTATTTTTGTCGGATGCGTCCAGCATTCAGGAAGCACCTCTCCCGTATCGGCCGACTGCCACAACACCCCGTTCAGGATGGAACGGAAGCCTTCCACTGCCGGGGGACTGTCCTTCCGTTTCAGGATGATCCGGTTTTTCTTCTTGCGAAGCAACCCCAGGGCCTCCTTGTCGAAACCGGGAGCGATCAGGACCTCAAAGAACAAGCCATTGATATCCGCCGCAACAGCTTCCGTAATGTCGCCATTGGCAATCAGGATGCCCCCGAAGGCGGACACCGGATCGCCGGCCAGGGCATCCTTCCACGCCTCGGAAAGATCCTTGCGAACCGCCATTCCGCATACATTGGTGTGTTTGATGATGGCGAAACAGGCCCCGCTGCGGTTGTGCATCACCTGGAGGGCGGCGTCAATATCAAGCAGGTTGTTGTAAGACAAGGGTTTGCCTCCAAGCTGCTCGAACAGCGCGTCCAGATCACCAAAATAACGGCCTTGCTGATGGGGGTTTTCCCCGTAGCGCAAGGCAAGGCTTTGGCTGATGCTTTGTTTGAAGACAGGGGTATGCCCCTGATCCAGGTAGGAAAAAATGGCGGTATCGTAGTGGGAGGACAGCTCAAAGGCTGCCGCGGCAAATCGCCTGCGGTCCGCCAGGTTGGTTTGCCCCCCCCCCTGTTCGATCTGCTGAATGGCCCCGGCAAAAAATTCAGGCGAAGGAACCACCAGCACATCCCGGTAATTCTTTGCTGCCGCGCGTATAAGAGAAATGCCCCCGATATCGATCTTTTCGATGACATCCGCATGGTCTGCGTGGCTGGTTGCGGCTTCCTCAAATGGATAAAGATCAACCACCACCACATCGAAAGCCGGAATATTGTATTGGTTCAACTCATCCTGGTCCCCTACCTGGTCACCCCTTGCCAGAATGCCTCCGAAAACAGCCGGATGCAAGGTTTTGACCCGTCCGCCGAGAATCGAAGGGTAACCCGTCAGCTCTTCAACGGCCCTGACCGGCAATCCCATCCCCCTGATAAACGCCAGGGTGCCGCCGGTGGAAAACAATTCGGCCCCGTTCCGGTGCAGGCATTCGACCAACTCCCTGGCGGGCTCTTTGTGAAAAACCGAAATCAAAGCCCGGCGAACCGGACGTAAACCCTTATCCATCAATATAATATTCTAATCAATCACCCTTAGGGTCGCCGAAAAAACCCCATGGGCCATTTCAAGTGTTCAGATCCCAAAAACTGCGTATCTTTGCGGCCGCAAAACCCCACGAAGTTACTTTAAATTTTCCTGAAATGACTTTTGTTTCCAAAGAAAAAATTTTCTCGCGAAAATGGTTTATCTCCTATTCGCTGATCACCCTCGGCGCTTTTATCCTGGCCGCAGGCTTCGTTTTTTTTATCGCCCCACACAAGATCGTTCCGGGCGGTGTTTACGGCATCGGCATCGTGCTGCACCACCTGGTTGGCATTCCAATCGGTCTGACCGGTCTGGCCTTCAATATTCCGCTGACCATCATCGGGGTCAGGCTGCTGGGACCCCGCTTCGGGATAAAAACCATTGTCGGGTTCGTGCTGGCATCGGTGTTTATTGACGGACTGACCTGGCTATGGGGAGATGCGCCCCTGGTACCCGACGACATTTTGCTTTCCTCCGTTTTCGGCGGGGTACTGCTTGGGCTCGGACTCGGACTCATCTTCAAATCGCGGGCCACATCGGGTGGGACCACCATCGTGGCCATGATCATGGCCAAGTTTACACGCATTCCCATCGGCCAAACCCTGATGATCGTGGATTCCGTGATCGTGTTTACGGGTCTCATCGCCTTCAGGGACTGGACCATCCCCCTCTATTCCTGGATCGTCATCTACATTACCGGGCGGGTGATTGACGGGGTACTGGAAGGGGTGTCGTACGAGAAAACCATGTTCATCATTTCCGAAAAATTCGAGGAGATCGGACAAAAGATCCTTGTCGATCTGAACCGCGGCGGCACCTATCTGGAAGGGAAAGGCATGTACAACCAGGCAGAGAAAAAGGTCATCTTCGTGAATGTTTCCCGCCGCGAGGTGGCCTTGCTGCAGGACTATATCAACCAGATAGACCCCAATGCATTCGTCACCGTGATCAACGCTTCGGAGATTCTCGGCAAAGGCTTCCGGTCCCTGCATGAAAAAGTGAATGACTAATCCGGAAGCTTTCCCATCCCCTGAATGAAAAGAAAGTTAAGCAGCAAAATGCCGATCACGCCCCAATGGATCTGGACGAAGGAGAAACCCCTCTCCAGAAAAAAGCTGTACCCGACAGGCGCCGCAGCCGTGCTGGCCACCATCACAAAAGTAAACAGACTCCTGACCGTGCCCAGGCTTCTCGTGCCAAATGTTTCGGCATACAGGGCCGAGGTAATGGGTGAACTGACCCCTCCCGTAATCCCCACCAGGAGCCAGTAAGCCGGGATAAAAACGGGCTGGGAAACCATCCCCAGGGTCATTAGTCCGGCGCCCAGCGGAAGCAGAACAAGCGGGAACAACTTCAAGGCCGTAAAACGATCGATCAGGGGTCCGGCAAACAGGGAGCATACCGAAGCGGAAATGGCATAGGCGGCAATCCCGGCCGCCATCCATTCGAGTGGCCAGCCCTTTTCTTCTGCAATAAAGGCCTGAAAAAAGAACAGGGCCGTTTGCAGGAATCCGACCAGGAAGACCGTCGGGGCAAACAGGAAAAATGCCCGGCTTTTAATGATCTCCCTGTGTTTCCACAAGCGGGCGTCGCCCTTTATTTTCGCGGGCGTCCGATGAGCGGTTTCCGCGGGTTCCCGTATGGGCTGCCTGGCGGACGCCCGCAACAGGATCATGGACAAGGGCAACAGCACCAGCACAATAAAAACGGCACTGAGGCCCATGGTTTCCCTCCAACCAAACAGCATGATGGCGCCAACGATCAATACCGGCAACACCCCTTCCCCCAGGGGGAAACCCAGGTAAGCGATGCTCAGGGCCTTTCCGCGCGCCTTGCTGAAGAACCTCGCCATGGTGGTCATGGACGTATGGCTGAGCAGCCCTTGCCCAAAAAAACGCAGCATATAGATGGCGAAAAACAGGGTGATGATATGAAAGGAAAAGGCGGCCAACAGGCAGGCAGCAATGATTCCTCCCACCACGAAAAGGGTAAATCCCTTCAGGGGCACATGGTCAATTTTTCTTCCAACCACAATCAGCGTGCCCGCGCTGAGCAGGGTGGCAACGGCATACAGGCTGCTGAACCCACTGCGGCTGATGTTGAACGACTCGAGCAGGGAAGGGATGTAGAGCGACAGCAAAAAGGTCTGTCCGAAGTTGCTGAAAAACACCAGCAACACCCCGAAAAGCAGGATGGGCTTATTGGCCAGAAAAAACCGGAAGTAGTTCACGAATGTTCACCTTGGAAAAACAGGTGCAAAGGTAATGTTTAACCAGATAAAGGGCATGGGGGATTGGGTTTTCTTTTCTTCCAGGTGGAGGGAATATTAAAATGCAG
>JAWLHS010000077.1:0-3164 GCA_041690235.1 Bacteroidales bacterium
AAATCAATCAACACCTTTGCCCGGCTATCGTCCATCGGCAAAGCAAAGCCGTAACGTTCAATGCCTTTTTTGTTGCCCAGGGCCTTGCGAAATGCCTGTCCCAGGGTGATGGCCGTATCTTCGACGGTATGATGGGCATCGATGTGCAAATCGCCCTTTGCTTCCACATCGAGGTCGAACAATCCATGGCGGGCGATTTGTTGCAGCATATGGTCGAAAAAGCCGATGCCAGTGGCAATATTCGCCCTCCCGCTTCCGTCCAGTCCCAGGCGTATGGTGATATCCGTTTCGGCGGTCTGGCGCCTGACGGTTGCCGTTCGCGAGGGCAGGGATAGGGGATGCGTTAGCGACGAAGAGAGGGAGGCGGCCGTTTTGTTTGCCTGATCCCCGTCGGACACGTTGCCGGATGTACTGCCGGGGTCACTGCCGGATCTACTGCCGGGGTTGTTGCTGGGGTCGCTGCCGGGGTCACTGCCGGATCTACTGCCGGGGTTGTTGCTGGGGTCGCTGCCGGGGTCACTGCTGGATCTACTGCCGGGGTCACTGCCGGATCTACTGCCGGACTCGCTGCCGGGCTTTCCGAGCTTCTTCCAACCCGCCAGCAATTGCCCGTTCTCGTCCTGCGTGCCAATGGTAATGCGCAGGCAACCCTGGCATCCGGGCTCGGTGGTTCGGTTGCGGACCACCAACCCGTGAGCGGACAGGTGGTTGTAAACGGTGCGGGCATCGGAAGTTTTGACCAGAAGAAAGTTGGCCTTTGAAGGGTAGACCTTTTCAACCATCGGCATGGTTTGAAGGGCTTCAGACAAGCTATTTCTTTCCATGATGGTCTGCCTGATGGAGATCCTGTATTCTGCGTAGTTGTTCAAGGCCTTTACGGCCAGCTCACAAGCCGGTCTTCCGAGATTATAGGGGGCTTTGGCTTTGTTCAGAATGCCGATCAGTTCCGGGGAGGCAAATGCCACGCCGACCCGGGCCCCGGCCAGTCCCCAGGCCTTGGAGAAAGTTTGTAAAATCACCAGGTTGGGGAGGTTTTCCAGTTCAGGAAGCAGGCTCTCTTCCGGGCAAAAGTCGATATAGGCTTCATCGACCACCACAATGCCACCAAAACGTTTTATGATCCCGGTCATGGTTTCCCTGTCCTGTGTATTGGCCGTCGGGTTGTTTGGGTTGCAGAGAAAAAGGACCCGGCAGGCGGGATCCATGGCCCGGAATACGGCTTCGGCATCGATCATGAAGTGGCTGTCGAGGGGCACGGAAATGATTCCCAGATCATTGATGCGTGCGCTGACGGCGTACATGCCGAAGGTGGGCGGAAAGACCATGATGCTGTCGGCCCCTGGGTTGGCAAAGCACCTCATGATTAAATCGATGGCCTCATCGCTGCCATTGCCCAGGAAAATTTGCTGTTGGCTGACGTTTCTGACGGCAGCCAGCCGCTCTTTCAGGATGTCCTGGGCAAATTTGGGATAGCGGTTGATGCCCTCGGGCAAACCGTTCAGGGCTGCGGGCTGTTCGTTGGCGTCCAGGAAAATGGCTTCCTCCGGGTCCCCTGTAAATTCATCCCGGGCGCTCTGATAAGGTTTGAGTCTACGGATATTCTCCCTGATCAGGGCATTCAGGTCAAATGAGCTTGCGTTTTTCCCTTTGTCGGGTGTGTTACTGGCATTCATTGGGTATGGGCGTTTGGTTGTTTATTTTGTGGGGTTGCCTTGTGGGATTTGTGGGGATCCCATATCCGGCTGTTTGCGCGGTGGTTCCGCTTCGTTTTTCTGGGGTTTAAGCCTGATGGTGACTGCGTTGGCGTGGGCCTGCAATTGCTCCGCCCTTGCCATTTCCGTCACTGCCGGAGCAAGCGACTGCAAGCCTTCCCTGGTGATTTCCTGAAAGGTGATGCTTTTCATAAAGGCCATGGCCGTGATTCCACTCCAGGCCCTGCTGAAGCCCCCGGTCGGGAGTGTGTGGTTGGTTCCGCTGGCATAGTCCCCGGCCGATTCGGGCGTGAACTTACCCAGGAATACTGACCCTGCATTGTTGATTTTTTGGGCCATTTCCCGGTGGTTCTCTACCGATAGGATTAAGTGCTCGGGTCCGTAAAAGTTGCTGATCTTCACGGCTTCATCCAAACTGTCCACCACGATGGCCAGGCTGTTTTCAAGCGTTTTGAGGGCCATCTCTTTTCGCGGGAGGTCCCCGACCTGGTCCTTCACATTTGCCAGGGTTTTTTCCACGATCTCCATGGAAGTGGCCAGCAGAACCACCTGGCTGTCCACCCCATGTTCGGCCTGGGAAAGAAGGTCGGCCGCAATAAAGGCAGGGTCAGCAGTATGGTCGGCAATGACCATCACTTCCGAAGGGCCGGCCGGCAGGTCGATGGCTATTCCCCGCCCGGCCAGCTGCATTTTTGCCGCGGTAACCCAGGCATTGCCCGGCCCGAACACCTTGTCGGTCCGCGGAATGCTTTCTGTTCCCAAAGCCATGGCGGCGATGGCCTGGGCCCCTCCCACAGCAAACACCCTGATATTAAAGAGGCCAAGGGTGTAGAGCAAACCGGGAGAAGCCCCCGGGGGGGTGCAGGCGATGATCTCCCCGCAGCCGGCCAGGCGGGCAGGGACGGCCGTCATCAGCACGCTCGAAAGGAGGGGGGCGGTGCCCCCCGGTATGTAAAGCCCCACTTTCCCGATGGGCACATAGCGCAGACTGCAACGGACACCTGGCATTGTTTCCACCTCGACCGGACCGTGCAACTGGGCGCGGTGGAATGCTTCGATGTTTGCTATGGCCAGGGCAATGGATTCTTTCAATGGGGCATCCACCTGGTCACCTGATTTGCGCATAATTTCGGGGGGGATCTCGAATCCGGATCCCTCATACCCGTCGATTTCAAAACAAATTTCTTTCAGGGCTGCATCCCCCCCCTGCTCAATTCTATTGATTATGTTTGCGACCACAGCCTCCACCTCTGGCTGCAGGGCTTCAGGGCGCTTAAGAATTTCCGGGTATTCCGTCCGGTCAATGCTTGAAAAAATCTTCATTCAGGTGATGTTTAATGGTTTTTAATGATCTGGGGGCATCCGGTATCCCGGACAGCCCATGTTGGTGATATTACCAGTGTTTGCCCGGGGCATATCTGATTGCCCGATGGTCCGGCTTTACCACTTGGT
>JAWLHS010000077.1:3264-9704 GCA_041690235.1 Bacteroidales bacterium
CGGCTTTGCCCGATGGTCCGGCTTTACCAGTTGGTTCGGCGGTTCCCGATGGTCCGGCTGTTTTCAAACCACCATTTTTTCGATGGGCACCACCAGTATGCCCTGTGCCCCGGCTTCTTTCAGATTGCCGATCACTTCCCAGAAATCGGTTTCACTGATCACGGAATGCATGGAGGACCATCCGGGCAGGGCCAGGGGGAGGATCGTCGGACTTTTCATTCCGGGTATCAGGGAGATGATGGTGTCCAGGCTTTCGTTGGGGGCATTCAGCAGGATGTACTTATTGTTTTCGGCCTGTTGAACGCTCTGGATCCTGAACAACAGTTTATTGAGCAGGTTCGTTTTGGTGAGCGGCAGTTCAGGCCTGGCGATCAGCACCGCTTCGCTTTGCAGAACGGTCTCTACTTCTTTCAAGCCATTGCTGATCAGGGTTCCCCCCGAGCTGACAATCTCAAAAATGGCATCTGCCAGTCCGAGTCCGGGTGTGACCTCCACCGAACCGCTGATGGGGTGAATGTCGGCATTTATTTTGTTGTCAATCAGGAATTGCTTCAAAATGTGAGGGTAGGAGGTGGCGATCCGTTTTCCATTGAGAAAGTCCCTGCCGGGATAATTCACCTCACGGGGAACGGCCACCGAAATTCTGCACCGGGAAAAGCCCAAACGTTCAATGGTATCCACGTTGCAATTTTTTTCCAGCACCTCATTATAGCCCAGAATGCCTGCATCGGCCACTCCATCGGCTACATACTGCGGAATGTCGTCATCGCGCAGGAAGATGAGCTCCATGGGAAATCCACGCACGCTTGCCTTGAGGTGGTTGGTGCCGTTTTGAATTTTGATGCCACATTTTTTCAGCAGGGCGAGGGACCCCTCGCTGAGTCGGCCGCTCTTCTGAATCGCCAGTGTAAACAATTGTTCGTTCATTTGATCAGGATTTTAAATAAAAAAAAAGGATCCGCTGGTTGGCGAATCCCTTTTCAGTTTGGATGAATATCGTTCTATCTATTTTCCATACCCCGTCCGGTCCGCCATAAGCTGCAGATGATAATGATGGTGATGGATATGCCGGGTAAATGTCATGTAAAACTGTGGAATTTCCGAAAACGCTGTTTCTTTTCGGGGGTAAAATTAAACAAATTCTTTAAACCACCGCTTTTTTTTAATGAACAATAAACAGCAGGTACCCGGCATTGTTCAATGCCGCTGACTATTTCTTTTTTCGGCCAGCATTTTGAAGTCGGCCAGTGCGATGGCGGTGATCGCCTCAATAACCACGGGCACCCTCAGTGCGATGCAGGCGTCATGCCTTCCCTTGATCTCCAGTTCCTCTACCTTCCCGCTTTCAATCGAATAGGTCGATTGTTTTTTGGAGATGCTGGAAGTCGGCTTCACTGCCACGCGGAAAACCAGTTCGTTCCCGTTTGAAAGTCCGCCGGTAATCCCGCCTGCATGGTTTGTGGACGTTTTCCCGCTGTCATCCAAAATGGGGTCGTTATGCACGCTTCCCTTCATGGAAGCCGCAGCGAAACCCGAACCGAACTCAATGCCTTTGATCGCTGGTACGGCGAATGCCAGGTGACTGATGACCGATTCGATGGAGTCGAAAAAGGGCTCCCCCCATCCCAGGGGTATGCCCTGTGCACGACACTCTACGAGTCCGCCGACCGAATCCCCCTCTTCCACAGCCTGCCCCACGGCCTGTTCGACATTGTCGTTGCCTCCTGCCCGGATCAGCCTGGCTTCGATGGGCGGATTGCCCAGGATTGTTTTTGCCAGGGTACCGGCCGCCACCAATGCCAGGGTCAGCCTCCCCGAAAAATGCCCACCCCCGCGGTAGTCGTTGAATCCCCCGAAGCGCTTCCATGCCACAAAGTCGGAATGTCCGGGACGGGGAATCCCGGCCAGTTTGATATAATCGGCCGGCTGGGTGTTTTTATTGGCAAAAAGGATGGTCAGGGGGGCTCCGGTGGTGTATCCATTGAAGCAGCCGGAGATGATTTCCGGCCGGTCCTCCTCCCGGCGGGGTGTGGTGCCTTTGGCGCCGGGTTTACGGCGTTCCAGATCCGGTTCCAATACGGCTTCGCTGAAAGGGATGCCGGGCGGACAACCGTCGATGGTGACACCCACCGACCGGCCGTGCGATTCCCCGAAAATATGCATGCGGAACAATCTTCCAAATGTGTTCATCCTTGTTTGGCTTTTTGTTATTCATAAATGTTTTTCATTGTTCACCACCAGGGGTTAAACCTTCATCGCTTCCAGATCAGCGAAAAACCCCGGATAAGACTTGCTTACCACCCCAGGGTTTTCGATGCTGACCCCGGTTTTGGAATTCAGCGCGGCGATGGCCCCGGCCATGGCGATGCGGTGGTCTCCATGGGAGTGGATCGTCCCGCCATGTATTTCTCCTCCTTCGACCACGAGGGTGTTGTCGCCTTCAATCCAAAGCCGGATGCCTATCCTGCCGAAGGTATCAATCAGGGCGGCCGCCCGGTCGCTTTCTTTGGCGGCGAGCCGCCCGGTTCCATGGATGCGTGACAGCCCCTGGCAGTTCGCCGCCAGGGCGGTCAATGGAGGAAACAGATCCGGGCAGTGTGTGGCGTCAAATTCAAAACCCTTCAGGTTTTTCCGCCCGGCCTCAATGGCCCCCTGTGTTTTGCCGCCGTCGGAACCTTTCAATCCGGCACCCGCGGTTTCCAGCGCTTGAATAATCTTTTTGTCGGCCTGGGTGGAAGCCACATCCAGGTTGTCTACCCTGACCTTTCCGGCCACGGCGCCTGCCACCAGCAGGAAGGCCCCACCGCTCCAGTCCCCCTCCACCACAAATTTCGCGGGCTTGTACACCTGGGGCGCCGGGATAAAGAATTCACGGTATCCCCGGTTTTCAACGCCGGCCCCGAAAGCCTTCATCACCATCAGGGTGGTATCAATATAGGGAATGCTTTTTAGGTTCTCCACCTCCAGGTAACAATCGGTCCGGGCCATGGGTGCGGCCATCAACAGGCCTGTAAGTACTTGTGAACTGAGTGAAGCGTCAATTTTCGCCCTTCCGCCCCTGAGGGGTCCCCTGACGGTGATGGGCGGGAAGCCGTTATTGGTCCGGCATTGGACACCAAGTGCCTGAAGTGAATGTTGGATGATGTGCATGGGACGTTGCAACAGGCTGCCTGTGGCGGTCAGGCTCACTTCCTGATCGAAGGCAGCTGACAACCCGGAAAACATCCGGATCCCCAGCCCCGATTCCCCGCAGTTCAGTGCAACAGCGGGAGGTTGGACGCCCCCGTCGATCAACAGCTTGTCTTCCCCTTCCCGGATTCTTGCCCCCATGGCGCGGCAAACCCTGATGGCCGCCAGGACATCATCACAGCGGCCCGGGAACCAAATTTCGGATCTTCCGCTGCTAACGGCCGCGAGGGCAATGGCCCGCTGAGCCACACTCTTGGAGGCAGGGGCCATAACACGGCCGTTTACGCTGCCGGGTTCAATGCGTATGGGTAGGGAATCACCTCGTGTCATTCGTTTGGTCTATATCCATTTGGGACAGGGATTTCATGCGTTTACCTACCATTCAGTGCGAAAGCCCGGATTTCTTCCACCGGAAGGCTTTCAACCACCACCTTGCCGATGCCCCGGTTCAGAACGAAATGGATGGTGTCGCCCTCTCTTTTTTTGTCTCTCATTAGGGCATCAAATACTTCTTCGGGGCTGACAGGCGGGGAGACGGGCAAGCCAAGTTTCGTCAGAAGTCTCAGCAGGCGTTCGTAATCCCCCGGATTCATCAGGCCTTTATGCACACTCAGTTTTCCGCTGAAGGCCAGTCCGGCCGACACGGCAAAGCCGTGGGGGATTTTGGTGGTTTTTTCAATGGCATGACCCCAGGTATGCCCGAGGTTCAGCTTGCGCCTCTCACCGGCTTCGCGTTCATCCCTTCCGACAATGCCGGATTTGATGTGCACAGACCTGGAAATCAAATAGTGCAACAAGGCCTGGTCTTTGCCGAACACCGCCAGGGGATCTTGTTCCAGGCGCTCGAACATGGATTTATCGTCGATGAGTGCATGCTTGACAACTTCTGCCATACCGTTTTTGATTTCCTGATCCGGAAGGGTCTTTAACAGCCGGGTATCGCAAATAACAAAACGCGGCTGGTTAAAGGTGCCGATGATGTTTTTATAGCCATCGAGGTTGACACCGTTCTTGCCCCCGACGCTGGCATCGACTTGGGCAAGCAGGCTGGTTGCCACAAACCCGAAATCAAGTCCACGTAAAAACGTACTGGCTACAAAGCCGGCCAAATCGCATACCATGCCCCCCCCGATGCCGGTGATAAATGAACTGCGATCCGCCCCGTTGTCCATGAGCCACCTGTAGGCCAGTCCGGCGGTTTCGAGGGTTTTGCTTTGCTCCCCCGGCTCAAGGACAAAAACAGGCAGCCCCTCCCATGCGGCACCGTAGAGTCGCTGGATGTTTTTGTCGGTCAGGACGAATGTTTTTTTTCGGGGGAGGTAGTCCGGCAATCTGCCCAACTTCTCCCCGACAAGAACCATGCTTTCCTGTTGCAGGCCTTTCACCGGGATCTTTTCCAACCTATGTTTACCGGGTGAAGTCATTGGCGGGTTTTTGGGGTTCCTGGAGCTGGTCCACGTTCATAATCATGGTTTGCTGGTTGATGGACTCCTGGTGGATGGCCCTGAACAGGGTGCTGATAAAATCGCTTCCAAGCCCTTTGTTTTCACCCATGTCCATGTTTTTCCTGACCACTTCGGCCCAGCGTTTGGACTGCAGAACGGTTATGTTGTTCTCCTTTTTATAGCGGGCGATGGTTCGGGCAATTTCCATCCGTTTCCCGAGTACATCGAGCAATTGTTCATCAAAGATATCAATCTTCTTTCGAAGTTCTTCCAGGACATTCAGGAACTTGCTGTCGGCCGATTCGGGATCCCGCATGATGAGTTTGCCCAATAAATTCATCAGGCCTTCCGGGGTCAGTTGTTGCTGCGCATCGCTCAAGGCCTTGTCAGGATCAATATGCGTCTCAATCATGAGTCCGTCGAAATTCAGGTCCATCGCCTTTTGTGATACTTCCAGCAACATATGCCTGTTGCCGCAAATATGGCTTGGATCACAAATGACCGGGAGGTTGGGGATGTGCTGTTTCAGATCGGCGGGAATCAGCCAGTGGGGGACATTTCGGTAAGGCGTTTTTTCGTAGTTTGAAAAACCGCGGTGTATGGCGGCAATTTTGGTGATGCCGGCTTTCTGTATGCGTTCGACCGCCCCCACCCAGAGCTCCAGGTCCGGGTTTACCGGGTTTTTGATCATGACCGTTACATCTGAACCCTGCAGTGCATCTGCGATTTCCTGGACCACGAAGGGGTTGGCCGTGCTTCTTGCCCCGATCCAAAGGTGATCGATGCCATACTTCAGGGCTTCGTAAACATGCCTGGCATTGGCTACCTCTGTTGCGGCAGGCAGGCCGGTTTCCTGCCGGACCGTTTTCAGCCATTTCAGTCCGACACTACCCCTTCCCTCGAAGCTTCCCGGCCTTGTTCTCGGCTTCCAGATTCCGGCGCGGAAAATATCCACTCTTTTGCTTTCCGCGAGCCGGATGGCCGTCAGAACGACCTGCTCTTCAGACTCGGCGCTGCATGGACCGGCAATTACAAGGGGCCGTCTTTTCCAGGCATCCCAGGTTTTGATCGGATCAACGTGAATGATGGTTTCCATATTGGTTGGGTGTTTCTGAATTCAGCACTTTCTTGATTTTATTGGCTTCAAGGATCAGCTCCCGGATCCCCTCCCCGTTGTTGTTTTCAATATGGGTTTTAAACAGCATCAGGGTGTCAATATAGGTGTTGAGGACTTCGAGGACGTTTCCGGCATTTTGTTCAAAAACCGGAACCCAGGTGTTCGCTTCGCTTTTAGCCAGCCGGACCGTAGAGGCGAAACCCCCTCCGGCAAGACTGAGAATGCGTTTGTGGTTTTTCTCCTTTTCCAGTACACATAGCGACAGGGCAAAGGAAGAGATATGGGATATATGGGAAACATAGGCGGCGCTTACGTCATGTTCTGCGGCGTTCATGTAGATCAGCCTCATTTTAAGGGCCCGGAACATATCCCTTATGACCCGGAGGGCCTCTTCGCTGCTCCGCTCGGGATCGCAAATGATGGCGCATTTGTTCTCGAACAGCTTTTCAATGGCTGCCCCGGGACCTGAATGCTCTGTGCCCGCCATGGGATGGGCTGCCACGTACTGACGGCGGTTGGGATGGTTTTGCACCAGTTGTCCCATGCCCGCCTTGGTTGATCCCATGTCGGTGATCACCTTTGGGCTTCCCGCCGTTGCATCCAGAATGTGGGGAAGCCATTGTTTGATGGCATCAATCGGACAGGCCAATATGATCAGGTCGGCTTGTGAAACCGCCTGGTCCAGCGGT
>JAWLHS010000078.1:0-9693 GCA_041690235.1 Bacteroidales bacterium
TGGCAATTGGAGGCACCCTGCGTTCCTGCAATGCGTTCGGATACATTCCCGGCACAGCCATCGATTTGGCGGCACATGCTGTGCATATGCATGCCGTTTTCATACATAAAGTCCACACTGAAAAAGTCATACTGGTCGCCGGTACGCCTGCGGTGCCTCCCGCCGAATCCAACGGCTTTCACTGGGTGTTTCCCTGTAAACCAGTTAATGACGTCGATATTATGCATATGCTGCTCCACAATATGGTCGCCGGAGAGCCAGTTCCAGTTCACCCAGTCGCGCAGCATGGCTTCCATGTCGGACCATCCGGGCCGGGGGGTCACATACCATAACTGGGACTGGTTCCAGTAGCAATTGGCGGCAACAATGTCGCCGATCATCCCGCTTTTGATGTGTTCAAAAGTGCTCACATAATCGCGCTGGTGATGCCGCTGGGTGCCCGTAACGACTTTCAGTCCGGCCGTATCGGCCATCCTTGCCGAGGCCATGATGGCCCGGGCACCTACCGGATCGACCGCGACGGGCTTTTCCATGAACACATGCTTCCTGGCCCGGACGGCGGCATCGAAATGGCCTGGTCTGAAATAGGGTGGTGTGGCGAGGATCACGACATCCACGTCTGTTTCCAACAGGTGGTGGTAAGCCTCGAAGCCGACAAAGCATCGTTCATCCGGTACTTCAGCCCCGTTTCTTTCCTTCAGCTCCCTGCGGCAACGGTCAAGCTTGTCCTGAAATACATCGGCCAGGGCGGTTACTTCCAGATCGGGTCCGGCGTTCAGGTAATTGATGGCCGCACCGGTTCCGCGACCCCCGCACCCGATCAGGCCGGCCTTCAGTATCTTGCCACCGGGGGCCCTGTCCAAAAAGACTGGGGCCGTACCCTTCGGCCTGGAATCACTGCAGGATTTGAACAGTAGGCCGGCGCCAAGGGCACCCAGGGCGGTTACCGAGGCGGCGTCTTTCAAAAATCGCCTGCGGCCGTTTTCTTTTCTTTCATTTTCCATGGAAGCTTGGTTTTTGGTACAATCAATCATTGGTTATCTGGTGTCAGGGGCCATTCCAGCACCACCCTGAAACCGGTTTCATTATGGTCTGAATACCACCAGATGCTTTTTGGGATCTGGGGGTCTGTAATCAACCACTGCTTATGGCGGGTATGGTTTCTGGAGGCCGACCTGACTTCATAGGCATCGCTGTTGAAGGAGCCTCCCCTGATCACGCGCTCACTGCCCTGATCCGGACCCCGGGGATTGTGGATGACTTCCCCGGGAGGATAGGAGACCAGGGGCTGGTCTGAATAGAAGTCGCTGCAAAACTCCCAGACATTTCCCAACATGTTTTTGAGTCCGAATGGGTTGGGCCTGACGGCATCCGGGGGCTGTGTCCTGGAAAGGCTGTTGGCCCTGTACACAACATAGGAGCTGATGGTTGCGGTATCTGCCCCGAAAATTCGGTTCAGCCACCGCTCCCGGGTATACTTTCCCGGATCTCCTTCAAAGAAATAAGGGGTGGATGTACTGCCCCTGGCCGCATATTCCCATTCAGATTCTGTCGGCAGGCGGTAGTGTTTGCCCGTTTTTTGACTGAGCCAGGCACAGAAGGTTTCGGCTGCGTGGTGGGTCATGGTGATGGCTGGACGATCGCCCCACCCCCAGCCCTGATCCGGGCTGCCCCAGGGTGGGGTAGGCCCGGAGATGGCGTCCGCGCCATCCTGCCCCGGGGGTGACTGGACGTAGGTGCTGCGCTCACTGCGTCCTTCGGAGGCCGTTTCCCGGAAAAAGGCCATATACATGTCCCAGGTGACCTCTGTTTCAGCCATGAAAAACGGACTGAGTTCGACGGTGCGCAAAGGTCCTTCGTTGTCTGAGCGGCCGGTTTCCTTCGGCGGACTCCCCATCTGGAAGTGTCCCCCCGGTATGGGGAGCATATCAAACTGGATGGATGTGGTGGGAATAAATTCTGTAAATCTTTCAAATTCAATCACCCGGGCAGGGGCTTCGAAAAGAACCCCTGCTTTTTCCTCCAATTGGGTCAGGCCGAAATCGATGGTTTGCTGGGCCACCTCGGAATAATGGCCCACATGCAGGTGGCAATTCAGGCAATTCAGTTCCACTTTGTTGTCAGCATAATACAGATGGGCGTGCATGCCTTCTTCGGTGAGTTGCAGGGGAAAATGGTTTTGGTGGCAATGGATGCAGGACTCTTCATAGGTGTGATTTACTGCCTGGGCGAGCTGGCGTTTGGCCTCCCAGTGGATGGTCTCCGGGTCTTTTAAAAGGGCGCCATACACATCCCTGGCTCCGGTAACCGCCTTGGCTGTAAGGTAGCGAAGGGTTCCCGGAGGCGGCAGGTGGCATTGAACGCAATGCACCACAATCCCGGATTTGTTGTCATAATGCGTGGACAACCGCCAGCTTTCTTCGGCATGCGGGTGGATGTGACAACCCATGCAAAACGCATCGGACGAAGTGTAGGCCACGATTCGTGCGGACAGGACAATGAAAACCATTCCGGCCAGAAAGCCTGATAAAAGAAGCCTTTTGTATGGTAATCTTTTCGAGTGTCGCAAAGCCCCAGACAGGATTTAATGGACAACTCCCGTTGACAAATGGTCCGGGGAGTGAACGGTTTGACAGCCCTTGCTAAAGATCGGGCTGTGACGGACGCACAAAATCGGCCTGGTTTAAATAATCCAGGCTGATTTTGACACTTTCCATGGGATCGTAATTATAGCGTTCCACCTCGACAATCAGGCAATCGACACCAGTGCTTTCTGCGAATTGGAAAATCCTTTCGAAGTCCACAATGCCCTCCGCACCCAGCTCCGCCTCATCCTTCACATGCCAGTGTTCGAACCGGCCGGGATGGTTTTCCAGGTAAAACACCGGATCGGCACCACCATAGACCGCCCAATACAGGTCAAGTTGGAACATGACTTTATCCGGATCCGTGTTTTCCAGCATGTAATCATAAATGACCTTCCCTTCCAGTTCGCTGAATTCCCCGTCATGGTTGTGGTAACCGAAACGAATTCCTTTTTCGTTGCATTTTTCACCCACCGCATTGAAATAGTCACAAAAGCGCTGAAGGCCGTCCAAACTCTGATAGCCCTCGGGTCCCATTGAGGGCTGCACGATGTATTGGACCCCGGCTTCCGCGTGAATGTCAATGCATTCATCCCACCAGGCCATCACCTCATCCCAGTTTGATTCATCGGGAAGGTCATGGCTGGCATGAGAGCTGATAAATTGCATTCCGCTGTCTTCAACAAGCTGTCGGAACGCCACCGGTCCCATGCCATAAAATCCCCCGTTTCGATAGCCGGCGGCTTCAACAAATTTGTAACCCATCTTCCCAAGTTCACCGATGGTGGTGACAGGGTCGGTGTTCATGGCCTCCCTGACGGACCACAGCTGGAGGCCGATGTGTTTCTCCCGGCTGGGGCCTTCCTGGCATCCGGAAAGGAAGAGGGGCAGGAAAAAGCTGCCCAGCATAATAAAATGTTTAATTTTCATGTGGATGATTTATGGGTGTGTGAGAGAAAAAACCGGCATTCAATGTCCGGCATTAAAGGCCCAGGTATTCCAGGGCTTTATTGAATACATTTTCGGCGGTATAACCCAGTTTCTGATCCAATACCTTAGCCGGGGCAGAATATCCGAAGCTTTCCATCCCGATGGCCTTGCCCTTGTGCCCGACCAGTCCGACGATCGTCTCGGGAAGTCCGGCTGTCAATCCCATGACAGGCATTCCGGGCGGAATGACTTCTTCCTGGTAGGCCAGCGGCTGCTCCCTGAAGAGTCCCTCCGAAATGACCGAAGCCACCTGTACCTTCAGCCCTTTGTTCTGCTTCAGCAATTGGGCGCCTTCCACCAGGGTGGAGACCTCTGATCCGTTTCCGACCAGAACAATGTCGATCAAGCCCTCGTCCCTGTATGCCACATAGCCTCCTTTCTCCGCTCCCAGGGCCTCCTGGTAGCGGTCGCCCTTTGCCGGAAGGTCGGTGATGTTCTGCCTTGAGAGCAACAGGGCCGTGGGTGTTGAGGTATTCTCCAATGCCATTTTCCATGCAACACTGGTTTCCAGGGCGTCCGCTGGGCGCAATACGAGCATGCTGCGCCGTCCACTGTGGTTTTTTAATTTTTCCAGCAGCCTGATCTGGGCCTCCTGCTCGACAGGCTGGTGGGTCGGGCCGTCTTCACCGACACGGAAGGCATCGTGTGTCCAAACGTATTTGACGGGCAGTTCCATCAGTGCGGCGAGTCGCACGGCCGGTTTCATATAGTCTGAGAAAACGAAGAAAGTGGCACAAACTGGAATTACTCCCCCATGAAGTGCCATGCCGTTGGCAATGGCGCCCATGGTTAATTCGGACACACCGGCCTGGAGGAAGGCCCCGCTGAAATCCCCCTTCACAAATTGCCTGGTTTTTTTAAGGAATCCATCCGTTTTATCGCTATTTGACAAGTCAGCCGATGATACGATCAGGTTTTCCACCCGGTTGGCCAGATAGGCAAGCACGGCTCCCGAAGCCGCACGGCTGGCGATGTTGTTTTTTTGCGGGATGGAGGAGAAATCAATGCCGGTGACCTTCCCGGAAAAGAAATCCTTCAGCCTGGTTGCTGCTTCCGGATTTTGTGACTCCCACCTTTTATGAGCGGCTTTCTTTTCTTTTACGATTTTCCGTTTTTTGTCGTTCACGGCATGCCAATGCTTTTGGACATCTTCAAAAACCACGAAGGGGTTTTCGGGGTCTCCGCCAAGGTTTTGTATGGTTTTTTCAAAAGAAGCTCCGGCTTGAGACAGGGGCATGCCATGGGTCGAGGTCTGTCTTTCGAAAGAACTGTTGTTTTCCGTTACCGCCCCTTTTCCCATGATGGTCTTGCCGATGATCAGGCTTGGCCTGTCTTTCTCCTCTCCGGCACGTTGCAGTGCCTGGCGGATCTCTTCCGGGTCATTGCCATTGATGGTCATCACATGCCAACCCCATGCCTTGTATTTCATGGCCGTATCCTCCTGGGTGACGGCATCTGTTTCGGTGGACAGTTGGATGTCGTTGGAGTCGAAAAACATGATGAGATTGCCCAGGCCGAGATATCCTGCAATCCTTCCGGCACCCTGGCTGATCTCCTCTTGTATCCCGCCGTCGGAGATGTATGTATAGGTCTTATGCGCCACCGTTTCGCCAAAGCGTGCCACCAGGAACCTTTCGGCTATGGCTGCCCCAACGGCGTTGGTGTGACCCATTCCCAGCGGTCCTGAGGTGTTCTCAACCCCCCTTGATGCATCCACCTCTGGATGACCCGGGGTCGGGCTGCCCCATTGTCTGAAGTTTGACAAATCGTTCTTGCTGAAATATCCCACAAACGACAAAATGGAATACAGCATCGGTGACATATGGCCGGGGTCCAGGAAAAACCGGTCGCGCTGTTGCCATGTCCCGTCATCGGGATCGTAGGACAAAAATTCCGAATACAGGATGTTGACAAAATCCGCGCCGCCCATGGCTCCGCCCGGGTGGCCTGATTTGGCTTTCTCCACCATGGCCGCCGATAATATTCTGATGTTGTCGGCAGACCTCTCAATAATATCTTTCATATGCATTCTACAATAAGGGTCGTGTATAATTGGAATGTATTTTGTGTCAGTTTTCAGGTGCCAATATAGTGAATTTTTCAAAAATCCGGGGTCAGGGTTTGACCACTTTTCCGGAACGCATGCTCTCGAATGCGGCTTCGATGATCCGGATCACCATGGCCCCTTGCCGGGCAGTGACATCCGGCGGGGATCCCTCGCGGATCGACCTGGATATTCCCTCGTAAAAGGCCGGGTAGTTTCCCGGAAGTGTGGGTATTTTTTCCCGCAATTTCTTTCCGTTGATCCGGGTATGAAGCAGGCCCCGGTTTTCTCTGGCTTCCACACCCCAGTTTTTGCTCCCGGGAAGGCGCCCGTTTTTGAGGTCCTTCTCCTGTGGGTCAGTCCCCCATTTAAGGAAAGAGCCTTCGGTGCCGTGCAGTATGTATCTCGGGCCCGGCTCCCGGACCAGGTAGCTGCCACAGACTTTTACCTTCACTTCCGGATATTCCATCCAGACTTCAAAACTGTCGTCGACCTGTCCCCCGGTACGCATGGCCCTGATATCGGCGAAAACGGACAGGGGATGGCCGAATAAGACCAGTGCCTGGTCAATCAGGTGCGATCCAAGGTTATAGAGTGTCCCGGTGCCGGTGTCCGGGTTCTCTTTCCAGGTGGCGGGCTGAATGAAGTTGCGGTACCTGTCAAAATGGGATTCAAATGAAACCAAACGCCCCAGCAATCCCTCCCGAATGACTTTTTGAACCGTCAGGAAATCTCCATCCCAGCGGCGATTGTGAAACACACTCAGTACCAGGTTGCTGTCTTCCGCCATGCGACACAGTTCCAGGGCCTCGGCGTATTTGAGCGTAACGGGCTTTTCCACCACCACATGTTTCTCGTGTTCAAGGGCCTTTTTTGCCAGGGAATAATGGGTGTGATCCGGGGTGTTGATCACGATCAGGTCCAGGTCTTTGTCCCGGCAAAGGGCATCGAATGAGCTGACGATCAAGGATTTGGGGTAGGATGCGGCTGATTCGGTGCGGTGCCTTTCAAGAATTTTTACCAGGTTGAATTCCTGGCTGGCCGATAAGAGGGGCGCATGAAAAACCCTTCCGGACATTCCAAAAGCGGACAGGGCGGCGTTTATTTTTCGGTCCATCGGTGTCAAATGATTTACCCGGCCAGGGATTCAATGTGGTCGAGCAGCTCATCGAGCTGATCCGGTGTTGTGGAGGGGTTCATCAGGGACACCCTGAACCAGGTCTTGTTTTCCAGCCGGGTCTGAACGATGTAAAATTCGCCTTTATGAACAAGGGCGGTCCGTATCCTTGCATTCAGGTCATCCAATTCCCCTTCTTTCATTTGGCTGCCAACATACCTGAACACAACGATATTGCAGTGGGGCTTCAAAAACAACTCAAAGTCCTTTCGCCTCCTGATTTTTTCCCCGAAGGTACGTCCCAGGTCGAAAGCCCGGCTAACATGCTCATTAAAAATGCCGGTTCCAAACACCTTCATGACCGCGAAATATTTGATGCTCATCATGTGTTTGGTGCATTCGAAGGTTTTTCTGGAAATATTGAACCACTCTTCATCCGCATTGTCTTCCCACAGGTAAAGTGCTTTCTGGCTGAAGGTGGAGTTGGCGTGCACCTTGTTTTTAAACAGCAGCAGGGTGGTGATGACCGGCATGAGCATCATTTTATGTCCGTCGATCACGACGGAGTCAGCCATTTCTATCCCACGAAGCAAATGCCTGTACGGATCGGAAAATATGGCCGCCCCGCCATGGGCGCCATCAACATGAAACCACAGCCCGTGATTTTTACAAAATCGTGAGATGGCCTCAAGATCGTCGAACATGCCCGTAGCGGTTGACGGGGCGCTGCCCACAACGGCCAATACCCGAAGACCTCTGTCCCGGGCCTGCCGGTAAGCCTCCTCAAGCCGGTCTGTCTCCATGTGGTATTCATCGTTAACCGGTATCTTTATGATGCCCTCAGCTCCAAGTCCCATGATCCTGCAGGCCCTGTCGATGCAGTAGTGGGCTTCCGACGAAACCATTACGGCCAGCTTCTCGTTATGCCCTAGCTCCCAGACATCCTGGCCGGCAACGGCTTTCCGGGCCGCCAGCAGGGCGGTCAGATTGGCCAGGGTCCCTCCGGAAGTGATGTAACCGTCGCCTTCGCCGTCAAACCCAATTTGCTGCAGGAAGCGCTCAACCACAAGCTTTTCGATGGCAGTGGCGGAGGGTCCAACCTCGTATACGGCCATCCCGTTGTTGATGAATTCACCCAGAAAACCAGCCAGGGCCGCAACCGGCATGGTGGGAGAAACCTGGTGGCCCATGTATTTTGGGTGGTGCATGTGGTTGGAATATTTCAGAATGTCTTCAAACAGGCGGGTCACAGGCTGCCCGTTCAGTTCATATTGCCTCCAGAACGCCAGCTGATCTGCTGGTTCTTTCCAGTCAAGCACATTGATCTTCTGATTGTTGGCGTCGGATAGGTAAGTGGAGATCAGCTCCACCAATTCATGGCCAAGGCGCCTGAAGCTTTCTGAATCGTAGGCTTGCTGCAATTTGCTGTCCATCGTAAAAACGTTCATGGTTTGGGCATCAAAAGTAGAATTTTTCCTTCATTTTTCATGCATGGATGTAGAGAAGAGGTCATTTTAATTGGCCTGGAATTGGGATTCCTTGCAGATATTTGATATATTTGTATGAAACGAATATATTCAAAGGGACGATGTCCCGGTATTTCAAATCAATAAAAAAAGATAGATATGACACACGAATTGCCCGAATTGCCATTTGCTCCCGATGCACTGGAGCCGGTCATCTCAAAAAAAACCATTGATTTTCATTATGGGAAACACCACCAGGCATACATTACCAATCTGAACAAGCTGATTAAGGATACGGAGTTCGAAAACCTGCCGCTTGAAGACATCATCCGAAAGGCCGACGGGGGAATTTTTAACAATGCAGCCCAGGTCTGGAACCATACCTTTTATTGGAATTGTCTGGGGCCCAGAGGAGGGGAAGGCCCCGGGGGCGCATTCCTGGAGGCGCTGAACCGGGACTTCGGGTCCCTGGATGCGTTCAGGGAATCGTTTCAAAAAGCGGCCGCCACCTTATTCGGGTCCGGATGGGCCTGGCTTGTGAAGGATTCGGGCGGAGCCCTGTCAATCCATCAGGAAAGCAACGCCGGAACACCCCTGACCGGGGGGCTGACCCCTTTGCTCACCTTTGATGTTTGGGAACACGCCTATTACCTGGACTACCAAAACCGGAGACCCGACTACCTTTCATCGATCTGGGAGCTTGTCGACTGGAAGAAAGTGGCGGCCAGGTACTGACAGCCGGCATCCTTAGTGCGCATCGCACACTAAACATTGTGGGAAGATCATTGTTTGTTATTAAAAACAGGCGAAGAGGCGCTGCAACCTGCCTTCCTCGGGATGTTTTAACAAAAAATGCCTTCCCATGAAAAACCAAATTACCGGCATTCACCATATCACGGCCCTGGCCGGGGATTCCAGGCAGAATCTTGATTTTTACACAGGCATTCTCGGGATGCGCCTGGTCAAGAAGACCGTGAATTTCGATGCCCCCGAGGTCTATCACTTGTATTACGGGGATGAGACGGGTTCGCCCGGCACCATCCTGACCTTCTTTCCCTACGAAGGAATCAGGCGGGGCAGCCGCGGGGACGGGCTTGTCAATTCCACGACCTTTTCGGTCCCGATTTCTTCCATTGGATTCTGGGAAAACAGGCTCAGGCGGTTTGGGGTCCCGGGCAAAAAAGCCCGGGAACGAATGGGCAATGAGGTGTTTTTGTATTTCGAGGATCCCGACGGGCTGGGACTGGAGCTGGTTTTTAATGAGAGAGATACCCGTCCCGGGTTTTCCTACGGACACATTCCGCTGGAGCATTCCATCCGGGGGTTTTACAGTGCAGAGATCTGGGCGGGAGGGGTTGAACCGACGGCCGCTATGCTTACCGGGCAGATGGATCATGTACTGATTGCAGAGCAGGGGAACCGGTTTCGTTTTGCAGCTGCAGATTCCCCGGGAAACTATTTAGACATCGTGGTTCCAGACACGCGCAATGG
>JAWLHS010000079.1:0-9679 GCA_041690235.1 Bacteroidales bacterium
GAAAACGAATTATTTAATGAAGAATAAATGAAGAATCAATCCCCCCCGGATGGGAACATACACCCCCCCGGAGGGGAACATACAAATGTAAAAAAGATATTTATCCAACTTCAATAATTGTATTGAAATTGTTGAAAAATCATAAAAAAAATTTAAAATGGCTAATATGGTGCAATTTTTTGCAAAAATAAGGGCATGGAACTGCTTGGATTTTCCGGTTGGCCATGTTCCATGAAGCGATATGGCGGGCTGTCTGGATTCTTACTTCCGGAATGCGGGCCGGCCCGGCATGATGAATCCCGGTGGATGCGTTTTCATTTGTTCATCCGTTGCCTGATTTGTTCATCCGTTGCCTGAATTGTTCATCCGTTATCCGGTTCGGTCCGTCTGACTTCGTGAAAGGTCAGTTATTATGAAAACATACGAATAAAAACGTATATATAGCATAATAAGTAAGGGATTATACGTACATTTGGAGGTAATATCGCATCGGTAATGAAAGCTGTTTTGCTCAGGGTTCTCGTTTTTTGCTTTGTTTTGCATCTTTGCTGTGTTTCGCATATTGCGGCCGAAAATCCCGTGTTGCGCTTTTCCCCTCAATGGTTGCCCCAGGCGCAGTTTGCCGGGTTTTATGTGGCCCAGGACCAGGGTTTTTACCGGGACGCCGGACTGGATGTGGAGATCGTTCATCCCCGGGCCAATGGAAATGTCGTGGACATGCTGGAAAGCGGGACGGTGGATGTAATCTCCCAGTTTTTGGTTTCTGCCATGGTTGCCCGATACCAGGGCATTGACCTGGTAAATTTCGCCCAATTATCGCAGCATTCGGGCATATTATTCGTTAGCAAGTCGTCCGGCGGAATAGAAAACATCGACGATTTCCAGGGAAAAAAGATCGGGATATGGCAGGGTGGATTCAGTGAAATCCCCATGGCCATGATCGGAAGGTACGACCTGGACGTTGAATGGATCCCCATTTTATCGACCGTCAATTTGTTTTTAATGGATGGTGTGGACCTGATGACGGTGATGTGGTACAACGAATACAACCAAATTTACCTCAGTGGCATCAACGTGGATGAGATGAATACCTTCTTTCTGTCGGATCATGGGTTTGATGTTCCGGAAGACGGGTTGTACGCCCTGAAGGAAACCTGGTTAAGTCGTGCCGATGACCTGAAGGCATTCGTGGCGGCCACACAAAGGGGGTGGGACCATGCCGCAGAAAACCGGAATTATGCGGTGGAATTGGTTGTGGGTATTATGCGGCAGGCCCACATACCTGCCAATGCCGCACACCAAAGGTGGATGCTCGACAAGGTGCTGGAGTTGCAGCAGTCCGGTGCCAAGGAGATGCCCCGGTGGCAATTGCATCCCGATGATTTTCATTTGGCTGTAACGATCCTTAAAGACAGGGGGCAGATACAGGGTGAGGCGTTCCCTTACGGGGATTTTTTCCAACCTGTTTTTCACGGCGGTCAATAAACAACCATTTATCCGATGATCAAAAAAAACAGGCTTTCGTACCGGATCATCATCAGGGTGTTGGTTTTTGCCCTCCTGCTTTTCCTGCTTACACTCTCCTTGTTTTTTTACTTTTCCCGGAAAACCATTGAAGCGTCCGCCCGGATGAACGCAGTCCACATAGCGGAGAATGCTGTGGCCAGGATTGAGCAGGAATTGAGGGTGGTGGAACAGGTCCCCCGTATGATCGCCAACATCATGGAGGTGGAACCCATTGCGGAGGATTCGCTGTTTGTTTTGCTGGAAAGCATCCTGGAACGCAATGACAATGTATTTGGAGCCGCCGTTGCGTTCGAGCCCTGGTTTTATGAACACAAGGGAAAATACTTTTCCCCTTACGCCTTCAGGGAAGGGGATCAAATCCGCTCCATGTCGCTGGGGGGGGATGCTTACGATTATTTTCTCATGGACTGGTACCAGATTCCCAAAATGCTGGGCACATCTTACTGGACCGAACCCTATTACGATGAAGGGGGCGGGGAGATGCTGATGTCTACCTACAGCCTTCCCTTCTACACCGGGGTCAATGGAAAGCAGCTTGCAGGCATTGCCACGGTGGACATCTCACTGGAATGGCTTACGGAGATCGTGGCAGAAATCCAGATCTTTGAATCCGGTTATGCCTTCATGCTGTCCCGAAAGGGTGTAGCGGTAACCCATCCCCATCCGCAAAATATCATGAACGAAAGCTTGTTCTCCATCGCCGAAGAAATGAACCTGCCGGAATTGCGGACCATCGGTCAGGATATGATCGCCGGAAAAAGCAGGTTTCGCAGGCATGCCCTGGAGCAGGACGGGAAACTATGGATTTACCACATGGCCCTTCCCTCCAGCGGATGGTCCATCGGGTTGGTTTATCCGGATGATGAAATGTATGCTGCATTGCACCGGATCAGCCTGATCATGATCGTGCTGGTGGCCATTGGTTTGGTCCTGCTTACCCTGACGGTTACACAGGTGGTGAACCGACTGGCCGCTCCCCTGACAGCATTTGCCGGGTCTGCCCGCATCATTGCAAGGGGCCGGTTTGATACCGCCCTTCCCCGGGTTGGGAAAACGAATGAGATGCAGGAGTTGCATGCTGCTTTTTCTCATATGCAGCAGGAGCTTGTCAATTATATGGCCAGTCTTCGTGAAACCACCGCTGCCAAAGAGAAAATTGAGAGTGAGCTGCGTATTGCGCGCAACATACAGCTTTCCATGCTGCCGCACACCTTCCCGCCGTTCCCTGATCTTCCGCAAATTGATCTGTTTGCAACCCTGAAATCAGCCAGGGAGGTTGGGGGCGATCTTTATGATTTCTTTTTAAAGGATGGGAAGCACTTCTTTTTTGCCATCGGGGATGTATCCGGAAAAGGGGTGCCGGCCTCCCTGTTCATGGCCATGACACGCACCCTGCTGCGTACCCTATCAGACAAGGAAAGTGCCCCTGGTGCGATCCTTGGCGCGCTCAACAGGGCGCTTTCCTATAACAACGAAGCGAATATGTTTGTAACGTTCTTCCTGGGGATTATTCACCTGGAAACCGGAATACTCCACTATGCCAATGCAGGACACAATCCCCCCGTTTTGATCCGACCCGGCGGAGAGATGGAGGTATTCGAGCCGGCCGGGGCGATCCCTTTGGGGCTGTTCGAGGCCTTCGAATACAAGGGAGCTTCCCGGCAGTTGCAAGCAGGTGACGCATTATTTACCTATACAGACGGGGTGAGTGAGGCAGAAAACCAGGCCATGGAACTATTTGACGAAAAGCAAATGCTTGATGTGCTGAAAACGCACGGAAACAAAGCGCCACGAGAACTCATCGCATTGATGGAGCAGGCAGTGAGCGACCATGTGAAGGATCATCCCCAGTCGGATGATATCACAATGATGTCCATATTGTATAAGGGATAAGGAAATGAGAAACTTCCATCTGACTTTAACCAACCGGATCAGCGAGCTGTACAAGTTGCGCAAATTCCTCGAGGATACGGTCGTGGGGCAATGGGGCATTCCCCCTTCGGTTGGGATGTCGGTGAATCTTGCCCTGGAAGAAGCTTTTGCCAACATTGTTCAATATGGCTATGGTGTTCAGGGACCGCATAAAATCGACCTTCTTTTTCAAATGAAGGACAACCAGCTGGTAATTACCATCACGGATGACGGACAGGCCTTTGATCCGACAAAAAAAGACGCCCCCGATACGACCCTTCCGGCAGGGGCCAGGCCCGTGGGCGGACTGGGCATTTTTCTGGTCAGAAAGATCATGGACACTGTGGCGTACAAAAGGATCAACAATATGAACCAGTTAATACTTACAAAAAAAATAAATTGATGCATGTAACCAAAGAATTAGTGAACGACCATCTGCTGCTTCTGGTGGAGGGACGCCTGGATACCACCCAGTCGGATGCCTTTGAAAAGGAGATGATGCAGGTTCTAGAAGGGGGTCGCCAAAAGATCATCATGGATTGTAGCGGGCTGAATTACATCAGCAGCTCGGGCCTCAGAATATTTCTGATCATGCAGAAACGGATGATGGACGCCGGCGGTCAATTCAAGCTTTGCAATCTTCAGGCCCCCATACAGGAAGTTTTCGACATGTCGGGCTTTTCCATGATCTTTTCCATATACCCTGACCGGGAGGAGGCCCTGAAAGCATGATCATTGCCTTTGCCCTGGTTCCCGTGGTCCTCTTCCTGGCCTGCCTGTATCTGCTCGACAGCTTCAAGCTTGTCGGCGGGCGGGTACTGGTTGCCTGTTTGGGCTGGGGCATGGCGGCGGCGGTGATTTCCTTTTTTGTCAACCGGCTGGCCGACAATTATTTTGATCTGGGGGCGGACGGACTGTCCAGGTTTGTGGCACCGGTAACGGAAGAAACCTTTAAGATGCTGCTGCTGGTTGTGCTGATTGCCCGGCGTCGCATCGGGTTTATGATTGATGCCTCGATCTATGGATTCGCCATTGGCACCGGCTTTGCACTTGCCGAAAATTTTTGGTACTTCCTCCAGCTGGGTTCCGACTTTCATGCCTTATTGGCCATTGTCAGGGGGTTTGGAACGGCCCTTATGCACGGGGGGACGGTTGCGCTGTGTGCCATCGTATTTGTAGAGGGAGCCCACCGGAACAAGGGCCTGCCCGGCGCCTTGCTGGGACTCGGCGCAGCCATTATCCTTCACGCCACATTCAACCATTTTATCCTGAATCCACTCTTTCAAACCCTGTTGATCATCAGTTTGCTTCCCCTGGCCTTTTTCATGGTGTTTCTGTGGGCCAATCGTCACCTGCGACAGTGGCTGGAGGTGGAATTCAGCAGTGAAGTTGATATGTTGGGCATGATGCGTCGCGGACAGTTCAGGGATACCAAAGCGGGGATGTACCTGTCTTCCATCCGGGAACACTTTCCGCCGGAAACCCTGGTGGATATGTATTGCTTCTTCAGTCTCTACCTGGAACTGTCCATCAAGGCCAAACGCAATATGATGCTTCAGGAAAGCGGTTTCCCGCCCATCATAGAGAAAGACATCAAAGACAAGCTCACCGAATTCCGGCAACTGCGACGGCAAATCGGGAAGGCGGGAGAAATGACCCTCATGCCACTGGTAAGAATGGATTACCGGCGATTATGGGAACTGAACCAGTGGGAATCCTAATATTTTATTCACAAAAAAACACGACAATGAAATCAAAACAAACCATTACAATTGTGATCAGCCTGATCATCGGATTGAGTATCGGATTGATCTTCGGTCTTAACCTGACCAATCCCGGTATGAGTCTGGCGGAAGCCGCGGGCAGCATTGGGCGCGTGGACCAGTACCGAAACGTACGCATCACCCAGGAAGACATTGAATTGCGCAATGAGTTGCTGGAAGATGAAACTAAGCGCGAAGCATTTCTCGGTTACCTGGTCTATGAATACGCCAGAAATGTCCGGATGGGCGAGAACGTCCGCCTTGCCATTCGCAACGGGGAGGCAGCCGGAGATTTCCGTTCGGCCAATTCAAAAATCATGGAGCAGCTTCATCAATATGACGAATTTCTGGACAATGCGCGCCTGCGTATTTTGGAAGCCATTGGTACCTTGCATGATCTGGATGAAAGGGACAAGGTCGCCGTGCACGCCGTTTTGAAGGATGCCGGCAACGCTTTGGCTCAAAATGCTTTACGAGATGGGGTGTTGTTTGACTTTATGTCGGGGGTGGAGCATTTTTTCCAGACAGCCTCGCCCGATGCGTTCCCCGGCCTGGCCAATGCCCATGACCATGTTTTTGCAAGCCTTTTATCCGACAACATCGTGAAGGGAAACCAGCCCACCCTCGAACATTTGCTGGCAAAGCGACTGATCGCAGACGAAGGTCAGTTGGGAATATGGGATGCCGCGCAACTCCAGGCTCAGTTGCTGGCCGATGTGGAGCAGCTTGGGTATTTTGTCGATGCGGAGCAGCTGGGTTTTTGGGCTTCTGAACAGCTTGGGCGGCTCCCCCTGTTGAATGCTGAACAGTTGGGGGCTTTCACGGATGCTGACCAGCTTGGGCTTTTTGATGTAGAAAAGCTGGGCGGCTCGTGGGACTCGGAAAAGCTTGGGGCTTACTGTGACGCCGCCGATCAACTGCAGCTAATCTTCTATTAAGCTGAACACACAGTATTTCAATTCTTTGTTTCATTTCGCCAGGAATAATCCAGGTATGCGCCCATTTCTACTTGCCCTGCTCATTGGGTTTTTTTCGTTTTCGGGATTTGGCCAGACCGGCAGGAGGGATATTCACCAGCTGGAGCTTGACCGGATTCAACTGATATACCTGGGCAGTCGTTCGATTTACCTTACTCCACACCTGTTGCGTACCTTCAATAACGCAATGGACTTTCACCGCGCGTTGTGGGACTATGACCCGGGAAAGGTCTATGTAATGCTCAACGACTTTCAGGACTACGGCAATGGGGGTGCCCTTACCATGCCGCTGAACCAGGTTTTCATTGGCATCGGCCCCTACAACTTTGCCTTCAGCATCATTCCTTCAAGCGAACGCTTTCAGTGGCTTTTCAACCATGAGCTGACCCATGTGGTGATGACAGACAAGGCCAATTCAAGGGATGAGACCTGGCGAAAGGTCTTTTTTGGCAAGGTAAGGCGCGATGAAAAACAACCCCTTTCGGCCGTTTGGAGTTTTCTGACCGTCCCCCGCTGGTATGCCCCACGCTGGTACCAGGAGGGGATCGCCATTTTTATGGAAACCTGGATGTCTGGAGGGATCGGACGCACCACAGGGTATTATGACGAGATGTATTTCCGAAGCATTGTACAGGAGGGGCAGCCCATCCATTCTGTTGTCGGACTGGAAACCGAGGGCACCGCCATGGACTTCCAGGTGGGCGCCAACGCCTACCTTTACGGATCCCGCTTTGTTACCCACCTTGCTGTGGAATACGGCATTGACAAACTAAAGGATTTCTACCTGCGGTCGGAAGAAAGCAAGGCCTTCTATGGAAGTCAGTTCAGGCAAGTTTACGGAAGAGGGGTGGAAGAAGTGTGGGAGGAATGGACCCAGGCTGAGCGTGGTTTCCAGGAAGAAAACCTCCGCCGGATCCGCGAATATCCCCTGACCGGTTTTTCCCCCATCACAGACCATCCCCTGGGCAATGTTTCCAATTTCCGGTACAACCCTGCAACGGAGAAGATCTATGCCGCCATCAACCATCCGGGCATCATCTCCCAGATTGCAGAGATCGACGCGCGGACAGGAAAGATCCGGAAGCTGGCGGAACTCCGGAACCCGGGCCTGTACTATTCGGCCCACCTGGCCTATGATGCGGAGGGCGAACGGGTTTTTTTCACCGATCAGAACGGCAAATACCGCAGCCTGGAGATGGTGGATGTCGGGAGCGGGAAACGTCACACCCTCATTCCGTTTTCCCGTACGGGTGACCTGGTGTTTAACCCGGCAGACCGCAGTCTGTGGGGGGTACGGCTGGATAACGGCTACGCCACCCTGGTGAAGATCCCTGAGCCGTACGACCGCATCGAGCCCATGTTTGAAGTGCCTTTTGGCCAGACGCTTTTTGACCTGGATGTTTCGTCGGATGGCACCATGCTGTCAGCCTCCCTTTCAGGGATCAGCGGAGAGCAGGAGGTGGTCGTATTTGAGATCGGGTCGCTGGAAGCCGGAAATACTTCCTACCGAACCGTCCACCGACTGGAAGACAACACCCTGACCCAATTTAAGTTTTCGCATGACAACCAGTCCCTCATCGGCACATCATACTTTACCGGGGTGTCCAATGTATGGCGGCTTGGGGTGGAGGATGGCTCCTTTAACCTGCTTACCAATACCGATACAGGGTTTTTCATGCCCCTGCAATGCGATGCAGACTCCCTTCTTGTTTTGCGGTTTTACCGGGATGGCATGCTGCCTGGCCGCATTCCCATGGAGGTGCTTTATGAGGCCAATGCAATCGGGTTTCTTGGCAACCGGGTGGTAAGTGATCACCCGGAAGTCATTGACTGGTCTTTGCCTCCGCCTGCCCCCATCGTCAAAGGGACCGTCACCGAAAATCCTTATCGTCCCTTCAGGCAGATGTTCCTGGCCAATGCCTGGCCCGATATCTCCGGGTACAAGGAAAGCATGGCCGCCGGCTACCGCATGCTGGTCCGCGACCCCCATGGCATCAGCCAGTTGAATGTTTTTTTGGGTGCTTCTCCCTGGAGCCCATACGAAAGCAGGCAACAATTGCATGCAGACCTGGATTGGACTTACTGGAACTGGCAACTGACCGCCTCTTTGAATAAAACCGACTTTTACGACCTGTTTGGTCCCACCAAACGAAGCCGTGCAGGTTATGCCGCCGGTTTATCCTACCGCAAGACCAACCAACTGAGACATCCGCTCCGGTGGTCCTATGTCCTGGGTCTCCACACCTACGGAAACCTGGAGGTGTTGCCCCAGTATCAGAACATTGCCACCCCCATACGGAATTTTCAGATGGCCCACGCCGGTTTCGAGTTGTCCAGGCTGCGCACCACCCTGGGCGGCATCGATGATGAAAAGGGTTTCCGTTGGGAGGTATCCGGCAACACCATTTATGCCGGAAAGGATATGTTTGCCTCCATGCGTACCGACCAGCATATAGGCTTTCTGATTCCCGCCCTGAGAAATACCAGTTTCTGGATAAGGAACAGCATCGGGCAATCCTTTGGAGACAGGGACTCGCCCCTGGCGTATTTCTACCTTGGTGGATTCAGGAATAATTACGTAGACTGGCGGGATGCCAGGCAGTACCGTGGCGCCATGGCTTTCCCCGGTGCCGGCATTGATGCCATTCCGGCCCGAAGTTTTGCCCGTACCATGGGGGAGCTGAACCTCAGGCCCTGGCGAACACGAAACATTGGGGCCACCTGGATGTATCCCACCTCCGTGTCCACTTCCTTGTTTGGAACCCACCTGGCCACGGATCCGGACCGGAGAGACCTCAGGCGGCATTTGTTCAACCTGGGCATTCAGACCGACATCGAGATCGTGCTGCTATCCTATATGAAAACCACCTGGTCAGCTGGTTACGCCCACCGCTTTGAACGTGGACAGTCTTCACAGGGGGAGTGGATGTTTTCTGTAAAACTGTTGGGAAAATAACAGGTGGATTTCGGTTGGTTTAACAAGTCAGGACCCTGGCACCGCTTTTCAACTATTCCGTCAACAACCTTCCTTGCATCAAACATCAAAACCCATTAGAGAAGGATGCCGAATAGATAAAAATCAATCCCCCCCGGATGGGAACATACACCCCCCCGGAGGGGAACATACAAATGAAAAAAAGATATTTATCCAACTTCAATAATTGTATTGAAATTGTTGAAAAGTCATAAAAAAAATGTAAAATGGCTAATATAGTGCAATATTTGGCTACGATATTACATACACCCGGCGATCACGGCTCCATTTAATCCGCAAGCAAATTGGGGTTGAAATAAACCTACGTGGCGGGTTCAGTATTCAGGCGGTTGGGTTTATTTTGTTTTATAAAAGATTCCACGATCCTGTTTTACGGTGGTAATTTTGTTGTCCGATTCCAATGATTGCATGACTTTGTTGATCTCGTTTACGTGCAAGCCTGTTAGTCTGACCAGGTCTCCAATGGTACATGGTCTTCTGGATATGGTTTCCAGAATTAGTGATGC
>JAWLHS010000080.1:0-9497 GCA_041690235.1 Bacteroidales bacterium
GATCAAAGCGGGTCCGCTGTTCTTCGGTCAGCAGGTTTCTGATGTCCTGACGGTGGGCCGCAGCTTCTTTCAAATGGGCGGTGCGAATGTCTGCCATTTGGTCGATCAGTTCGTTTACCCGGCTCATGTCCGGATTGGGTTGCACCATCAATTCACGTTTTTGCGCGCGCAACGCATCCATCCGGGCCTGATGCTGAACAGCCTGCTCAAGGCGTGCAGTTCTCATGCCCGCAATGGCTTCAATTTGTTCGTCAGTCAGGCCTTCAATGGCCAAACAGCTTTCCTGAAAAGTTTCCCGGAACCGTTCTTGTTGCATGGGACGATCCGTAGCCATCTGGCGGGCCCTGGGGCGCCTTTGGGCGTAACTGTCAATGGTCATCACCAGGGAAAAACCCAGCGCAAACAGAATCACAAATGCTCGTTTCATAAAAAAATGTTTAAAGGATTATTCATTTGTTTTCTCTTTTGACTGCGAATGTTCCAAAAGGTTTAAACCGTGACAGTACAAATATAAAGCGATCCTGACCGGCGTAAACAAAATTCGGCCCGGGTTGTTGAGATTGGAAAGGATTTTTTACTTTTGTCAGCAAACAACGGCTCGTTTACCCACGTAATCCAACCTTAACGACACCTGATATGAACTGGAAGGCCCTAACCCCCAAAGTAATGGTCATTAGCGGAATCGTTTTATTTGCCGCCCTGATGCGCCTGCTTCCCCACTACCCCAACTTTACACCCATTGCAGCCATTGCCCTGTTCGGCGGGGCCCATTTTGGCAGGCGGTGGCTCGCATTGTTCGTCCCTTTGTTTGCCCTGTTCATCAGTGATGCGATTCTTGGATTCCATGGATTTATGGTTCCGGTGTATTTCGCTTTTGCCCTTGTAGTCGGACTGGGTACCCTGCTGCGCAACAGGGTCAGGATCTCCACCGTTGCGGGCGCTTCCCTGGCCGGTTCCCTTTTGTTTTTCCTGATCACCAATTTCGCTGTCTGGGCCGGAAGCCCGTTTTACGCGCAGAGCTTCGGGGGACTGGTCAGCTGCTATATCGCGGCCATTCCTTTTTACCATACAAGCCTGCTGGGTGATTTGTTTTACAGTGGGGTCTTTTTTGGCAGCTATTACTTTGCTTCACAGCGTTTCCCCGTGCTGAAAGACATCAAGGCACCATCCGACAACCATTAAGTTTTTTCTGAAATTCCCCGGCCGTTTTGCCCCGCGGGACTTTTAACGGGACTGTCTATTTACCGGTAAGGGCTTGGTAACCATCCGTAATATGCGTATTTTTGCACGAAGGCACCCTAGCAATGACAATCCTTAACCCATGGCCATTACATTCTTTAAAACCCCCAGAAACAAGCAGTTTAATTACCGGCCGGTATTTTACGACAAAAAGAAGGAGGAGAGGGAAAAACTGTATAAGACAGCAAGCGAAGATACCAGCCAGGATTATGAACAAGCCCTTCGGGAGCGGATGCGGATGCGCTGGAAAAGAAATGCGGGGGCCAAGGATAAAAAGGCTTCCAACCAGCGCCTGGTCATTATCCTGGCAGTGATCGGCCTGCTTTTTTACCTGGTTTTCTTCTCATAGTCGGCCACAATCCTTGAATGGTGTAATCCATGTCTGATGTAATTAAACTTCTTCCCGATTCAGTGGCCAACCAGATTGCCGCAGGAGAAGTCATTCAACGGCCGGCTTCCGCAGTGAAGGAACTGCTCGAAAATGCCGTTGATGCGGGAGCGACCCACATCAAACTGATCATAAAAGATGCGGGAAAAACCCTGATCCAGTTGGTGGATAACGGGCAGGGAATGACCGAAACGGATGCACGGCTTTGCTTTGAACGCCACGCCACCTCAAAGATCAGCCAGGCCAGCGACCTTTTCAATATTCAGACCATGGGATTCAGGGGGGAGGCCCTGGCTTCCATTGCAGCCATCTCCAGGGTGGAATTGAAAACCAGACCCACTAAGGATTCCATCGGCACAGAGGTCGTTATGGAAGCCTCGGCAATTATTGAACAGAAAGCCTGCCAGTGTCCGGGCGGAACAAGCATATCGGTCAAAAACCTGTTTTTCAATACCCCGGCCAGAAGAAATTTTTTAAAATCCGACCAGATAGAGCGCAGCCATATTTTGAATGAGTTCTTTCGCATGGCCCTTTCACGACCGGGGATCGCCTTTCACCTGTATCAGAACGGACAGCTTACCCATCAACTGGATGCGGGCAATCTGAAACAAAGAATCGTGAAATTGCTTGGCAATCCATACAACCAGCGGCTGGTGCCCGTGGAAGAAAAAACCGAAATGGTTACCATCTCAGGTTTTGTTCTAAAACCTGAATATTCCAGGAAAAAACGCGGGGAACAATACTTCTTCGTCAACCGGAGATTCATTCGCTCTCCCTACCTGAACCATAGCGTAGAGCAGGGATACCAGGAGCTGATCCCCGAAAACATGCATCCCTCGTTTTTTCTTTTTTTGGACCTGGATCCGGAGCAGCTCGATGTAAATGTCCATCCGACGAAAACTGAAATTAAATTTCAGGACGAGAAGTATGTTTACCAGATTTTGAAGGCTGCCGTGAAACGGGCGCTGGGGAAATACAATATCTCCCCCAGCCTGGACTTTGAACGTGAAACGGCCTTTGACCGCCTGTCCATTGATCCCAACGCCCCACCCATACCCCCTCAGGTGCGCATCAACCCCGAATACAATCCATTTGAATCGGGATCCAAAGGGGCTTCCCGCGGCGGCGGCCTGACCAGCAGGATCAATCCCCGGCAGTGGGAAAAATTGTTTCCGGGGGATGATCCCTTACTTTCCGGTGAAAAAGGGGAAGAAGGTTCCTCCTTAAGGATTCGGGCGGACTGGGACAGTGGGGAAACAGGTGAAAAACGAAAGAAATTTCTCCAGATCAATCAGCGCTTTATTTTGGCCCCGGTGCGATCGGGACTGATGATGATTGACCAGCAGAGGGCCCATGAGCGAATCCTGTTCGAACGATACCTGGGCAAGCTTCAAACAAAGAAGTCCGCCTCCCAGCAATTGCTATTTCCGGAGAATATTCATCTGATTGACAGTGATGCAGATCTCCTTGCAGAGCTGATCCCACAACTGGAAGCACTGGGCTTCCGGATCAGTCCGCTGAAAAAAGGAACATTTGTGATCCAGGCTGTCCCTTCGGAAATGATTGAAAAAGACCCTTTGCAGGAAGTGATCGAGGGCATTCTCGAGCATTACATGAAAAACAAGGTCGAACTGAAGGATGACATCAAAACCAACCTGGCCAGGTCCATTTCAAAAAAAATGGCGCTAAAACACGGAAGTCCGCTGTCCGAAGAAGAAATGAATGCACTGACCGAAGATCTGTTCGCCTGTCAGATGCCCTACCAGTCACCCGCCGGCAAACCCACCGTGCGGCTGTTGGACATGGATGAACTTTCCGGAAAGTTTAAATAAGCTATCTTTGCCCTGCTGAAAACATTTTATTGAACCCGACGTTTAGTTTACTGGATAAAATAAACCCCAATTGAATGGCACAATACCGACCGGGCGGCTTTAACATGCTTCCGACCGTTGTTAAGAACCTCTTGATCATCAATGGCTTGTTTTTCCTGGCCACCATTTCCCTGGGCACCAGCCTGAATATGGACCTGATCCGAAGCCTGGGACTTCATTTGCCGGGTTCTCCCCGCTTTGAACCTTATCAGCTGGTCACCCATATGTTTATGCATGCCAACTTTTCGCACATCTTCTTCAATATGTTTGCATTGTGGATGTTCGGAACGGCCATTGAAAACCTGGTCGGGGGCAAACGTTTCCTGGTATATTATCTGGTTACGGGATTTGGAGCCGCTTTCCTGCACCTGGGTGTCTCCTGGTTTGAGGCGCTGAACCTGAGAAACGAACTTTTGGCGGCCGGATATGGCATGAATGACCTGCAGCGGTTTATTGAAACGGGATCCTATTCCGTGATGCATGGCGTTTCGGAACAAACCATCGTACATTACCTGGCAAAATATTTTATTCCAACAGTCGGTGCCTCGGGAGCCGTTTTCGGAATACTTCTCGCTTTTGGCATGTTCTTTCCGAACAGTTATATTTACCTGTTTTTCGCCATCCCCGTGAAGGCCAAGTATTTTGTGATGGCCTACGGGGCCATGGAGTTGTTCTTCGGCGTTGCCAACAGGCCCGGGGACAATATCGCCCATTTTGCCCACCTCGGGGGGATGGTGTTTGGTTTTCTTTTGATCAAGTACTGGCGAAGAAAAGGGGAAATATTTTATTAATTCCTGTTTAAGTATTTTGGGGCATGCATCCATCCATGTTTTCGGAAATAAAACAGTTCTTTTTTCGGGGTAGCGTGCTGGCCCGCCTGGTTGGGATCAACCTGGCATTCTTCCTGTTTGTGAACCTGATCAGGGTCCTGTTTTTCCTTTTTGACAACTCCGGAATCGGAGAATCGCTTAGCCACTGGTTGGGAATATCATCCAATGTGCACGTCATCCTTCACCGGCCTTGGACCCTGTTCACATACATGTTCCTTCATTTCGACCTGCTGCACCTCTTGTTCAATATGATCGTTCTGTATGTCGGCGGACGGTTGTTCTCGGATTTCATTGGTGCCAGCCGGCTGGTGCCGACCTATTTGATCGGCGGACTGACCGGGGCGGTGGTTTTCGTGCTTTCTTTTAATGTTTTTCCGGTTTTCGGGGAGGTAGTGGCTTATTCGGTGGCCATCGGTGCTTCCGCTTCTGTCCTGGCCATCTTTATTGCCATCGCCGTTTATATGCCCGACCACCAGCTTCCCCTGCTCCTGCTGGGCAGGGTCAGGCTCAAATACATTGCCCTGTTCTTCGTTGTGATGGATCTGATCAGCATCGACAAGGGGAATCCCGGCGGACATTTGGCCCACCTGGGAGGGGCCGCCTGGGGATTTTTATACGCCAGTTTGCTAAAAAATGACCTGGATCCGGCCCGGGGCATTGGATTGTGGATGAACGCCATCGCAGGGATTTTCCGCAAAAAACCGAAAATGCGCGTCGAATATACCCGGGAACGCCCATTGACCGACGATGCCTACAATGACAAAAGGGCCGAAGAACGCGAAAAGATGGACGAAATACTGGACAAAATTTCGCAAAGAGGCTACGATAGCCTGACCAGGGAAGAAAAACAGTTTTTGTTTAAGATGGGCAATAACCCCTAAACCGCATCGGATGCCCTTTCAGCTCATTTCAGACTTTTTCCCGACGGGTGACCAGCCAGAAGCCATTGAACAACTAAGCAGGGGCCTTTTGGACGGCGTGCCTTTCCAAACACTTCTGGGGGTTACCGGCTCCGGAAAAACCTTCACCATAGCCAATGTCATTGATAAGGTCCAGCGACCCACACTGGTGTTAAGCCACAACAAGACACTGGCGGCCCAGCTTTATGGGGAATTCAAACAGTTTTTTCCAAAGAATGCCGTAGAGTATTTTGTATCCTATTACGATTATTACCAGCCGGAGGCCTATATCCCATCATCCAACACCTATATTGAAAAAGACCTGTCCATCAATGATGAAATTGAGAAACTCAGGCTCAGTGCATCAAGTACCCTTCTTTCCGGACGCAGGGATGTGATCGTGGTTAGTTCGGTCTCGTGCATCTACGGGATTGGCAACCCGGACGATTTCAACGCAAACATCATCCGGCTTTCTGCCGGCCAGGTTATCAGCCGTAACGCCTTGCTTCACCGGCTTGTGGCCAGTCTGTACAGCCGCACCCAGGCCGAATTCAACCGTGGCCATTTTCGCGTACAGGGGGATACGGTAGATGTTTATCCTGCTTATGCTGACTTTGCCTACCGCATCATCTTCTGGGGCGATGAAATCGAAGCCATGGAATCTTTCGTCCCGGACAGCGGACAAAAAATAGAAGGGCTGGACCACCTGGCCATTTACCCGGCAAATATTTTTGTTACCTCAAAAGACAGGATGCAGCAGGCCATCCATGATATTCAGGACGACCTGGTGAAACGACTGGATTTCCTCAACGAAAATGGGAAACAGTTTGAGGCCAAAAGGCTGGAGGACCGTGTGAACTATGACCTTGAGATGATCAGGGAATTGGGGTATTGCTCCGGAATAGAGAACTACTCCCGTTATTTCGACGGAAGAAAACCCGGTTCCAGGCCTTTTTGCCTGTTGGATTATTTTCCCGGGGATTTCCTCATGGTGATTGACGAAAGCCATGCGACCATTCCCCAGGTTCATGCCATGTACGGGGGCGATTTTTCAAGGAAGCAGAACCTGGTTGAGTATGGGTTCCGCCTTCCGGCGGCGCTGGACAACAGGCCCCTGAAATTTGATGAGTTTGAATCCCTTTTGCACCAGGTGATCTTTGTTAGTGCAACGCCGGCCGACTACGAACTAAGCCGCAGCGAAGGTGTTGTCGTAGAGCAGGTAATCCGCCCCACCGGCTTATTGGAGCCGGAAATTGATGTCAGACCCAGCCTGAACCAAATCGATGACCTGCTGGAAGAAGTCCGGCTGCGCATCGAACGAAACGAACGGGTCCTTGTGACCACACTGACCAAACGGATGACGGAAGAATTGTCGAAATACCTGGCCCAGGCCGGCGTCCGGTGCCGATTTATCCACTCTGATGTGGACACCCTGGAAAGAGTGGAAATATTGCGTGACCTGAGACTGGGTAATTTTGACGTTCTGGTCGGGGTCAATTTGCTCCGGGAGGGCCTGGATCTTCCTGAGGTCTCCCTTGTCGCCATTCTTGATGCCGACAAAGAAGGTTTTCTGCGCTCTGAGAGGTCGTTGATCCAAACCGCGGGAAGGGCAGCCCGACATTTGAATTCACGGGTCATCATGTATGCCGACACCATCACCCGGTCCATGCAACTGGCCATTGATGCAACGAATTATAAACGGGAAAAACAGTTGAAATACAATGAACGGAACAACATAACCCCAACCCAGATCATGAAATCGGTGGAAGCCATTCACGGACAGGCCTCTGTGACCGGAACCAGGAAGCCGGCAGCCTACATGGAAAAAACCGGTCCTGACCTGGCTGCCGACCCGGTAGTCCGCTTCATGAGCAAGGAACAACTGCAAAAAGCAATCATCCGGAGCAGGAAAGAAATGGCCACGGCGGCCAAAGAGTTGAACTTTCTGGATGCCGCACGTATTCGTGATGAACTGTTTGCCCTGGAAAAATTATTGAAAGAAAAATATTTATAAGCTTGGAAATGAAATTTCCTGAACATTTAAAAAAAATCCGCAGGGACTTGCACCCACTGTTCCTGCCCAGGCCGGATGGGAGCAATACCTGCCATATTGATCTCTCCCTGGAAAACAGGGAGCTGGACCAGGTTGATTTATCCCATACCAGGGGCTTGGATCAATTTGTATTCGGAAAAATAAAGGAAAAAGGGGCAACCTACGGATTTGGCGGGTATATGGAGGACCGTGCGGTCTACCGTCGCAGTCCCCACTTCGCCCCCCCAACCGGACCGGCCAGAAGCGTTCACCTTGGCGTTGATATCTGGGTCAGCGCAAAAACCCCGGTGTTTCTTCCGCTTGAGGGAAGGGTACACAGTTTCAGGGTGAATGAGGCCCATGCTGATTACGGCCCGACCATCATCATGGAACACCAGGTACAGGGTCTCCCCTTCTTTACATTGTATGGCCATTTAAGTCCGGATTCCCTTCACGGTTTATTTGAAGGGAAAATGGTAAAAAAAGGGGCGGCATTTTGCCGGGTGGGTAACTTCCCCTCGAATGGGGATTGGCCCCCGCACCTACACTTTCAGCTCATCACGGACATGCAGGGCAAGCATGGGGACTACCCGGGGGTATGCATACCGGAAGAAACGGAAATATACCGCAGATTATGTCCAGATCCTTCCGTATTCTTTTCAGAATTAGGTCATTAGGCTCCTGATCCGGGTCTTCGGAAAACAAAATGTTGCAAAAAATTCAATTTAAGATTAGTTTTGCATTTCTTTTTAACCACTAAAACCATTTGCAGCGTGGATATCTTCGACAAAACCATACATAAAATGGGGCCATTGGGTCAGTATGCCACCCAGGTTCACGGTTATTTTACATTTCCAAAACTGGAAGGAGACATTTCAAACCGAATGGTATTCCAGGGAAAAGAAAGACTGGTCTGGAGTCTGAACAACTACCTTGGCCTGGCAAACCATCCAGAGGTCCGTAAGACGGATGCGGAAGCCTCCGCGCAATATGGACTGGCTTTGCCAATGGGAGCCAGGATGATGTCGGGCCAGTCAGACCTGCATGAAAAACTGGAGAAGGAACTGGCCCAGTTTGTCGGAAAGGAATCGGCCTATTTGTTGAATTACGGATACCAGGGAATGGTCTCCATCATCGATTCCTTGCTTGGCAGGAACGATGTGGTAGTCTACGATTCCGAAGCCCATGCCTGCATCATTGATGGCCTGCGCCTTCACATGGGAAAACGATTCGTTTATCCCCACAACAATATGGAAAGCCTGCGCAAACAACTGGAAAGGGCCACAAGGATTTGTGAGGGCACCGGTGGTGGGATTCTCGTTATTACCGAGGGGGTTTTTGGTATGTCCGGCGATCTGGGGAAACTGGATGAAATCGTGGCCATGAAAAAGTTGTTCAATTTCAGGCTGCTGGTCGATGACGCACACGGATTCGGAACCATGGGCCCCACAGGTGCGGGTGTGGCCGAACATTTCGGGGTACAGGACGAAATAGATGTCTATTTCGGGACCTTTGCCAAAGCCATGGCCTCCATTGGTGCATTTGTGGCTGCACCCGAAAAAGTGATCATGTACCTGATGTACAATATGAGAAGCCAGATTTACGCCAAGTCCCTCCCCATGCCCCTGGTTGTAGGGGCTTTAAAACGACTGGAATTGCTTCGGACCCAACCCGGACTGCGCGAAAAATTATGGTTGATCGCCTCCGCGTTACAGAAAGGATTGAGGGAAAGGGGATTTAATATCGGGAACACCCAATCACCGGTAACTCCGGTATTCCTCAGCGGTGAAACGGCCGAAGGGGCAAACCTGGCCTATGACCTTCGTGAAAACTTCAATATCTTCTGCTCTGCAGTAAGTTACCCGGTTGTACCAAAGGGCGTATTGATTCTGAGGTTAATCCCCACAGCAATCCATACACTCAAAGATGTCGAACTGACCCTTGATGCCTTTTCCAGGGTGAAAGCCAAACTGGACGCGGGCGAATACGCGACGGGAAAAATTGTAAACGTATTTGACTAATTGGCAGACCTCATGATTGGACAAGCAGGTTCTGAACCGGTTTGCTCAGGTCTTGAACAATGCCGATCATACGTTCACCCGAACCGGCCCGACCGTCAACGAAATGGCCGTTCAAAAAGATAACCCGTTCATGACCGGAATGGGTGCGAATACGGAAGGTGTATGGATGCATGTCCCCTTTACCGGTTTTGATCCCTGAAATAAATTCCTTTAAACC
>JAWLHS010000081.1:0-9492 GCA_041690235.1 Bacteroidales bacterium
ACCACCCGCATAGTCCCACAAAGTGAACACAACCTGTCCGGTGGTGCCATTCTTGGCCCCGATCCAGTAATAGGCGCCGGTGATGGTATACTCCTGGTCAATGTTGAAGATCTGGCCGTAGCCATTGTCCTCATAAATGTTGGTTCCGAATGCGTAGCCTTCTCCTTCACCCCAGGTGTAGGTGGCTTCTCCGCTGCGGTTGGCCCAGTCGCCCGGGAGCAGGTATTCAGGCTCCTGAATTTTGGCTTCGGGGGCCGGGTGCATCTCGTAAGCATCGTTTTCACCGGGCTGTATCCATTCCGGGTTGGTGATGCTACCGGTAATAAAAACGCGGTGAACCTCAGGGTCAAACTCTACATCGCCTTCGGCAACGGCTCCGGCCATGTCCACGTTGAAGGTCACCTCGCTTCCGGGAGGTGCAACCTCCATCACCACGTCAACCGCCAGGTCTCCCTCAACAAGGAGTCCTTCGACGCTGACATCGGTGTAACCGGGGGCCACCACGGTATAATCGTAAGTACCGGCAGGAATGCCTTCGAATACATAATCTCCTGCGGCATTCACAGTGGTTCCGAGTGTGACGACAGCCGTTTCAATGTCCTCAGCATCTTCATTCTTGACGGTGAAGGTTACGGTATAGGTCGGTGGTTCCTCGATGAGAATGGCGGGTGTAAACAGCCAGTTGTCAGGGGTCAGGGGAACATAGTCGCCATCGATGTTGATCACCGAGCGGCTCAGCATGTATCCGTCTTCCTGGTAAACAGCGTAGTACCAGTTGTATTCATCCCCATCGGCATCAACGGCCATCCATCCTTCGGGCAGCCAGTCTGCTCCGTCTTCGTGATCAATGCCTCCATTGAAGTCCTCAGAGAACACA
The DNA here is from genome assembly GCA_041690235.1 of Bacteroidales bacterium. GTDB lineage: Bacteria > Bacteroidota > Bacteroidia > Bacteroidales > UBA7960 > SLSG01. The sequence continues at coordinate 878 of JAWLHS010000081.1, forward strand.
ACCAGTTCGTGACCCGCTTTGGCGTCGTCGACAAAATAGATCTTTACATTGTTGATCATCACGCGGTCCATGTCGGTGGATTCGTGGTGCCTGAAGGCAATATACACTTCATCCCCGGCGTATTCCGTAATGTCGATCTCCCTGGGCTGGTAGTCCCAGTTGGGAATTTCGGTCGACAGGGTTTCCTCGAACAGCATGGTAAATTCTTCGGGATCGTTGGTTGTGTTGGAGATCCAGACACTGTAATGCTCTTCCCGGTATATGGCGGTACCTGCAGTAGAGGCGACGTCGTACGAAAGAAAGAATCCGGGCTCCCCGGGTTCTTCGCCTGGTTTGACGCCAAAGGTCTCGTCCACCACCTTCGGACCGGTCACCGTAAGTGTACGGTTCGGGTCGCCAGCCCATTCGCCTATATCCCATGACGGTTCATCCGCAACCAGGAAGTATTTGTAACTGTACTCCCCTTCTTCCACGAACAGGTCAATGGTGTAAATGTGGCCTTCGGCCTTGCCGGCGGGGAACAATTCATATTGCGTATCCAATCCGGGCTGGGTCCACTCCGGGTTGGTGAAACCGCCGGTCACGTAAACGCTGTGCACCTCGGGATCAAATACCACATCCCCTGCGGCCACTGCCCCCTCCATATTAACGTTCATGGTTACCTTGTGCAGTTCGGGTACTTCGGGTGAATCGCTCAGCACGATGTTGTCGACATAGACGAGAAAATCTTCTTCGTGATCCAGCCCCGTGGTCGGAAAATCGGGGAAAAACACCAATCTGTCATAAGTCCCCTCGGCGGCCGAAAAGTCGAACACCAGGGTTTCCCACTCTCCGGTCACTGTCTGGGGCTCCATGGAGGGGACTTCAAGAATTGCCGGGTCGGACGATCCGCCTTCCAGCTTAAAGACCACCCGGCTGATCAGGGGTTTCCATACCTGGACATGGATGTACTTCATTTCGGAAAAGTCAACGGGCTCTTCCGGATCCCAATACATTCCGGCCCAGGGCTGTCCGTCGGCCGACCGGGTAAACTCCAGCACCCTGTCGCTGACGTTATTATCGTCCGGGGCGGGATTGTCGATCTGCCGGACACCATTGCCATAACCAAGATAGGGGCCGTTTTCAAAGACAAAGAACTCGGATTCGAAGTCCTGGAGCACCAAATGATCGGCTTCCCCATCAAGCGGAATCTCCGCAGAACTGCTCAGGACGATGTTGTCGAAGTAAATGAGGAAGTCTTCTTCGTAATCAACACTGGCCGGAAAATCAGGGAAAAACACCAGTTTGCCATAGCTGCCTTCGGCTGCTGACAAGTCAAACACCAGGTGTTCCCATGCCCCTTCGGCTGAATGGGCCTCCATGGAATGGACCTCAAGATTGGGCTGTCCGGTGGTGCCGCCTTCAAGCTTAAAGACTACCGGCCCGACTACTGGTTTCCACACTTGGACATGCACATACTTCATCTCGGAGAAATCCACGGGTTCTTCCGGCTCCCAAAACATTCCGGCCCAGGGCATTCCGTCGGCCGAACGGGTAAACTCCATCACCTGGTGGCTGTCGTTTACCTCGTCAGGATCGGGATTTTCGATCACTTCAATGCCTTCCCCGTACCCATCATAAGGGCCATTGGCAAACACAAAGAAGTTCATTTCAAAAATCGCCTCAAAATCTTCGATGACGACCTAATCGGCCTTCAGGGCAAAACCCTGGGTTGCAGGCATGATCCTGGAGGCCTGCTTGCCCGTGAGGGCGCGCTGGCCGAAACCGGCAAAGCCGATCATTACCAGGGCCATCATCCAAACAAATTTCAATAGTAAGTTTCTTTTCATAAAAAAGGGTTTAGGGTTAAATAATTAATTCTGCATATGCCTGCAACAACAGAAGCCGTGCTTATGTTGTTGCAGGTATTGGGTTCCAATGCGCTAATTTAAGGAAAATTTATCCAAATACAAAAAAGAGGGGGATAATAAAATCCGCTGATTATTTTGCCTGGAAAGGAATGCACGCAACCCCCCGCGGGGAATTTGCGTAAAGGGAAGGCTTCAGAAAGGGGAAAATGCTGCCGCAGGTAATACTATGCAAGTAATACTATGCAGGTAATACCATTAGTAGAACATGCTCCGGTTGTCCTCGATGCGCGCATTGTCTTTGATGGCCTGGAGCACATCGTTGGGCACCCTGTTGCTGAGGGCCGACTTTATCTGCCGTTTGGAGGCGCTCAGGTCATCGGGAACCGTGGCTGTCTCCCGCTGCGTCACCTGCACGACAAAGACACCGTTTTGCCCCTTGATCGGAGGGGAGAGGGTGTTTTCCTCCATGGCGAAAGCGGCGCCGATGATTTTGGGCTCCTGACCGGCGCCCGGCAGGTTTGAGGCGGTGAAACGCAGGTCGGCGGCTGTCTGGACTTCGCGTCCCAGCACCCCGGCAATGTCTTCAAGACTGTTCCCCGCCTGGCTGATCTGGTTGGACACCATCTCAAATTTCTTTTCCCGAATGACAAGCCTTGTTACCTCGTCACGAATCTGTTCAAGCTCCGGAATGCCCTCTTCGATGTCTTCGGTAACCGTGGCAATGATGAACCGGTTGTCGAGTTCGAAAATGCGCGAAAAATCGCCCTGGCGGGTGTCCTCCATAAAGGCCCATTGTATGATGCCACGGGGATTTTCGATGCCCGGCAGACTGAAGTCCATCTCGCGGATGTTTTCGGCGGTGCGGACAGAGGCGTCCAGTTCTTCGGCTGTCTGGCGGAAGGCCTTGCTTTCCCTCAGGCGGGATGCAAAGGTGCTGGCCTGGGCATAAACATTTTGGTAGGTGCGTGTACTGGGTTCAATATCGCGCGTTAAGAAGGCCACCTGGATCTTTTTGGACCCGGCCGATTTACCGGTCACGTGAATGACATGGATGCCGAATTCACTCTCGGCAGTGACCATGGATCCTGTCGGGGTGCTGATCACGGCTTCGTTGAAAGTGGAAACCATGTCTCCGTCCCGGAACCATCCCAAATCCCCCATATTGACTTGTGCGGAGGGATCGTCGGAGGCCTCAAGGGCCACTTCCGGGAACCGGGCCGGGTTCTGCCTTACAACGGCAAGGATGCTGTCGGCCCGCTCCCTTGCCTGGGGCAGGCTGCGGGTGACCTGGGTGGGTGCCGCAGAACCTGCAAAAGCCACCAGGATGTGACTGGCCTGCATGGAATCGGGACGCATCTGTGCATCGACCAGTTTGGCCAGTACAAGGGAATTGCCATCCACATAGGGGCCGTGAACGGTGCCGGTCGGGGCATCGAAGAACAAGGGATCGATTTCCGGAGAAAGCGAACCCTGGCCGTGGAAGGTGGGATCAAAGCGCCTGTCGGATACTGAATTGATGAAAGGGATGATGTCTTCTGTCTGTTCCAGCTCATCTTTTAATTCCAATAGTTCGGCACGCAGGGCTTCACGGTCTTCGTCGGTGGGAAACACATTGAAAGATACGTATTCGATGCTGCGGGATGCTTCGCGCTGGAAGGACTCCTTGTTTTCATCGTAATGCCTGCGCAGTTCCCGGTCGGAAACGCTGACCAAAGTGTCGTTTATGTCTGTGAAAGGCTGATAAACGAAACGGATGTCGGCAGAGGCGTTGCGGTCCTGGTAATCCTTGCGGGCAAGTACCTGCGGAACGTAGTAAGCCTTGCTGATCAGGTTATGGTATTTACTCTCGGCCCGTTCCCGCTTCATGAACTGCTCCACATTGACCCACTGGCTTTGAACGGAAGGTTCCAGCAAGTCAAAATTCTGAAGGAACTCAATCACCTGTTGGGGGTCGTAAGCACCGGTCTGCGGGTTGGTGAAGCTTTGGACAATCAGGGAGTGGGGTTCACTGCCGTGGATCATATCATAAAGTTCCTCCGAAGTTACTTCTATACCCAGGCGTTCCAACTCTCCGCCAAGGAGGATCTCGCGCTGCATCTGGGTCCAAACCTGTTCGCGGATCTGAAAGGCCTCCCGCGCGCCCAGGTTGGCCTGGCCGGTCTGTGCCCGCCAGTTTTCTGCCTGCTCATTGACGCGCTGTTCGAACTCCTGGTAAGAAATGGTTGTTTTGTTTATTTTCCCTACATCGAAACGCTGACCGCCCATGGGCCCATATCCCAGAAAATCACCAAGCACAAATGCTGCCAGGGCGAATCCGATCACCGCGATCAATAATCCGGAGTAACTCCTTATCTTGCTAATAACTGCCATATCCCATTGTCTTTAAAAAATTCGTGTGCAAAGGTATATAAAAAATTAATAAATCATCAGGCTTTGGGAATCGGGAAAGCTTTGTTTTGTTTTTGCCGGTACGAAGAAAGCGGACCGCCCGCCCGGGCTGGATAACTTATTGGGGGGTTTTGCGCACCTGAACGGTTTCGATGCGTTTCTCACTTACCTGCAGGATCTTGAAGGTCAGCTGTCCGATGTTGATTTCTGCGCCTTTCTGGGGGATGCTTTCGAATTGGTTCAACAGCAGTCCGCCCAGCGTTTCATAATCTTCGGCTTCCGGCAAATCCAGCGCGAATTGCTCATTCAGGTAGTCGATCTCCAGCCGGGCGGAAAAGATGAACTCATTTTTTCGGACCTGCTTTTCGATCAGGTCATCCCGATCGTACTCGTCGTCGATCTCACCAAAGATCTCCTCGATGATGTCTTCGATGGTGATGATGCCAGAGGTGCCCCCGAATTCATCGACCACCGCCGCGATGCTTTTTCTTTGCTGTATAAAGTTCTGCATCAGCTTGTTGGCGTGCATGGTTTCGGGTACCAGCATGATGGGCCTGGTGATGGGCCTGATTTCATCGGGTTTGCGAAAAAAGTCAAACGCATGTACATATCCCGTGATATTGTCGATGGAGTCTTTATAGATGAGGATTTTGGAAAGCCCGGTCTGGGAAAACAGGGACCGTATGTCGGAGGGTTTCTCGCTGTCGGATACGGCAACGATCTCCGTGCGTGGGATCATGCAGTCTCGAACCCTGACATCGGGAAACTCAATGGCGTTGCGGAAGATCTGTATGTCCCGGTTGCTATCGTTCTCCTGTTCGGGTTGCTGACCGAATTCCCTCAGGTAATTGTCCATATCCACAATGTCGAATGCTTTTTTGTTGTTTTCCGTATCCACTTTTAACACATATTTCATGATGAGGTTGGAAAGGGAAATGGTCAGGGCAACCAAGGGGTAAAGCAGGTAATAAACCAGGGTCACGGGAAAGGCAAAAAGGTTCAGAAAGCGGTTGGGGTTGATCCGGAAAAATGTTTTGGGCAGAAACTCGGCAAAGATCAGAACAATCATCGAAGAGACCAGGGTTTGCAGGATCAGAACGCTTAACCCGGTGTTGATCGCCCTGGGGAGCATGGCAAAAAACACGGGCTCAAGCAGGGCGGCAAAGGAAATACCATAGATGACCAGGGCGATGTTGTTCCCTACCAGCATGGTGGAAATAAAACTGGATTCGGAACGGACGAATCGGGAGATCAGGTTGGCCGAAAACCCGCCACCCTTACGGTCCACCTCCACCTTAAACTTGTTGGCCGAAATAAAGGCGATTTCCATTCCGGAGAAGAAGGCGGAGAAAAGAAGGCTGAATGCGATGATAATGTATGGTGTCAAAATACGTTCATTTGTGATCAACAAATCGTAGCCCCGGCAAGCGGTTCATCGTTTTTCGGGCTCGGACTGCAGTTCGGGTTCTTCCGGGGGTTCTGCTCCCGCCTGTGTTGCCGGCCCTGTCACTGTGTCGGTGGCCGCACCCGCTTCGGTGTCAATGGTAAATGTTCCACGGGGCCTGGTGATGATCCATTCGTTGAATCGCTCATCCGACTCAAAACCATCCCCATACAAAACTTCTTCGGCCGTGGTTATTTTCACAAATTTATCAGAAAAAATGATTTCCTTTTGTTGATCCCATACCAGGTATTCGGTATTGAGGCGTTCGTTGAGCTCGTTGACGACCACCACGTCGTTTCTGGCTTCGATGCGGTCATCGTCTTCGTAGCTGATGGCATAATTGGCCGAAAGGCTTGAAGTCACGTTCATCAGGGTGTCGTAAAATTCAACCTGTAGTCCCAGGGGCATCTCCATATAGTTTTTCTCACCCGTATAACGCTCCATCTCCGGGGCCTTCATCCTCATGCGGATATGCGCCCCCTCGCTGTATACCACTTCAATATTCCGGGTCGACTCCGTGGGGCCTTCGTCGGGTCGTGTAAGCGTTTCGATGGTTTTCAGGTCGGGCTGGCAAGAAAAAAGCATTGCCAATCCAAAGAGGAGGGCAATGCTTTTGGGTGCTGGTAATAATGAGTGGTTTCTTATCTCCTTTGCAGGGGAAGGGTCCATGGCTTAGCGTGGTCTGATGCGGGTGGTTTCGTTGATCCAGCACTCAACCCTGTATGGATCTCCCTCGTCGTGTCCGTGGAAGAAAATATCCTCCATATTCGGGAAATACTGGGAATAGGTGTTGATAAACTGGGTGGCCCTGTCAACCACCTGTGGATCGCTATCCACATTGCGGGCCTGAATAAACTTATCAACGGCAGCCCAGTACGCTGTTTTCTTTGTAAATGCATCATCGCCGCAGTCATTGGCGCTGGCTGCATACAGCTCGCCAATCAGAATATACGGCCTTCCGTCGTCAGACTTCATCCTGCTGGCTTCAAGGGCGTAATTCCTGGCCTGTGGGAAACGCCTCAGGTTGCGGAATGAGATTTCGGCCATAAGCAGGTAGATACGAAACTTCTCTTCGGTATAGTTTTCCGAATCATCGGCATCGTAAAGCGCAATGGCTTCCTCATAATACGATAAAGCTTCTGCGTGATTTTCCTGGTTGCCTTCAAGGCGCCCCATCAGGTAAGCCGATTGGGCCGTCGGATGCAGCCTGTGTAATGATTTGGTGGCGTTGAAAAACAGGGGACTTTCTGTACAACCTGACTTTTCAAGCATATCAGTGATCCGGGCGAGCAGTTCAGGATCTTCGGGGTTGGCTTCATAGCGCGGTTTAAAGATCTGAACCAGGTTTTCGCAACTGGCGAAAGGCTCGAAAAGGATTTCGATGTTGTTCTTGGCTGGCACGTAATACACCGAATCCTGTGGTTTATGGATCAGGTTGTAGTCAATGATGTCGATGGCGCGGTCGTATTTTTCCACTACCTCGGTGGGCTCCACAAGGCCGGCCTCAGAGAGTCGCACGGTCGACTGGAAGTTGATCAGCAGGACGTCGGCCTGGGAATCGTTGCCTTCGAGCTGAATGGATCTCTCGGAAATTTCTTGCTGTTCCTGGACATTGCCCTGGTCGTACTGGTAAAGATCGGCCACTTTGCGGCCCAATACATAACCCTCGCGACCGAAATGCTCTATGCGCTGGTCATAGACCATCATCAGCGTATCGACAAGGGCCTTCCTCTTGATGGGGTCTGTTTCGGCCTGGTACAGGTGTTTTACCAAAACGGCGCCATGAATGTAAATATTCTGGGTGGCCAGGGGGCAGTTATGGAACATCCAGCGCCAGGGTTCAACGGCCATTTTGAAATTGCGCTGACGGTAATATTCAGCATAAAGCGACCAGTTTCTGACACATTGCACACTGTCTTCACCGTACCTGGGCTGCTCGTTGATGTCAGATGCCTCAAACCTGGCTGCCTCAATGCCGGGCGAAGAGTCCGCCCCGGCAGCTAACGCCTGGTTCCCGGTCATAAAAAACAGGGTCATTGCAGCAAAAAGGGTAAAAAGGTTCGTTTTCATTTTCTTTTCCTCAATTATTGTTTCGTTTTTTAGAAAAACCTTCGCCTCATGAACCAACGCTCGTAAATATTGACCCCGATATTAAACCTGAAAAAGTCTTCCCTGATCAGGTTATTGTCGGTGGTTCCCCTCTGGGCGTACTCAAACCCAATGTTCAATCCTGACAAAGATCGTCTCAATGGTATACCTATTCCAAAACTTATGCCAAACTCATTCATGCTTTGGTTATTGGGATTGAGATAGGTTTGCCCGTACCGAAAACCAGCCCGGTATTCCAGCCTGTGAATCAGGGTTGAAAATGTTTGTACCTGCGGATTGTGTTGTATGCCAAAGGCGAACTGATGGCTGTTGTTCAGGTTGTCTGAGTCACCGAAAAGACTGTATTCCTCCCAGTTCTGGCGCTGATAATCGATACCGGCCCCCCACTGGCTGTTCACCCTGGCGAATATGCCGGCACCCCAATAGGAAGGAAGAACCAGGTCCCCCTGGATGCCCTGGTCAATGCTGATGGTGTCGTACCTCGACATGCTGCCCGGAAGGATTCGTCTGACCACCTCGTTCCGGCTGGCCCCGATGGCTCTTTGGTCTCCGTAAATGAATCCAAGGGTATAGGCGCTTGTTTCAGTCGGCCTGAACTCATACTGGGCGCCCAACCCGAATTGCCAGCCGCTGACCTGGTTGGAAACAACCTTATTGGTTAGAAATATGGCGGCAGAATCCGAATAAACCGAGGTGTGATTTTCGAAGCGCCCGAACAGGTAAGAGGCATTCAATCCGACGGAAAAACCTTTGAAAGGCCTGATGGCTGTACCAACAAAGGCCTGGTTAATGCCCCCCTCGCCCTCGTAAACATAGTTCATGTT
>JAWLHS010000082.1:0-9490 GCA_041690235.1 Bacteroidales bacterium
GTGGCGCGTTGGTTGTTTTCTGAAGAAACGGCATAGTAGCGCCCCAGCATCTTGTGGTTGGTGGCGGTATGGCAGTCGACGCAGTCAAGGTTTCCCCCGTCCAGACCCATGTGCACGTCCACCTCACGGGAAGCATTCAGCAAGGCCATTTCCAGGTCTCCATGCTTGACGTTGTTCCCACCCCCACCATGGAAGTGGCAATAACCGCAATTGTCCTTGCGTGGACGACCCACGCTTTGGGTAATGGTCCGGAAGTCCAGTCCCGGTACCGGATAACCAGCCCCGCCGCGTGCCTTGTCGTACAGACCGCTGTTGTCGTGGCATATCAGGCAATCGATGTTGTTCTGGTTGGAAAAATCGAAACTGTTATCGCTCCACCCATACCCGATGTGGCAGCGGTTGCAGGTACCCTCATTGGAGGCAATTCCTGTGCAAAAATTGTTGATCAGGTTTTTTTTGCCCAGGTAGGTGATGCCTCTTCCTTCAATATAAGCCGGGCGCTCCCAGTTCCAGTGTGCATTTCCAAGTACTTCCTTTCCCCGCTCTGTATGACATGAGAGACAGGTGGCAGTGATTTCATGGGGGTTGTCGAAGTCGCGCTGCAGGTCCGCATGCTTGCTGTGGTCGACCGAAGGAATATGGGGAAGGGCATATTCCTCCTGCAGTTCAGCAAGCAGGGTGTTCTCCCTGGTGGCGTCCCTTAATACCAGGGCAATAATGACAAGGGGGACGACAACCGATAACATAAAGAGGACGATGTTCTTCATTGGATCCGGGGTTGATGGCGAAGGCGAATCATATATGGAAAAAATTCTTTATAGAATCAGCCCAAAGAAGGCATACAAATATATGAATACAAATGCAAATAATCTTTTATGGGATATTTTTTTTGGGTCCATGTGAAAGCATTCATTGAATGCACTTCCCGTTCCTCGCCCTGTTTCCCGGTTTCCCATACGACGGGTTTGGGTTTATTGTTTATTTTTGTTATACGGTTCGTTGGATGGTGGCGGGTTGTATGACGGGCCGAAAGTCAATAATTAACCAAAAAAATCTTTTATGCCAAAAAAACGGATCGTGGCATTAACGGGTGCCGGGGTCAGCTCTGAGAGCGGGATACGAACCTTTCGCGACAGTGGTGGATTGTGGGAAGACCACGACATTATGGATGTTGCCACCCCGGAGGCCTGGGACCGCAATATGGACCTGGTTCTGGAATTTTACAACCAGCGCCGCAAGCAATTGTACGGGGTAAGCCCCAATGCCGCTCATTTTGCCCTGGTTGAGCTGGAAAGGAAATTCGACGTTCAGATCATCACCCAAAATGTGGACGACCTGCATGAACAGGCAGGTTCCACCCAGGTGATGCACCTGCACGGGGAGCTCAAGAAAGTCCGGAGTTCGTTAAGGGAAGACCTGGTGTATCCCCTTGAAGGCTGGGAGCTGAGGCGGGGAGACCTGTGTGAGCTTGGTTCCCAGCTGCGCCCACATGTCGTCTGGTTCGGCGAAGCGGTTACAATGATTCCGGCGGCGGCAGAGCTGTGCAGCACCGCCGACATATTACTGATCATCGGAACCTCACTGAATGTCTATCCGGCGGCGGGACTTGTCAGTTATGTGCCTTCCGGCACCCCGGTTTACCTGATCGATCCCGGGGATCTGGGCGTGGCCCACATACCGAACCTGACCTTTATCAAAGAGAAGGCGGGAACCGGAACCCCGCGGCTGGTAAAGCAACTCCTTCAGGGAAATCCCTGAGGACAATCCATCCCTAATGACGGCAAAATGAGAAAGCTTTCCATGGAAGAACTGCAGCGCAAAAGCCCGGAATCGTTCCGGGCCTCCGATAAGTTTCCGCTGGTGCTGATCCTTGATAATGTGCGGAGCATGATGAACACGGGCTCGGTATTCCGAACGGCAGATGCCTTCCTGTTGGAAGCCATCTTTCTATGCGGCATTACAGCCACCCCTCCCCACCGGGAAATCCACAAAACCGCCCTGGGGGCCACTGAATCGGTTCACTGGGAATATTTCCCGGAAACCACCCAGGCCATTCAGAGACTACAGGGAGAAGGATTCAGGGTATACGCGCTGGAGCAGGCGGAGGGCAGCATTAACCTTCAGGATTTTCAACCCCGGTCCGGCGAAAAATATGCCCTGGTTTTCGGCCATGAAGTAAAAGGGGTCAGTGAAGATGCGCTGAAGCTATGCAATGGCTGTGTGGAAATCCCCCAGTTCGGAACCAAGCATTCCCTGAATGTGGCGGTAACGGCCGGCATGGTGGTGTGGGATTTTTTCTGCAAGCTGTCCCGGCCGCCTCGCTGATTCACCAGGAAGATCCCTTTAGGCTTGATTATTCAAACAGAAAAGAAACCATGATGGTTTGGGAACTGAGCCGGTCAATGGGGTTGTAGTATCTGTCCATTTGCTCCACCCTGCGCTTCAAATCACTAATGCCGAACGAAGCCTTCACTTCGATGGCAAACTTGAAGTAATAAAAGTAGTGGTCGAAACCGACCCCCAGTTCATAGTGGATGTCATTTCTGGCCAGTGCAAGCCGGAGTTCATCACCTTCCTTGTCATCCAGCGAGGCCAGGTCGTGGGAGTACTTGAACCCGCCGATCACATAGGCCCTGGTATTGATCATTCGGGCCGATTTGTATTTGAGGTGGAGGGGAAACTCCATTACGGTAGCGGTCAGGTGCTGGATTTCGTCCGATGGTTCCGGTGGGTACCCATCGGGATAGAATTCTATATATCGGTCGCCAAAGGACAATGTGGGGATGAACCGCAGGTCGAGGTAGTTGTCCAGCTTCAGATTGGAAACGATCCCGATGTGAAAACCAAGATCCGGTTCGGGCAATACATAGTCAAAATTGGGGGTTTCCTCCACCTGCTTCAGGGCGAAATTCATCCTGTTTATTCCAAGGGAAAATCCAAAATGGTAGGGTTTTTCATCATGGTGCTGCAGGTTTTGGTAGCCAAAGGCTTTGCGCCCCTGTCCGACCGCATCCGGCGGGAATGTCCCCAGCAGGATGATGGCCAGTATGGCCAGGAAAAACAAGGGTTTTTTTGTCACAGCAATAATGAAGTTGTGGGTCTGTACCAATAAACGAATTTTCAATTTCTATATTGCAAAAATGTCTTTAAAATGCGTCCCCAATCCCGGCCTGCAAAATCCCCGACTTCTTATGGACAAGCCCCTCGTGCACCAGGTGGTGGGTTTTGTGCCGGCCATGGCCAAAAGGCCTTTATGGGGCCAGCCGGTCCATTTTCCATCCTGCCTCTTCCCTGGTATACAACAGCCTGTCGTGAAGACGGCTCTCCCGGCCCTGCCAAAACTCCAAACTGGTCGGGATAAGCCGGTATCCACCCCAATGTCCGGGCCGGGGCAGGGTCTTTCCCTGGTGAATTTCCCGGAGCTCCTCAAACCGTTTTTCAAGCAACTCCCTTCCCTTAATGGTCATGCTCTGGGGTGAGGCCAGTGCCCCCAGCTGGCTTTCCCTGGGCCTGGAGGCAAAATAGGCGTCGGATTCGGCCTGGCTGATCTTTTCCACGCGCCCCTGGATGCGGACCTGGCGGTGCAGATCCAGCCACAGAAAAACAAGGGCTGCGTAAGGGTTCTCGGCCAACTCCCTTCCCTTCTGGCTTTGATAGTTCGTAAAAAAAACGAACCCCCTTTCGTCCACTTCCTTAAGCAGCACCACCCTTGCTGAAGGTTTTCCGTCCCCGCTTGAAGTGGCCAGGGTCATGGCGTTGGGCTCTTTTTGGCCCGTGGCCATTGCCTGGTCAAACCAGGTGGCAAACTGCAGGAAGGGATCCTTTGCCGCCTGGCTTTCTTCCAGTCGCTCAGCGGCATATTCCTGCCGCAGTGAGGTAAGGTCTTTCTTCTCCATGGCGATCAGCAAAGAAGCCGGAGGGCCTCTTCCTTAAAAGCTTGTTTGTTGACCGGAACCACCCCGACATACTCACATACGAGTCCGCCGGCCAGATTGCATAAAGCCGTCATCAGCCCGGTTTCCACTCCCCCGGCCAGGCTGAGGGCTGCCACGCTGATTACCGTATCCCCCGCTCCCGAAACATCGGCGATGTTTCTCACATGGCCGGGGAAAAACCCATCTGTGGTTACGTCATCACGCTGGCTGTAATAAATGCCTTTGTCGGACAGGGTCGCCATGATGATGCCGGATCCAAGCTTGTCCTGCAAGCCCTGAACCGCTGCCCGGATGTCTTCCTCGGTTTCCAGCTTACCATCCAGCTTGAGCCCTTCGCGCAACTCCTTCAGGTTGGGTTTGAACAAGCTAACCCCTTTGTAAGCCAGGAAATTTTTTTTCTTGGGGTCTGCCACAACGGGTATGCCACGTCCTTTTGCCAGGGCAAGGACGCTCCGGATCAGTTCCGGGTCAATGAGGCCTTTGTCATAGTCCTCAAAGACGATGGCATCCGTCCGGCCTTCCTTCACCAGGGTCTCAACCTGCTTCAGCACCAGTTTGATTTCCTGAGGCTGCAGGGAGCGGTCGTCCTCTTCATCCACCCGCAACATCTGGGTGTTGTTGCCAATGATGCGGAACTTCACCGTTGTGATGCGCTCTTTACTGGCAATGATGCCATCGGGTTCAAGGTTTTTTTCCTTCAGCAGCCTTAGGAAAAGTGCGCCTTTCTCGTCCTGCCCGGTGATTCCACAAAGTACAGGAATGCCACCCAGGTTCTGGATGTTCAGGGCCACATTGGCGGCGCCGCCCAGTCGGTACTCCCGCCTGTGAAGGCTGACAATGGGAACAGGTGCTTCCGGAGAAATTCGCTCCACCCTTCCCCAAAGGTAAGAATCAATCATCACGTCACCGATCACCAGGATGCGTTTGCCGATGAATGACTCAAAAACCTGTTCTATGGTGTGGGGGTCGTACATCCTCTTGATAGGGGCTAAGGGATTTGTTGGGTGGATACCGTTACTTCAAATCTTTCAGGGCTGTTTCCAGGCGTTTGATGGCCTCTGTCAACACCTCGTTCGACGTGGCATACGACAGGCGGATGCATTCCGGGTCTCCGAAGGCATCACCGGGAACCACCGCGACGAAAACCTTGTTTAACAGGTACATGCAAAGGTCTCCCGCATTTTCTATCCTTGTGGTTCCATCCGACGTGCCGAAAAAAGTACTGACATTGGCAAAAATGTAAAAGGCCCCCTGGGGCTCATTGGTCTGAATGCCCGGGATGTCTTTCAAAAGGGAAAGCACCAGGTCACGGCGTTCGCGGAACTTTTCCAGCATCGGAAGGGTCTCTTTGGGGTCGGTGTTCATGGCTTCTATCCCGGCCATCTGGGCGATCGAACAGGTGCCCGAGGTCACCTGCCCCTGCAGTTTGTTGCAGGCCTTTGCAATCTCCAGGTTGGCGGCCATGTAACCGAGCCTCCAGCCTGTCATTGCAAAGCCTTTGGAAACCCCGTTGATGATGATGACCCGGTCCCGTATTTCTTCGAACTGGGCAATGCTTTCGTGTTTGCCCGAAAAATTGATGTGCTCGTAGATCTCGTCCGCGAGGATGTATACATGCGGGTGCCTGGCAAAAACCTTCGCCAGTTGGCCGAGCTCTTCGCGGGAGTAAACGCTTCCGGTCGGGTTGCAGGGACTTGAAAACATAAATAGCTTGGTTTTCTTGCTGATGGCCCCCTCAAGCTGTTCCGGCGATATCTTGAAGTCATTTTCTATGCCGGCCCGTATGGTCACCTCCGTCCCCTCTGCCATCTTGACAATTTCGCGGTAGCTGACCCAGAAAGGGGAGGGCACAATGACCTCTTCGCCCGGATTAACCAGGCATAATACGGCATTGGCAATGGATTGCTTGGCCCCGGTTGAAACCACAATCTGGTCCGGTTCGAACACCAGCTTATTGTCACGCTTTAGTTTTGTACAAATGGCTTGCCTCAGCTCAAGGTAACCATTTACCGGGGTATAGAATGAATAATTCTGATCAATGGCTGTTTTGCCCGCCTGCTTGATCTTGTCGGGTGTGAAAAAATCGGGTTCCCCCAGACTCAGGTTAATGACATCGTGACCCCGGGCTTTGAGCTCCCTGCTTTTTCTCGACATGGCGAGGGTTTCGGATTCAGACAAGCGATTGATTCTGTCGGATAGTGGATTCATTGCAGTTGGGGATTAATTGGGACGTATTGTTGACCGGGGGCGCATTTTTACCGTTGCTTTGCCGCCGCAAATTTAGCAAATTCCCTGTAAAGGACTTATCTTTGGCGGACAAATTATTTGGGCCATGGAAGATTTATTGCATTCATTATTGTACGTGATTCCCTCGCTGGTGGTTTTTCTTACGGCGTATTTTTTCCTCAGGGAATTTTTCCAGGTGGAAACCCGCCGGCGAAAACAGGAAGCCATGATGGAGCGGGTCCGCATCTCCCTGCCAGTCAGGTTACAGGCGTACGAACGAATCATCTTATTGCTGGAGCGCATTTCGCCCGGGAGCCTCATTGCCCGTCTTCACAAACCCGAATTGTCGGCCCGGGAGTTTCAGCGTTTGCTCATTCAGTCTGTGCGGGATGAATTCAACCACAACCTGTCACAGCAATTGTACGTTTCCATACATGCCTGGGAAATGGTTAAGGGCGCCAGGGAAGAAATGGTCAGGCAAATCAATACCGCGGCTGCGCAACTGGAAGAACAAGCCACCTCGGCCGATCTTTCCAACAAATTGCTGGCCCTGAGTATTGAGAAGCCAGCCACCCGCAAGGCCATAGATTATTTAAAAACAGAAGCAGCAAAGGTTTTTTAGAAAGAAAAGGCGACCATGGATATTCTGCTGAATAACCGCAAGGAATCCTTCCCGGGACGGTCACAGATGACGGTGCAGGAATTGCTGGAGGAAAAAAAGTTTACATTCAAGTTCCTTGTGGTGAGGGTGAACGACCAGGTGGTTCAGGAAAAAAACCGTGCCAATAGGGTGATCCGCGACGGTGACCGGGTCATTGTGCTGCACCTGATGGCCGGAGGCTAAGGCGGGGGCATAAAAATCCAGCCTGGGCCGGGGGTATGATTGTCCAGACAGGCCGGGAACATGATCGCCCATCCAGGCGCGTGTACAAAAGTTCAGGCTAAGCCGGGGGTATGATTGTCCAGACAGGCCGGGAACATGATCGCCCAGTCAGGCGCGGGCATTTAAGTCCAGGCTAGGGGACGGCAGAATTCAGGTGGGTAATTCCCACCAGGCGATCATAAACGGTGCCGGGCTGGCGGTGGTAAACATAGATGCTGTAGTCGTTCTCTGCCTGCGAATGGTTCCCCTCTATAAAGGCCACGTCGGCCTGCGTCTCCCCCTCCTCCACAAAAGCATACAGGTAGTTGTAGTATCCCTGCTTGAGCAATAGGCTGATCTCGTATTTTTTTTCGGGGTAGTTGTAGCTCATTTGATTGGACCCGGAAAAATGCCACTGCGTCAATTCACCCATAATGTAAATGCCGCCCGTGGCCAGGGGGGCGTCCATGGGAAGACTGAAATGCACCCATGCATAATCGCTTTCCAGCATATCGTCGCGTCCGTCCTGGTTCTTGATGGTGAATCTGCCGTTGATGTCATTGTCGGATGAGTACCTCCTGAACTGGCGGCGCTGGTCGGGTAAAAGGAACACGTCCCAATGTCTGGCCGTGGAGTTGATTTCGGCCACCCTTTCGGTCAGAAACCTGAGGCTTCTTGTGTCGAACCGCCGAAACTCATTGCCTCCATCGAATAAAGTGCGTTCTTCGTAATCGTAGACCAGGCGGCTGCCCATGATGCTGCGGGGGGACAAACCTTTTATGGCATTGTCCCAGCGTCCGTTTTGCGTGATGATGACTTTCAGGTCCTGGTGGGGGTTGGAAACCGGGTAACCTCCTGTGTTTATCTCCAGGGAAACCTGCTGTTTGCTGTCGCGGTGCCGGACCAGGTTGGCCATTCCGGCATTTGCATCGATCGCCACCAGTGGCTCATAAACCATGAAGCGGCGGGTAAGAACCAGGTCATCCCGGTTCCCGTCAACAAAAACCTGAAGAAGGTAATTGCCCGATATTCTTGGCCGGATATTGTCGTTTGGAAATTCAAGCGTGTAATGACTGTAAGGGATCCGGGTATTCACCGAATGGGCATAGTCGGTCACCTGATCCTCAAAAAAACCATCCAGGTATTCAAACGGGTTCAGCCCGGAAGGCGTCCAGTCGGCATTGCAGTGAACAACCGTAAAAGAATAATTTCTGTAATCTGCATTCAGGTCGTCGAACCGCAGAACCAGGGTCTCGGCGGAGTTCAGTCGAATAATCGGAGGGGCCATCTCCCAGCCTTTCCGGTTAAACAAAACGGTATGTATGGTGTTTTTATGAATAAAATCCCCGAAAAGAAAAAAATCTTTAATATTTTTAGTCATGGTTTCACCGGCCGATTGTCGGGTTGCTTCTGACCATTCATCTGTCAAGGCCGGATGCTCAACAGCCAATGCGGTCTTCCCCTGCAGGGGCTGGAGGCCGCCAAACACCAGGGCGGGAACCAGACAAAGCAGCCAGACCAAACATACCTGGTGGCAGGCCGGAAGACGGGGAATCTGAAATTTTCGCATGCTGGAGTTGCCGGGTAAAACCATCTTTTGTTGCTTTGAAACAAAGCTAGTTAATAACGCAGAAACCCGCAAAAACATTTTATGTATTTAAAAATATGCATAATTTTGCTTGTTGTATTTACATTTTAAATATGCCCCGGAGATGTCTAAAGTGATTAAGATCAAAAAGGGACTGAACATCCCCTTACTTGGCGATGCTGAAAAAATTCTTCAATCGGCACCACGCGCCGATGTGTATTCAGTGAAACCACCCGATTTTCACGGACTGGCCCCGAAGATGCTTGTTAAGGAAGGGGATAAGGTCAAGGCAGGGACCCCGCTGTTCTATGACAAATACAATGAAAGCATTTTGTTTACCTCTCCGGTGAGCGGTACGTTCACCAGCCTGGTTCGCGGTGAAAAGCGCCGCATTATGGAGGTGAATATCACAGCGGACACCGACAATGAATACGTGCATTTTTCGATGGGCGATCCGGCCTCCATGAGCCGGGAGGAGATCACCGGGGGTTTGTTGAAAAGCGGGCTGTGGCCTGTGTTGCGTCAACGCCCCTACTCCGTTATTGCCAGGCCGGGGGATTCACCCAAAGGCATTTTTGTCTCCTGCTTCCGAAGCGGTCCCGTGGCCCCGGACCTGGATTTTGTAGTAAACGGACAGGAAACCGAGTTCCAGAAAGGACTTGATGTGCTCGCCCGGCTAACGGACGGCAAGGTGCATCTTGGGGTGGGGGCCGGTTCCACCACTTCGGGGGCATTCCTCCAGGCCAGGGGGGTCGAAGTGCATCACTTCAGCGGACCCCATCCGGCAGGAAATGTGGGCATTCAGATTCATCACATAGATCCCGTCAACAAGGGGGAGCTTGTCTGGACCCTGGATGTGCAGGACGTGATTGTTATCGG
>JAWLHS010000083.1:0-9477 GCA_041690235.1 Bacteroidales bacterium
GCGGGGAAGAAACCGTGGCCGCCATCGACAAGTACTTCTTTGAAGACCAAGCAGGAAACTTTCCTGAAGGAAGCTACAAAATGTACTTCATTACCAACCACGATGAAAACTCCTGGGCAGGCACCGAGTTCACCAGGCTGGGGGCCGGAGTGGAAGCCTTTGCGGTACTGACGGCAACCATCCCCGGAATGGTGCTGCTTTACAACGGACAGGAAGCAGGGTTCGACCGCATGCTGGAATTCTTTGAAAAAGACCAGATCGATTGGGGAACCTATGCTTACCACGACTTTTACAAGCAATTGTTGAAGCTGAAAAACCGCAACCAGGCTCTGTGGAACGGGCTGGAAGGCGGGCCGATTCAACGGGTGAAAACCAGCCAGGATGACCGTGTTTTCGCTTTTGTAAGGGAGAAGGGGAACGACAAGGTGGTTGTGATCCTGAATTTGTCTGACCAGGACCTGGAAGTCAGCCTGCAGGGCGAGCTGTATACCGGGACTTATACCGAGCTGTTCTCCGGGGCCCCCTGGCGGTTTGAGGCGGACGCCAGCGTGAATCTGTATCCCTGGGGCTACCTTGTTTTCGAAAAGTAAACAGCAAAACCGGTCTGAAATCATAAAAAGATCCCGATATGGAAATCAAATACAAAGGGAAAAGCATTCACTACAGGGTAAAAGGCAAGGGTCCGGCCCTTGTGCTGATCCACGGCTTCACTGAATCTTCAGCCATTTGGGAAGACTTTGCAGGGGACTTGGCCGACTCCTTCCAGGTGATCATCCCCGACCTTCCCGGTCACGGGCAGAGCGAAAGCATCGGGGAAGTCCATACCATGCTGGAAATGGCCGCCGTGGTCAGGGAACTGCTTGACCATTTGAAGGTAAAACACTGTGTGATGATCGGGCATTCCATGGGCGGATATGTGGCCCTTTCATTCGGAAGGCAGTATGCGCAAATGCTCGTCGGACTGGGTTTGTTTCACAGCACCGCCCTGGCAGACAGTCCGGAAGCAAGCCAAAACAGGAAAAGAGCCATCGCGTTGATCAAAAAAAACCGCCAGGAGTTCCTCTTTGGTTTCATCCCCGAACTCTTCGCCCCCGAAAACCGCGAGGGCCTGAAAAACGAAATAGATGCCTTGGTGCGGACAGCCGGCCAAATGACCCCCGAAGCCATCGTCGCTGCCCAAGAGGGAATGAGGATGCGGGTCGACGGAAGGGATGTGCTGTTTGCAGCGGATTTTCCGGTCATGTTCATTGCCGGCCAACAGGACAGCCGCGTTCCCTTCGAAAGCATTCAGGCACTTTCGGGAATTCCAGGAACGGCCTACTCACTCTTTCTTAAAGAGGCCGGTCATATGGGATACCTCGAGGCCCGCAATGAAACCCTCGGATTCGTAAAATTCTTCGCGAAAACCTGTGTGAAAGCCATCCAGGATACAGCAACCAAACCTGTGTGAGGCAACCCGTCCGGGACTGCAGCAGTTACTGAACCTTTGTGAAGCAACCCGTCCGGTACTGCGGCCACCGGGCCTATGTAAGGAAACTCAACAGGATACCGGCAGCAATGGCGCTTCCGATTACCCCGGAAACGTTGGCCGCCATGGCGTGCATCAACAAGTGGTTTGTCTTGTCATATTCAAGGCCTATGTGTTGCGAAACCCTGGCACTGTCAGGCACTGCAGACACACCGCTGTTCCCGATCAGCGGATTGATCTTGTCGCCCTCCGGAGAGAAGAAATTCATCACCTTGGCAAAGAGCACACCGCTGAATGTGGCCACCACGAAACTCGCGGCACCCAATCCGAAGATCAGCAGCGATTCATTGGTAAGAAACACCGTTGCCTGCGTGGAGGCACCGACCGTCAGTCCCAGGAAAATGGTCACAATGTCGATCAAAGACGAACGGGCCGTTTCGGCCAGGCGGTTGGTCACCCCACTTTCCTTGAGCAGGTTGCCAAAGAAAAGCATGCCAAGCAATGGCAGGGAGGTGGGCATAATAAAGGTGGTCAGCAGAATCCCGACAATCGGGAAAATGATCTTCTCCTGTTTGGGTACGGCCCTTGGTGGCTTCATCCGGATCACCCTTTCCTTTTTGGTGGTCAGCAGCCGCATAATGGGGGGCTGGATCACCGGTACAAGGGCCATATAAGAATAGGCTGCAATGGCGATGGGCCCTATAAACTCGGGGGCCAGCTTGGAGGAGAGGAAGATGGCCGTCGGACCGTCAGCGCCTCCGATGATGGCGATGGCTCCGGCCTGTGCGGGTTCAAACCCCAAAAGCAGGGAGGAGGAGTATGCCGCAAAAATCCCGAACTGCGCGGCGGCGCCCAACAGGACCAGGCGTGGCTTGGAAAGCAGGGATGAAAAATCGGTCATCGCCCCGATCCCAAGAAAGATAATGGGGGGATACAATCCGCGCTGGACACCGAAGTAGAGCATGTTCAGCACGCTGCCCTCCTCATAGAGCCCTATCTGCAGGCCCGTATTTTCTGCAAAGGGAATGTTTCCGACAATGATGCCGAAGCCGATGGGGATCAGCAGCAAGGGTTCAAAATGCTTGATAATGGCAAGGGAAATAAAGAACAATCCCACGCAAATCATCACGACATGGCCCCAGGTAATGTGTGCAAAAGCGGTATACCCGGCAAACTGAACCAGTTGTTCCCAAATATAACTCAGGGTTCCACCTTCCATAACTAACCTCCGATTTCTAAAAGAACATCCCCTTCCATCACAGACTGTCCCTGGGTCACCGCAATGGACGTAACGGTGCCCTCCCTGTCGGCATCGATGTTATTTTCCATCTTCATGGCTTCCAGAACCATCAGTTTTTGTCCGGCTTTTACCGTATCACCCACCTTCACCAATATGGAAATCACGGCGCCGGGCAGGGGGGACTTGATTTGTCCGCCGCCCGTGGCTGCGGGAGCCGTCTTTCCCGCACCGACTGAAGGCGTGGCATCTCCCGAAGGAACCACCCGCTGCCTGACCAGCCGCGGCGTTTTCACGGGCTGTATGGACTTATCGACTTCCACCTCGTAGGAGGATCCATTCACTTCCAGTTCAATGACGTTTTCTTCCACATTCATGATGTGAACATCGTACTGGTTTCCGTGGATGGTGAATTTGTATTTCTTCATGGGTTTGTATTTTGCTTTGCGCTTTACTGTTTAATGCCTGATAAGGGATCAATGCCTCCCCAAAGAGTTTCTCAGTCCGTATATTTTGGAACTCCAGGGCGAATATGTTCTTGACACCTTTTTGATCGTAAGCACCGTGTCTTCAAAATCGTGCAATTCTGAGCGATACAGGTGGATGGCGGCCGCAATGGCGGCGCCGGTCTCCCCGGTGATATCCCCGGCCTTCACCTCTGCTGCTTGCTCTGCAACCGGATCCGGACGGACAGACGCCCTGGAAGAAGTCAGTCCCCTCAACCTGGCCCTGAATGAAGCGGTATATAGTACCGGGGTGTTCCGGAAGATGAGATACATCATCAGCAAGGCCGCAAATACAATGCCCATTCCCAGCAAGGCCATCAGCAGACCGTAGGGGTCCTTCATGGCAAACTCACCCGCATCGTCCAACGGGACATCGGCGCCGGCCAAGGGATTCAGGCTGAGTATCCGGAACAAAAAAACTGTAGGCATGGTCGAAGGGGTTTACAATGGAATATTGGAATGTTTTTTCGGCGGATTGACATCCTTTTTGGTGGCAAGCGACTGCAGCGCCCGGATCACGCGGAACCGGGTGTTCCTGGGCTCAATCACATCGTCAATATAGCCGTAGCGCGCCGCATTATAAGGCGTGGCAAACTTTTCGGCATATTCTTCCTCATGTTTCAACAGGAAGGCCTTCTTTTCCTCTTCGTCTGCGATCTCCTTCACCTCTTTGCTGTAAAGGACTTCGATGGCGCCTTTCGGGCCCATAACGGCGATCTCGGCCATTGGCCAGGCATAATTGATGTCGCCGCGAAGGTGTTTGGAACTCATGACGCAATAGGCGCCGCCATAGGCTTTGCGAAGAATGATCGTAACCTTGGGAACGGTAGCCTCACCGTAGGCGTACAACAGCTTGGCACCGTGGGTGATGATGCCCCCATGCTCCTGGGCGGACCCGGGAAGAAAGCCGGGAACATCAACCATGGTCACAATGGGAATATTGAAGGCGTCGCAAAACCGGACAAACCGGGCCGCCTTTCTGGAAGCATTGATGTCGAGTACCCCTGCAAGATAGTTGGGCTGGTTGGCCACGATGCCCACGGGCATGCCGTTAAAACGGGCAAAACCGGTCACGATATTCGGGGCATGATGCCGCTGGGTTTCCAGAAACTCATTGTAGTCGCAGACAGCGTATATTACATCCTTGACATTGTATGGTTTATTGGGATTTTCGGGTATGATGCTGTTCAGCTCATCTTCAAGCCTGTCGATGGGATCATCACAGGAGTCCAGGGGGGGATCCTCCAGGTTGTTTTGAGGCAAAAAGCTCAGCAATTTGCGGATCAGCAAAATGCCTTCCTGTTCGTCCTCTGCCACGAAATGTGAAACGCCCGACTTGGTCCCATGGGCAATGGCCCCTCCAAGGTCTTCCTCGGAAATTACCTCACCCGTAACGGTTTTTACGACCCTCGGACCGGTAACAAACATATAGGAGCTGCCTTTGGTCATCAGTGTAAAGTCGGTCAGCGCAGGAGAATACACCGCACCGCCGGCACAGGGACCAAAAATGGCACTGATCTGCGGGATGACACCGGAAGCCAGAATGTTGCGCTGAAAAATCTCTGCATAACCCGCCAGGCTGTTCACCCCTTCCTGGATCCGTGCACCCCCGCTGTCATTCAGTCCGACAACCGGCGCCCCAACCTTCATGGCCTTGTCCATGAGCTTACAGATCTTCTCGGCATAGGCCAGGGAGAGCGACCCGCCAAAAACGGTAAAATCCTGCGCAAACACATACACCAATCTTCCGTCGATGGTACCATAACCGGTCACCACCCCGTCAGAAAAATATTGCTTTTCTCCCAGGTCAAAATCCGTGCAACGGTGGGTTACAAACATCCCAAACTCTTCGAAACTGCCTTCGTCCAACAACAGCTCAATGCGTTCCCTGGCGGTCAGTTTTCCTCTTTTATGCTGGGCGTCAATCCGTTTCTGCCCCCCACCCAATTTGGCAAGCTCGCGCTTATCCAGCAATTCCTTGATCTTATGTTCAAAAGCCATACAGGGTTGATTTTTAGGATTTATTCTTTTTTTCACAAAATTCCATCAGAACCCCATGGGTAAATTTGGGATGAAGGAAAGCAATATCGAGGCCTTCGGCCCCTTTGCGCGGACTCTTGTCGATGAGTTGAACGCCCTTGTCCTCCACTTCCGAGAGGGCCTCTTCAATTCCGTCAACGGCAAAGGCCAGGTGGTGCACGCCCTGTCCTTTTTTCTCAATGAACTTGCCGATGGGGCCTTCCGGATCGGTCGATTCCAGCAGCTCAATTTTGGTCTGTCCAACCATGAAAAACGCGGTTTTCACCTTCTGATCCTTTACCTCCTCAACGGCGTAACAGGACAGTCCCAAGACCTCTTCATAATACTTGATGGCCGCCTGCAAATCCGATACGGCGATCCCGATGTGCTCAATGTGCGTAAGCTTCATGCTTTCAGAAGTTATTTGAATCAACCCGGTTGTAATTTGGGAAACCGTATAAAACCGGAAGTTGTTAAAAAATTAACAAAGAGAGTTGAAAAACTGCGGCGAAGTTACGCTTTTTTAACGGCTTACAAAAAAAATCAGGCCAAAATTCAGGTTTTTGTTCAGGGCTTCCAGGGCATTTCCAACTCCCAGTTTTGGCGGATTTGCAAAGGACCGGGATACATATAAACCGGCTCGGGAAGCAGACCCTTCAAATAGATGCCCGGATCCCATTTCCCGTTGTTGTTCAGGTCCTCAATCAATCGCAGCCCGTAACTGCCGGGGTTCAGGTCCGCAAACCGGTATACCCTGCTTTCATTGGCCGGCTTTTCCTGAAGTATATTTCCGTCCTTGTCCAGCAGCTGCAGAATATAGACCTGCTCCTTTTGCGGAAGCTCAATATTCATGAACAATTTCCCGTAGTCGGATTCGGCTGTGGTGGTGAATGATCTTCGGATGGTATCGTTCGTTCCCCCGAAAATATCCGTAACGGCACCGGGGAGAAACTCAATGGCATAAGCCTGTTCTTCTTCCAGTTCAAAGTCCAGCCGGAAGGAACGCTGCACCGGACCATCAAAAACAAAACCCGGCTCAAGGGAAATGGAATCGTTTTGAACAAGGGTGATTCTGGAAAGGTCCAGGCTGTCTACCGGGGCTGAGGCCATCAGGCTGAGCGGTTCATAATAAGGCCACCTGCCCCCGCGAAGGGCGCTCATGGCGAGCTGAACGCGGGCCGGGGCCGGATCCGTAATTTCCTCTTCCCCTGCGCGGGCCCTCGCCTGGCGTGGACGAGTGGAGAGGTTCAGGGTGTCAAGGATGTGGTCCCGGTCGCTGATTTCCAGGAAAAGGGAATCCGGACGGGGTTCCGGGAGCCAGAGGGTCAGGGTGTCGCGCCCGGGACTTTCCTCAGCCAGGTGCCAGTGGTCCGGCAATTCTTGCCGGACATCCCTGAAATGTAAAGAATCGAAAGGCACGCGGAAAACAATTCGTATGCGTCCGGTACTTACGGCCTCGGATGAAGTGATGCGCTGCACCGTGTCGGCTTCCTGAAAAAGGAAGAGGCTCAATGAACCCGGTAGTTCCGGTGGCAGAGCCGTTGTATCGCCAGGAGCCCCCGGACCTTCGGCCGTTTCACGGGCGGACTGCTCCCGGACGGGCGGGGTGGGTGCCCCCGGACCTTCGGCTGGTTCGCGGGTTTCTTCGCCTTCACGGGGGTCTTCTTCTTCTCCGGCATCCGGATCGGGCGCCGGGGGAGGTTCAAGGTAGCGCGGACGAACCAGACTGTCGAGGAAGGCAATTTTTTCGTCCGGCAAATCATACAGGAAGTTGGCGTTGTTATCGACCAGCCCGAATATCAGGTAAGCTCCTTCCCGGATATTCCCAATCAAAAACCGGCCTTCTGCTCCGGTTTTTGCCAGGTAAACCGGGCGCTCCAGGTAGGGAATCGAGTCAACGATGGAGTCGTACATCATCACATAAACACCCTCGGCCGGTTCCAGGGTAAAAGCATCAACCACCGATCCACTGACCGATAATGAATCGACATAATCGCCAGTGGAAAAGACAAACTGGAAATTTGGGATGGGGTTCCCTTCGGTAATATCCCGGATGGCATCCCCGAAAAAAATGGAGTAGGTGGTGTTCTGGCGCAGGTCCTCATCCACCGAGAAAACGATGGACCTTCCCCTGATCCTCACTTCAGGATTGGTCTGCAGGGGGGGGGAGATCAGCAGCTGCTGCCGCAAATCCCTGAGCTCGACAAATTCATCAAAATAAATCCGGACTTCTCCGCCTGAAAAATTCGGGGAGTAATTCGGGGGCTCGCTGCGGACCACCACCGGCGGATCCTCATCCCGGGGTCCCCCGGTGGGAGCGACGACATTGGCGCAGCAATACATCAGCACCGCAAGGGTCAATATCCCCATCCCACGAAAAAGAACAACGGGAAAGCGCTTTGGCAAATGCATATCGGTTGCTGAAATGGGAAAAGGCTGTGGTCCGACGCAAAAGTACAATTATTTACAGACTTTTTTGAAGCGGGGGGACGCGGGAGCGAACGCATCGGGACCCGGTGGTGGATGTACGAAGCCAGCAGCCGTTGGGGGACCCGGGAGCACACGGAGTGGGACGGGCCGGCAGAAGCCTGATCATCGGGGTCCCGGCATTTCCAGGGCAGGAAACGAATAGCCAAGGCCTGAAAAATGATCCAGAAAGCGCGGCAGGGTGTAGAGGCAGTTTTCGGCGGACTGCCCGGTGTCGTGAAACAACACTATGGATCCGTCCCGCGTGAACCGAATGCTTTGTTGCAGGCAGGTGGTGGGCGAAACCCGCGAACTGTAGTCGCGGCTGTTGACCGTCCACATGCAGATTTCATACCCCATCTGCCGCAGTCGACGGACCAGCAATGGGGTAAGGCTGCCGTACGGAGGCCTGAACAGAAGGGAGGGGACGTGGGACGCGCATCGCTCAAGGTCTGCTATGTATTTGCTGGCGGGGGTAAAAAAGCCCCTGAGGTGATCAAAGCCATGGTTGCCCAGGGCGTGGCCGCTTTCCCGCAGCCGAGTAACCAGGTGTGGCTCCTGCCCGGCCTTCCTGCCCGACAGAAAAAAGGTGGCCCGGGCATTAAAGCCCTCCAGGATTTCAATGACCGCGGGAGTGACATCCGGATCCGGTCCATCGTCGAACGTCAGGTAAATGCGTTTACCTCCCGGGGACTTGTCCCACGTCAGCCAAAAGCCGGTCAGGGACCGGATAAAAGACGGGGGAAATGACCAGAGTAGCTGATTGAAAGGCATGGGGCATATGAACAACTAAGGCAAAGATAAAAAAAACCAGGCCTTGCAAGAGGGCAAGACCTGGAAACCAAAACAATTGAGAAAATAGAGGGAAATTGGGAGGAATAAGACTTGTTTTCGGGTTGATTTCTCTTTATTGTGTTTTTTGGTTGTAGTGATCCTGATGAATGATGTGACGCAGTTCGCCGGGAATGTCGTTTACTTCGGATTCCGGCCTGCTCATCTTTGAAATGTCGAACACCTGGGCGGACTGCCTTTTTTGTTCGCTGCTGATCATCTGCTCCTGATCGAAAGGAAGCGTCTCAGCGGCTTCTTCGGTTTTCACCGGCATGGTCAGCGCCCTGCCAAAAGTGTCATAAACAGTGAGTGTACGTTTGGGAGCGGCGGCCTG
The DNA here is from genome assembly GCA_041690235.1 of Bacteroidales bacterium. Lineage (GTDB taxonomy): Bacteria > Bacteroidota > Bacteroidia > Bacteroidales > UBA7960 > SLSG01. The sequence goes on from JAWLHS010000083.1 coordinate 8,862, forward strand.
GGCAAAAGTTCCCAAAACGATGAAAGCGGCGGTTATGATAATTTTTGTTTTCATTGTACTGTTTTTTTATTGTTTGCGTGTGTTTGTCCATTAAGAAACCAACATCGTGCCATAAATTATAGAATGTTGATTTTAAATTTGTTACAAGAATTATCTATTAAAAGACGCAAAAAAAAACTGTCCGCTTGCGAAGGCACAATGTTCGCAAGCGGACAGTTCTTTGTTCAACGGATGAAAGCGCTTTCCAAGCCCCCTCAGGGAAACCTGAAGCGCCGGACCAGGCCTTGGGGAGCCGACAGGGAAAAGCCGTACAGGCTTTCCCGGGCTCCTAGTGCCGTCCGAATATCCGGGTCAGTTTCATCAGGTCCTCGGCATGCCGTTCGGTCAGGCTTTCCCGTTTATAGCGCCATCGCCAGAACCCCGAGGCTTTGCCCGGGAAGTTCATGCGGGCATTGGTATCCAGCCTGAGTAGGTCCTGCATGGGGGCAATGGCCATGTCCGACACGGTGGACCATGCCAGGCGGATAAAAGACCATGCAGGATCATCCTCGTCAATGCGGAAGTAGTCGCGCATCATTTGTTTATCGCTCTCGGAGGCTTCCTTAAACCGTCCGAG
>JAWLHS010000084.1:0-9409 GCA_041690235.1 Bacteroidales bacterium
TGAAAAACTGTCACGGGCCGTTGAGATCCTTTCAACGGCAGCTGGTGTGAATACCAAGGAAGCCAGGCGGAGAATTGCCGATAAACTGATCGAGGACAACGCGTACAAGTTCTGATCCCGATAACAGCCACCAAAAGAAAAAGGCCTGCCCTCCAGAGGGCAGGCCTTTTTCTTTTCCGGTCAGATCATCCATTGGATTTTCCCTTGGCCGCCTTGCCTTTGGTTGCCTCTTTCCGCACGGATATGTTAATTTCCCCGGCCTCCTTGTCAAAGTCAATAAGGATTGCATCCCCGTCACCGATCTTTGACTTGATGATTTCCTCGGCCAGGGGATCCTCCAGGTACTTTTGGATGGCACGGTTCAGGGGCCTGGCACCATAGGAGGGATCCCAGCCCTTTTCGGCTATGAATTCCTTGGCTTCATCCGACAATTCAACTGAATAGCCCAGATCGGCAATTCGTTTGTACAATTTGGCCAGCTCAATGTCAATGATTTTGAGGATGTGCTCCTTCTCCAGGGAGTTGAATATGACTACATCATCAACCCGGTTCAGAAATTCCGGGGCGAACGCCTTTTTCAAGGCATTTTCTATCACGCCCTGGGAGTATTCCCTGGAGGCAGATTGCCTGGCAGGGGTATTAAACCCAACACCCATTCCAAAATCTTTCAGCTGGCGCGACCCAATGTTGGAAGTCATGATGATGATGGTGTTTTTAAAGTCTATCCTTCTTCCAAGGCTGTCTGTAAGCTGACCATCATCCAGCATCTGAAGCAACAGGTGAAATACATCCGGGTGGGCTTTTTCGATTTCATCGAGCAGCAATACCGAGTATGGTTTGCGCCTGACTTTTTCTGTAAGCTGCCCGCCCTCTTCGTAGCCTACATAGCCTGGAGGTGCACCAATCAAACGACTGACCGCGAATTTCTCCATGTATTCACTCATATCGATCCGAATCAGGGCATCCACCGAATCAAACAAATGGTGGGAGAGAACTTTCGCCAAATGGGTCTTTCCAACCCCGGTGGGCCCAAGAAAGATGAAGGAACCGATGGGTTTGTTCGGATCCTTGAGTCCCGCCCTGTTGCGTCGGATGCTTCGAACCACTTTGGAGATGGCTTCGGCTTGTCCGATCACGCTTTTTTCAAGGTCTTTCTCCATGCTGATGAGGCGTTCGCTCTCATTCAGGGCAATGCGCTGAACGGGAACACCCGTCATCATGGATACCACCTCAGAGACGTTCTGCTCAGTAACGACCTCCCGGTGCAACTGGGATTCCTCCTCCCATTTGCGCTTTTCCCGCTCGAGCTGATCCATCAGATCACGCTCCTGATCTCGGTATTTGGCGGCCAATTCATATTTCTGGCTCTTTATGGCATTGGTTTTTTCCTCTCTGACCTTGTCTATATCGCCCTCCACTTTAATGACGGCTTCCGGAACCCGGATATTGGTTATGTGCACGCGTGAACCGGCTTCATCCAGGGCATCAATGGCCTTGTCAGGCAGGCAGCGGTCGCTTACATAACGGTCTGTCAGGTGCACACAGGCCTTAATGGCGGTTTCAGAATAGGTCACCAGGTGATGGTCCTCGTATTTGTTTTTGATATTGTTCAGAATCTCCACTGTTTCATCCGCAGTAGTGGGATCAATGAGTATTTTCTGGAAACGCCTTTCGAGGGCGCCGTCTTTTTCAATGTGCTGGCGGTATTCATCCAATGTGGTGGCCCCGATGCACTGAAGTTCGCCCCTGGCCAAAGCCGGTTTGAACATATTCGAGGCATCCAGGGATCCTGAGGCGCCTCCGGCGCCGACAATGGTATGCAACTCATCGATAAAGAGGATCACGTCCTGGTTCTTCTCCAGCTCATTCAGGAGGGCCTTCATTCGTTCTTCGAACTGCCCCCGGTATTTGGTGCCGGCAACGAGCGAGGCAATGTCAAGGGTCACAATGCGCTTATTGAACAAAGCCCTGGATACTTTGCGCTGTACGATCCGAAGTGCAAGACCCTCAGCGATTGCTGATTTTCCAACACCCGGTTCACCTATCAAAATGGGGTTGTTTTTTTTGCGCCGGGACAATATCTGGGCGATCCGCTCCAGTTCTTTTTCCCTGCCTACCACCGGGTCCAGCCGATCCTCCTCTGCCGCCCTGGTCAGATCGCGGCCAAAATTATCCAATACCGGGGTTTTGGATTTATCGGACGACTTTTTATAGGGGGTACCAAAACCACCGGAGGATTCGGTGGCTTCATCCTCATCTCCCTGGCTAAGCTCATCCCTGGTTTCCAGGCCTGGATTGGCACGGGACCCGCTCCGGAACTGCTGAACCTCCTCCCTTACTATCTCATAATCAATCCCTTGTTGGTTCAGGAGCTTGGTTGCAAGGTTTTCCTTATCCTTCAGAATGGAGAGCAGCAAATGTTCGGTGCTGATGAGGTCGCTGTTAAACAGTTTGGCCTCAAGGTAAGTGATTTTTAAAACCCGCTCTGCCTGTTTCACAAGGGGAATGTTCTCCATGTTCCGGTTCTTCGGGGAAGTGCCCCTGATGGTCTGTTCAATGGTGGTTTTCAGACCCGCCAGGTCAACCCCCAGGTGTGTCATTATGTGTACCGCAAGGCCTTCTCCCTCCCGGATTAACCCGAGAAGAAGATGCTCAATCCCAATATAGTCGTTTCCGTTGCGCAAGGCTTCTTCCCGGCTATAAGTGATGACATCTTTGACCCTTGGTGAGAATTTAGCTTCCATAAATATGTATAATACCCAATCAAAATTAAAACAATAATCTGTAAGAATTGGAACTCGCGTTTATTTTATTAACAATTATTAACGGGGAATGTTAGAAAAAGATTGTGATTCCTGCGTTTTTAGGTCCCAAAAAAAGCAAAAAAAAGTGTATTTTCGTGCATCCTGAAAAACAGGGGTCATTATCAACAAAAATATTGATTATCAGCATGTCGGGTGAGAAGATTATTAAAGTAGACATCGAAGAGCAGATGAAGTCTGCATACATTGATTATGCCATGTCGGTCATCGTTTCACGAGCCCTTCCGGATGTGCGGGACGGACTGAAGCCGGTGCACCGGAGGGTATTGTTTGGCATGCATGAATTGGGAACACTGAGCAACAGGCCTTACAAGAAATCCGCAAGGATAGTGGGGGAGGTTTTGGGTAAGTACCACCCACATGGCGACAGCTCGGTTTACGACGCCATGGTCAGAATGGCGCAGGACTGGTCATTGAGGTATCCCCTGGTCGACGGACAAGGTAACTTTGGAAGCATTGACGGGGACAGTCCGGCAGCGATGCGTTACACGGAAGCACGACTACGTAAGATCTCCGAGGAAATGCTTGCAGACATCGACAAGGAAACCGTTGATTTCAAACTAAACTTTGATGACACCTTACAGGAGCCCGAAGTTTTGCCCGCCAAGATTCCAAATCTTCTGATCAACGGATCCTCAGGAATCGCCGTTGGGATGGCCACAAATATGCCACCCCACAATCTTTCCGAGGTTGTGGATGGAACCATTGCCTATATAGACAATCCGGAAATATCTATCGAGGATTTGATGAAACACATCAAAGGTCCTGATTTTCCGACCGGGGGACTGATTTATGGTTATGACGGGGTGAGGGAGGCCTACCAAACCGGTCGTGGCCGGGTGGTAATGAGGGGAGAGGCCATTATTGAAAGCATCGACAATAACCGCGAGGCCATTATCGTGACCTCCATCCCTTACCAGGTGAACAAGGCGGAGATGATCAAAAAAACCGCTGACCTGGTCAATGACAAGAAAATTGAGGGGATTACCGATATCCGCGACGAATCCGACAGGAAGGGACTCAGGATTGTTTATGAACTGCGCAAGGATGCGGTTCCGAACGTTGTTTTAAATCTGCTTTATCAGCATACCGCCCTGCAAAGCTCATTCAACGTGAACAACATTGCCCTGGTGAAAGGTCGGCCGGTGATGCTGAACTTAAAAGACATCCTGGGGCATTTTGTTGACCACCGCCATGATGTCGTTATCCGCCGCACCCAATACGAACTCAGGGAGGCCGAAAAAAGGGCCCACATCCTGGAAGGTCTGCTCATCGCCCTGGATAACCTGGATGAGGTCATTTCCCTGATCCGCGCATCACAAACCCCCGATGAGGCCAAAGCTGGATTAATCGAACGCTTTTCCTTCACTGAAGTGCAGGCAAAGGCCATTCTCGATATGCGGCTTCAAAGGCTTACCGGATTGGAGCGGAACCGCCTGAAGGAGGAGTATGAAGAACTCCTGCGAAAAATTTCATATTACAAATCGGTGCTTGAACAGCTTGAATTAAGAATGCAAATAATCAAGGATGAGCTGTTGGAAATCAAGCAAAAATTTGGAGATAAGACCCGAACCGAGATTGAGTATACCGCCAATGACTTCCGCATTGAAGACACCATTGCCGATGAAAGTGTGGTGATCACCATTTCCCACCTGGGGTATATCAAACGGACCCTTTTAAGTGAATTTAAGACCCAGGGCAGGGGAGGACGCGGCAGCAAGGGTTCCGTCACCCGCGAGGATGATTTTGTTGAGCATTTATTTATTGCATCAAATCATAACTACCTGATTTTCTTCACAGAAAAAGGAAAGTGCTTTTGGATGCGGGTATTCGAGATCCCGGAAGGAACCAAGACAGGGAAGGGGAGAGCCATTCAAAACCTGATCAATATCCCATCCGACGACAAAATAAAAGCCTTTGTCAACGTCAAGGATCTGACAGACAAAGAATATACCGAAAACAACTTCATTATTCTGGGAACAAAAAAAGGCGTCATCAAAAAAACCGCCCTGTCCGCCTATTCGCGGCCAAGGGCCAATGGCATCATTGCCATCAATATCAGAGAAAATGACGAATTGATTGAGGCAAGCCTTACCAACGGAGAAAATGAGATATTGATCGGGCTTCGCAGCGGAAAAGCCATTCGGTTTAATGAAAAATCGGTGCGGGCCATCGGCCGGAATGCCGCTGGTGTGAAGGGGATTTCACTGTCGGGAGTGAATGATGCAGTTGTCGGCATGGTTTGTGTAGAGGATAGCATGAGCAGCATACTGGTCGTCTCTGAAAGAGGATATGGCAAACGCTCGACACTGGACGAATACCGCATTACCAACCGGGGAGGAAAAGGCGTTAAAACACTGAACATTACCCCAAAAACAGGTCCCCTGATCGCTATGGTTAACGTGGTTGACAGCGACGATCTGATGATCATAAATAAATCGGGCATTGCCATCAGGCTGCCGGTGGTTCAGCTCAGGGAAATGGGAAGGGCCACCCAGGGTGTCCGGCTGATCAACCTGAGGGAAGGAGACAAGATCGCCGCCGTTACGAAAATCCAGGAAACGGCATTTAACGGGATGGAGGAAATGATTGAAGATGAAGCGGAAGATGGCGCCGCAAACCCGGAAGGAAATGAGCAAAACGCCTAAGGTTTAACCCGGATTTTTGTCGTCCTGACCCTAATTTTATGACGGAATTAAAATATTTGTACATTTGTAAATCATTCTTAAAAAACCAAAAAAACAACCCAATGAAACGGACAATCATTCTTTTAATATTTTGTGTATTTGCCGCCGGCGCTGTCCAGGCACAGCGTAGTGAGGTCCGACGTGCAGAACGGGAATTGAACAGGGGAAACCTGACAGAAGCCAAAGCACACATAGATGCGGCCTCCCAGGATGCGTCCACCAACGAGGATCCGGAAACCTGGGTGCTGAAGGCGCAGGTGTATATGGAGATAGCCTCGACGGAAGAACCCGAGTACCAGGAACTTTCTGAAAATCCCCTGGCGGTTGCCTTCGATGCCCTGGAAAAGGCCCAGGAGTTCGATGTAAACAACCTGCAATTGGTACAAATACAGCAAATGCTGTTGGTACTCTCGGAACTAACATTTAATGAAGGCGTTGAGAATTTTAACGCAAATAATTATGCCGTGGCCAGTGAGTACTTCCTGAGGTCCTTTAAACTTTCCGAACCTTTTGGAGCCATTGACACCACAACGCTATATAACGCTGCATTGGCCGCTGAATTGAACGAAGAATATGACAGGGCCAAGGAGATGTATTTGCAACTTGTTGAATATGAATATGATCAACCATATTTGTATTCCTCTCTGTCACATATTTCAATGGAAGCAGGGGATACCCTGGAGGCGCTTGGCTATGTCAAACAAGGCCGGGAGGTGTATCCCGAAGACCTGAACCTGATATTTAGTGAGGCAAATATATACATATTTACAGGTGCAGTTGAGGAGGCAAGGGACATACTTAGCGTCGCCATAGAAAAAGACCCGGAAAATCCCAGCTTGTATTTTGCCCTGGCGGCCAATTTCGATAAGATGACCCAGGATACGACCTATTCGGCCAATGAGCGCCAGACTTTTTTCCAGGAAGCCGAACGCTATTATCAGAAAGCCATTGAACTGGATCCTGAATATTTTGATGCCATTTACAACCTGGGCGTCCTATACTATAATGAAGGAATTCGTTTGTATGAGGCTGCTGACCTAAGATTCAGGGAAAAACAGGATTTTGCCCGCCTGGAGAAGGATGAAAAGGAATACACGGCCATCTGGCTTCAGGCCCAGCCGTTTTTCGAACAGGCAAAGGAAATGATTGACGAAGACAGCCCTTACTACGAAGTGGTGATTATGTCGCTGGTCCAGGTGTATGTTCGGACAAACCAGCAGGAAAAACTGAAGGAAATTGAGGACATTTACCTGAAGTATTTCGGCGGGTCGGAAGAGGACGAGCAATAGGAAAGGAAATAATTGAATCAAGCCCGGCAGGCCGGGCTGGTAAAAAAATTAACAGGGGAGTGATCCCCTGTTAAAATACAATCTAACTTAACATAATATTAATTATAGTACTTTCTGTACATTCAATAATCCCGCCAAAGGGCTAGGATTACCTGGGATTAACCCGGGCGCCTGATGAAGTGGATAAATCACGAACAACGGGGTTGCCCGTATAATTGACAATACTCCCTGAGTTTGCATCTACCGAAAGTTCACCGGTAACGAACAATTCGTTTCTGGAACCGGAGCTGGTTTCCAACTCGGCGCTCCCGGCCTGAAGTCCGGATGCATTGATCTCGCTTCCGGCCGAACTTGTTGCCACCATATGACCAACCATGCCCTTCAGAATGGTATGGGCCCCGCTGTGGGCTTCCAGTATGAGCTCTTCAAAATCCAGGGTCAGTTCGCTCATGGCTCCGGAACTTATTTTATGCTCCAGGGAATTTCCCCTGATGGTTCCGATGGCTTCAATCCTGGCTGAATTCGCAGCAATAAGGGACTCAATATCAGCGACGGAAACATGGATATCCAGTGTGGCATGTTTACCGGTCCATCCCTTGAAGGAAACTTCCAGCACCTGGTCTTTCACTTCCAACCTGATATATTCCGTCAGGTTGTCGTCCGATTGAACGACCACTTTGCCCGTTTCGGACTGTTCCAGGGTCATGTTCCATCTTCCCGACACATCTATTGCATTAAATGCCGGCAGTTCGGGTTCATTTGTCACCACCTGGCCGCTCGGTTCAATAAATACAGTTGATTTCAGTTTGACCCTGAATGTGACCATAACAATGGTAATGGAGATCAGGATCAACATGAACAAGGTCAGGAGAATTTTATTGGTTGTTTTCATTTGTCGGATTTTTACTGTTAATTATTGCTTTCCTTGCGGTAAGTTTCATGATACTTTTTCAGGTCACTGAATTCCAGTTTCACCAGGTCTAGCATCCGGAACATCTTGGGAAGCTCCTCCTGTATGAATTGCTGCTTTTTAAGTTCCAGGGTTTTCTCAAAGCCGTCGTCGGAAACAAAATAACCGATGCCCCGCTTATTGTATATAATTCCCTGGTCCTGCAGATAATTAAAGGTTCTGATGGCGGTATTGGGGTTCACCTCTACTTTTACCGCAATCTCACGGATCGAGGGGATCTTCTCCCCTTTTCGCCATTTCTTTTGTAAGATGTTCTCACAGAAGAAATCGGCAATCTGCAAATAAATGGCTTGCTTTTCGTTGAATTCCATCACTACACCTGCCTTTCTTTTAAGCTGAACCAGGTTGTCACCATGAAAAACGGAATGGTAACATACCAGAAAATAAATTTGAATACTGCGGGAAATGTTTGTGTTACAAGGCTTTCAAAAGGCTGAAAAACAGCTTGTTCTCCCATCATCTCCATCTCATTCCCAATACCTCTGAACAAACCCCACCCCAGCAGAGCGGTATAGGCATTGATGATCAGGCTGATCACAAACAGGGCCAGCAGGGTCTTCAGAAAGTTGTTCTTCTTGAAATAGGCGGCCCCCAACAGAAATACGCTTTGGGTCACCATATAAATACCCACCAGTTTGAGGCTTTGAGCGGAGAAAACGCTTTGAAAGGGAGACAGTTCAACCGTCAGGTTCATCAGTAAATTGGCAACCAATACGATGACGGACATGGCCAGAACGGAAAAAACCGGAAACAGGACGGCGGTGATCAGCCAGGCACTCAACAATCGCTCTGTAACCGAGACGGGCAGGGTCAGGTAGCTATAGCTTTTCTGGACCTGGTGCAGCTCGGAATAAAAGCTGCTGGTGTAAATGTATCCCCCGAGAAACATGACAGAAAAATACGAAACAGTTAGACCGCTCAGGGCGGGGGGATTAAAGTAGGCAACCAGCAGGGAGATGATCAACAAAACACCTGCAAAACCACCAAATGCGATCAACAGCCCATTCGCACCGGAAAGGACCTGCCGGCGCATCAGCAGCAGCAGTCGATTAAAACTCAGTATATCGTTTGTTTCCATGATTGATTAATTTTCAAATACTTGATTAATTTCTTTGGCATTGGATGTAATTCCGTTAAAAAGCAACTCCAGGTCCATGCGGGTTTCCTTGCCGCTTGTATTTGGGAGAATGCCCGCATACCCCCCGAAGGTTTCCTCGGCGTACAATGCCCTTGCCCCTTCCTTCACTGGTTCAAAGACGAGTTGCCTGCTGATGCGTTCGACGCTCTGGTTAAAAATGATTTTACCACCGTCAATCACGATGACCGGGTCGATCAGGCTTTCAAGATCCCTCACCTGGTGGGTTGAGATCACCAATACCTGTTCCTCGGCAACGGAGGCGGCGATGACCCTGCGAAACTGACTCTTTGAAGGGATATCGAGTCCGTTGGTGGGTTCATCCATCAGCATCAGGCCGGCATTGACCGACAAGCCAAAGGCCAGAAGGAATTTCTTTTTCTGTCCGTAGGAAAGCTGGTTGAGCTTGTTTTTGGGTTGCAGTTGAAATTCACCCATCAGCCATTTGAATTTGTCATGGTCAAAACGGGGATAGAAAGGCGCATTGATTGAAACGTAATTCTCAA
>JAWLHS010000085.1:0-9218 GCA_041690235.1 Bacteroidales bacterium
TCTTTGTCTTGTTACGACCCTCTCTTATATTAGAGAATCAACGGGTATTTTTGCTACTTTTTGGCTTCCCAATTTTTTCAAAGATCGTTGCTTTTACCCCGTAAAGGGAGTGCAAAGGTAAGAACTTTTTTATTACTATCAACAAAAAAGTTGTAAAAAAATAAATCTATAAGATCGCTCTGCTTTCCTTTCGGAGGGACTACAAAGATAACCAATAAATCGGCCTGGTCAAGAATAAATTGAAGGATTTTATTAACAAAACAGAAAAGGTCTGACAGTCAGCGGCAAGGGGCGCAGGCGGCCTAGCCGATCAGGTTGTCAACAATATGCTCAACGGAAATTCCCTCGGCCTCCGCTTTGTAATTCCGGACTATTCGGTGCCTGAGAATGGAATAGGCAATGGCATTCACATCATCAATATCCGGTGCATACTTCCCCTGGATGGCGGCGTGGCATTTGGCCCCGATGATCAGGAACTGCGATGCCCGGGGGCCTGCACCCCAATTGATATATTCATTGGCCATTTGATGGGCTTTGGTGGTGTGGGGCCTGGTTCGGGAAGCCAGGTTAACGGCATACTCCATGACGTTTTCAGTGACGGGAACTTTCCTGACCAGGTCCTGAAAAAACAAGATTTCTTTGGCCTCGAGTACAATGCGCAGATCCACAATTCTGTCGGATGTGGTATTCCTGACCACCGTCATTTCTTCTTCGAAGCTCGGATAATCCAGATTGACGTTAAACATAAACCGGTCCAGCTGGGCTTCGGGGAGGGGGTATGTTCCTTCCTGTTCAATGGGATTCTGCGTGGCGAGGACAAAAAAAGGATCCTGCAGACGGTGTGTAAACCCTGCTGCCGTGACAGAGCGTTCCTGCATGGCTTCCAGAAGTGCGGACTGGGTTTTTGGCGGGGTGCGGTTGATTTCATCGGCCAAAATGATGTTCGCAAACAAAGGACCCTCTATAAAGCGAAAATTGCGATTCTCGTCCAGAATTTCAGTCCCGATAATATCCGAAGGCATCAAATCAGGGGTAAACTGTATGCGGCTGTACTTCAGACCCAGCACCCTGGAAATGGTATTCACCAACAGGGTTTTTGCCAGCCCGGGCACCCCGACCATCAGACAGTGTCCGCGGCTCAATATGGAAATGAGCACGTTTTTCACCACATCATCCTGTCCCACAATCACACGCCCGATTTCATTTCTCAGCTCATTGTATTTGGCCGCCAATGCATCCAGGGCTTCAACATCCGATTTAAACTCCATAGTCCGACTCTTTATTTAAATGCCAACCTGTGAAAACAGGGCTTACCTTACCCAGCCATGTTCAAATTCACAATCCAGGTACTTCTCATTGATATGCACATAGGTCGAGGTAAGCCTTCGGCTGATCCACTGCCGGATGATTCCCAGCTCTTTTTGACTCAGCGCCATTTGCTGAATCAGGTCATAATCTTCCTGCAGGTTGGCCCTGTGCGGTTCAATGCGACTGACAACGCTTACAATCCGATAGGCTTGCTGTCCCTCTTCGGTGACCATGGTATGCGGCTGGGAAACCTCCCCGACCTCAAGGTTATCAACAATAAAAAACAGTTCGGGTTCCAGTTCGTCGGAGCGAAACCTGGACGTACCCGTATAAGGATTGACCATGACGCCCTGATTGATGCGTCCGGGGTGGTCGGAAAACTTCTGGGCCGCTTCTGCAAAAGTCATTTCTCCGGAAGTGATCAGGGTCCTGACGCTATCCAGTTGGTTTTTGGCTTCCTGAAGGTCTTCCGGGGACACCTTGGGGCGCAGTAAAATATGCCTGACATTTACCTGCTCCCCTCTGCGCTCTATCATTTGCAGCACATGAAAACCGGCCTCCGTTTCTACAACCTCAGAAAGCTCGCCGGGACGAAGGCCGAAAGCAACCGCCTCAAATTCGGGATAAAGTTCACCCCGTCCGTAAAATCCAAGTTCACCGCCTCGGCGCGCAGAGCCAGGGTCTTCAGAATACAGTATGGCCAGGGTGGAAAAGCTTTCCCCTTTTAACACACGGTCACGAAACTCTTCAAGCCTGGTTTTCACCAGGTTCTTTTCTTCTTCCCTCACGGGTGGGGTTTTGGTGATCTGGGCCAGCACCAACTCACTCTCCACCATCGGGACACTGTCGGGATGCAGGCCGGTAAAATACCTCCTCACCTCCGACGGGGTTACACTGACATTCTCCGTAATAATGGACTCCATGCGCTGGCTCAGTTCTTGTTCGCGGACCAATTCCCTGAATTCAACCTTCAGTTCTTCGATGGACTTGCCATAATAGGCCTCCAGGCGTTCCCGGGAACCAATCTGCTGAATAAAGAAACGGAGTCGCCTTTCCAGAACCTGCTCCACATGATCATCCCCCACTTCAACACTATCAAGCTGGGCCTGGTTAAAAAGCAGTTTTTGGTATAGCACATCATCCAGAAGGCCGCAAATCGGGTTGGGACCAAAATCCACTCCCTGGGCTTCCATTTGCCGCTGCTGGTTAATAACATCTGACTCCAGTACAGCGCTGTTCCCGATTACCGCCACTATCTGGTCGATAACGACTTTCTCCTGGGCCGGCAACAAAGATGGATTGATCACCAACAACCCGGCAAACAGAAAAAGTAAAAAACCTGGGGTTTTTCTCATCACAATCATTTTGGGTTTTCGAAGCCAGCTCCACAATCTTGTCGCTGGTTCCGGATTTTTAAAAATAAGTCTCCAACCGTCCGTCATTCAAGGCGTTCTGGAACATTTCCTCACGTTGTTGATTCACAAATGCATGCTTACGGCGATTCAACAGTATCCTGCGCACATTGTCCCTTTCAAAGGAGAGGGGGGAGACACTGCCCTTTAGTTTATAATCCTGGATATTCAGGAAGTAACGATAGTAATCATCCGACACCTCCACCATCCGGTTCGCCCTCAGAAAGGCCTCCGGATTGTCTGCCTGAACGGGAAGTTCCCTGAGGAGGTCCGAGAAGACCAGCCAGTTGTCAGTATCCGTAAGATAGCTGGCGGCATGCTGTACGCAATAATCCTCAAGCAGGACCAGGTCGTCCGGATCGTCTGAACGAAACAACCTCCTGAGCACATTGATCTCAGGCGCATCAAGTGGCACCTTCACGTAGGCGACCTTCACAATGTTTTCCTGCAACCTGAAGCTGTTGTTGTTTTCCTCATAGTATTCCCGGATCTGCTCCTCGGTGATCAGGGTATCCATGTGGTTTTGAACGAGCTGTGTTTCATAGGCAAATATGAGCAGGGAGTTTTTATAGTCGAGGATCTTTTTTTCAAAATCCAGGGCATCCAAATCCATGTTTGCAGAGGCGTGATGCAGAAAAACCTGCTGCCTGACCCAGTTATCAACGTACCTTTTAACAATGATGGCACTGTCATTGGATGAGGCCCCTGGTGGTACGACGCTTTCAATATCCGACAGGTAAAGCCGGTTGTCGTAGACCTTTGCCAGCAGGTCTTCATTGCCCGTCTCCATTTGCTGACATCCCGGGAGAACAAACTGGAGGCCAATCACCAGCAGCACAATCCAGGCCGGTTGGACCGAAAGGGGATGGATGCATAATGAGGCGAAAACGCGCATAGATTTGTCCCTTTTTACTAAAACTGAATGGTTTCCAATACATCCTGGTTTACCACGACTTCATACTTCCTGCGAAGGTCCCTGACCCATTGTCTCTCCAGATGGTTCTGGAAATCGGCAATAACAAGTCCCATGACCTCCTCTTTTTCCTGCCGACGCGGGGGCAGCACCTCATGTACCTGCACAAGAAGAACCTGGCCATTGGACATGAGCGGACCGTAAATGCCCGGTTTCCACTCAATCATACCGGTGACCGGATGGTCCCCTTTCTGGAGTTTGCGGTCCTGTGCGGAAATCTTCTGGTTGCCCCCGGCGTTGATGCTGTCCAATACAAGCTCACGGACATCCTCAAGGTCCTGGGACCTGCTTAGGATATCCCGCGCCTGTTGAATGACATCCGCATCCGGGGCTGAGTATATTGTGACATCCAGGCGCTCCTCCCACATATACCTGTCACGGTTCTCCTGAAAAAAAGCATTCAGGCCGACCGAATCCTCCACCGCTTTTGACCACACCACCTGGTCCGTAATCTCGAAAAGAAGAATGCCGTCATGGTATTCTTTCATGATGGCCCGGAACTCAGGATACTTGCTTTCAAGAAATCCATCCTCATAAGCAATGAGGCGTTCCTGGACAAACCTTTTGTAATTTTCAGCCACCAGGTTCCGATAGTTCATTCTCACCCTTGGGGCATAATTTTCCCTTAGGAAGCTGGCAAAATCTTTCTGGTAGAATGTGTGCGGGCCGAACCAGAACAGCCGCTCATCCAGTTCGGAATCCATATTCTCCAAGGAATCCGGCTGAAAAAACGATTCATCGACAATATCAAAAAAAGCCTGCAGGGCAGAAAGGTTTTCCCCAAAGCCATACTCTTTCTTCAACTGGTTTACCACGGCATCCTGACTGAGTTGTCCCCTGCTGTCACGCACCACCCTGTTGTGGAGGTCTTCTTTTATGTCATCAAACTCCGGAACGGGATTGCGCTCCAAAAGCTTGATGATGTGCCAGCCAAAACTGGTTCTTACCGGTGGAGAAATATCTCCCGCTTGCTTTAAACTTCCAATGGCTTCGATGAATTCAGGGACCATGCGGTTGGACTGGAATGCAGGCATCTCCCCTCCCCTGGCCGCCGAGCTTTGGTCTTCAGAATACTGCCTGGCCAGTTCTTCAAATGCCTCCCCACTCTGCACCTTTTCATAAATTTCATTGATCCGCTCTTTTGCCCTGAGCCGCATGTCTTGGTCCGCATCCCCCGGGGTCATGACCATAATATGGGCCACCCTGGCGCTTCCCATTGCAGGGAGTCGGTCTCTCACCTTAACGAGGTGGTACCCAAAACGGGTACGGACAGGCATGGACACCTCACCGACCGGTGTATTAAAGGCCGCCGATTCGAAAGGGTAAACCATGTTGAAAGCAGTAAAATAAGGAAGGTCTCCCTTATTGCCCAACCTTCCAGGGGCATTGGCCGAGGCCGGAGTGTCCCTGGCAGAGGCATCGTCCGAATGGGCCTCTGCCAGATCAGCAAAGGACTCACCGTTTTCATGCCGTTTTCTGATTTCCATGATCCTGTTGTAAGCTTCAAGGGTGTCGGATGGGAGGGCATGCTCCTCCAGGGCAATCAAAATATGGGATGCCCTGATATCAAATTGCATGCGTTCGTAGGCCTCCTCAACCATTTGTTCGGTGACACTCTCGTCGCGAAAGTAAGGCCGCGCCAGTTGTTCCCTGTACCTGTTCAACTCTGAAGAAAAGGCTGGCAAGGTGTCCAAACCCCGGGATTCTGCTTCAACGACTTTCAGGTTGAAATCAATGTAAAGATCAAGGTATTCTTCCAGCGTTTTGGGGTCGGCAACCTTCATGTCGATGTTGTTCTTCCGGTAGGCCGATACAAATTCAGACCGGGTAACCTCCCGGTCGCCAACCCGCAACAAAACGGGATCCTCATCAGCCTGGTTGCTTATGGCAAAAAAAGGAGCGGCAAATAAAAGCATTAAAGCGCAAACAGTCTTTCTCATACCTTTGAGGTTTTCTTTTGGATCATTAGGACAATCATTATTGACAATCTGTTAACCCCCGGAATTACCGGCTATAGTTCGGTGCCTCTCTTGTTATGGTTACATCGTGGACATGGCTTTCCCGGACTCCGGCGCTGGTTATGCGTGTGAAGCGGGCATTATGCAGGTCCGCAACCGTTTTTGCACCGCAATAGCCCATCCCGGCCCTCAGTCCGCCAACCATCTGGTGGATCACCTCAGACAAGGTGCCCTTATAAGGAACCCGTCCGACGATCCCCTCCGGCACCAGCTTCTTTACATCATCTTCAACATCCTGGAAGTATCGGTCTTTCGAACCCTGCTGCATGGCCTCAATGGAACCCATTCCCCGGTAGGTCTTGAATTTTCTTCCCTCGAAAATGATGGTTTCCCCGGGGGATTCTTCCACACCGGCAAACAAGGATCCGGCCATCACCGAGGAAGCCCCTGCAGCAATGGCTTTCACAATGTCCCCGGTATAACGGATCCCACCATCTGCAATCACCGGCACCCCAGTCCCCTCCAAGGCTTTCGCCACAGAATAGATGGCGGTAAGTTGGGGAACACCGACCCCGGCGATGATCCTTGTCGTGCAAATACTCCCTGGTCCAATACCCACTTTTATTCCATCTGCACCGGCCTCAAGCAGGTCTTTGGCGGCTTCAGCGGTGGCAATATTCCCAACCACAAGCTCTACCTCAGGAAAGCGTTGCTTCACCTTGCGCGCCATATCAATCACGCCTTTCGAATGGCCGTGGGCCGTGTCGATAACAATGGCATCCACACCTGCAGCAACCAGTGATTCGACCCTTTCCATTGTATCTGCGGCCACCCCTACTGCCGCAGCCACACGCAAACGGCCCCGCTGATCCTTGCATGCATTCGGACGCTCTTTAATCTTTATGATATCCCGGTAGGTAATCAGGCCGACCAGCCGATATTCAGCATCCACCACGGGCAGTTTCTCAATTTTATGTTCCTGGAGGATCTCCTCGGCATCTTCAAAGTCAATAAATTCCGTTGTGGTAATCAATTTTTCGCTGGTCATCACCTGGGCAACCGGCCTGGCCAAATCCTTTTCGAAACGAAGGTCCCTGTTGGTGATGATCCCGACCAGCCGGTTGTCATCATTGACCACCGGAATCCCGCCAATTTTATATTCTTTCATGATCTTCAGGGCCTCGCCAATAACCGCATTGTCGTGAAGGGTGATGGGATCTATGATCATCCCGTTTTCTGAACGCTTCACTTTGCGCACCTTTGCCGATTGTTTTTCAATGCTCATGTTTTTATGCAACACCCCGATACCGCCTTCCTGTGCCATGGAAATGGCCATGCGGGATTCGGTAACGGTATCCATCGCAGCGGAAACCACAGGAATCCTGATCCGTATGTTCCTGGAAAACTGTGTGCTGATATCAACATCCCTTGGCAAAACATCTGAATAGGCAGGAAGAAGAAGGACGTCATCATAGGTAAGGCCTTCCCCGGTGAATTTCTCGGACAGATTTAACATGGCAAGCTGGTTTTTGTATAGTCTGCAAAAGTATGAAAAATGCAGCAGAAACTGTTTTAAAAAATACTAAAAGCCGGGATTCAGGAAATACAGGGAGAGCAATCACTTGATCAACATAACACTTCCTCTAAGCTCCATTTTGGCAGAAGCCGGGAGTTCATATTCCAGCCAGTATGCGTACATGCCCGGGGGGGCTTCCATTCCATCATTCAACCTTCCGTTCCAGCCAGCCCATCCCGTTTCAGGATTCGTGATTGAAAACACTTCCTGCCCCCAGCGGTTGTATACCCGGAGGCGGACAAAGGAGGGGGTGAAACCAATAAATTCCGGTTTAAAAACCCGGTTTTCTTCATCAACGGCATCGGGACGGAACACATTTGGAATCTCAACCTTCGGCTCAATCACTACCTGGTATTCATTCGAATGGACCGTCTCTCCCATGCGCTCTCCCAGCATGCGATAACGAATCTCCCCACTGAGGTCCTGCAAAAATGCGGAAAGGTCATCCGTGGTCTGACCCGGACTGGAGAATGGCGTTCCAATCGTGGTCCATCCGTCCCCATTTGGCAGGTTCCGCTGAAGAACGAAATGATCCCATGCCGGCTGCTGGTCCCACGACAACAACACCTCCAGCCGGTCATCCGTTTGCACGGTCACCTCCCCGGTCAGCCAAAGAGAAGAAAGCACCCCGGATTCATAAATGGGGTCCTCGCAGCCCGCGTCCCTCACAAAGGCTTCCATTTTATAATACCACAGTCCGGTTTGCAGATCAGGAACCGACTGGTCGGCAAAAATGCCCGCACCCGGAATCTCCACCCCGGGTTCCCCGATCTCCTCAAACCCCTGATCGGGCTGAGCGGAACGAAAAACCTTGTATTCAAAGGCACCCACCTGGCCTTCAGCCGAAAAACCCACTTCAACAAACGCATTATCCACAATGTCAATGCTGGTCAGGTCAAAATCATCCAGTTGGGGAATAATGTGGTTGAACTCCCTGTAATTGGAATAGGAAACCCGTCCGTTTCCACCCGGGTTCTCAACGGACCGAATGCGGAAGCGATATACCCCGGGCCCCTTTTCAAACGGGTAAACAGCCTCCCGCCGCGCCCCACTTTCTCCGAAGTCAAGCGTCACAGCGACAATTTCCTGGGTTTCGCCGGGGGGCAAAACCATCAGCTCATTTTTGGAAAAAAAAGGCTCCAGTGGGGTTTCCCCTGCACCCACCGATTCATTGTATACGTAGTTGTCCCAACTCAGCACAAGGGTTCCGGTACAGGGATCAAAATCCACGGCCCTGTCCCATTCCCTGAGAAAAATGGTTCCGTGTATGTTGGTCATTGAGCCAATGGATTCTCCGGCGGCATCCAACAACACAAGGGCATAGCGTTCTGACCTGATCCTGGGCATCCCTTCAATATCGCCCCAGGCATCCAGGGGCAAGGGAATGGTATCTATCGCGTTCATTCCAGGCGCGCCCGGTGTTCCCCGCTGAAATTCGATTTGTGCATCCCCGGGCGGGGGATTCACAAACGACCAGGTGATCATTAATGGCGCAAAGCTTCCCACCGAGTCCATCGCTTCCTGGTCATCAAGAAACACGGTAACGGTTTCCAGCCTGATCTGGGCGCCGGCCGGAACGGCCAACCAGCAGCAAACGAACAGGAACAGCAGGGGGAAAAACCGCGAAAGGGAGGAAGGGAATGGACTGTACATTTCGAACCTGTTTGGAGAACCGCAAAGGAACCACCCGGTTAAATGCCGGGCGGTTTAATCATAAACAGAAAAACAGGCCATTTATTGCGGGATTCCCCTATTGCTTTTTCCCCACCACCAGTTCAATCATGCTGTCTTCGTGCAGGTATTTCTCTGCAATCTGCATGATCTGGCCTGCTGTGATGGCATTTAACTCATGGAGGAATGCCTGGTAATGCGACACATCCATTTGGAATGCCAGGATTTCCTTCAGGCGTTCGCTCTGCGCAAAAGGTCCGTCGAACGAGCGCAAGAAGTTTCCCGCCAGGTAACTTTTCAAATTACTCAATTCGTCTGCC
>JAWLHS010000086.1:0-9178 GCA_041690235.1 Bacteroidales bacterium
ATCCATGATCCATGTGAGCGAGGAGACCACTATACTTTGCTGGGATGGAAAGGTGACAACCCCCATACCCGCAAACGCGTGATTGAGCCCTTATGGTTCAGGAACGGGAGGCCGGTTTTTGGACGGGAGGTTTTTAGGATCGGCCAGCACCATCCCCGGCGCATTGTTTTTGAGTATTCTGCGCGGGCTTCAATGAGCCTGTTGTATGCCAGGCATCCCATCAAAGCGGGTGATGCTCCGGTTGACATGATCCTATTCGATCGCTTGTCACCGGGTGACGAAAGCCTGAGGGGACAATACCGCTATTATGTTCCCGAAACCAATATTTTTGATGCCCTGGTGTTTGAAAACGGGTATTGGGTCTTTTACCCTGACGTTGATGCGCGGGCCCCTGAATCGGGCGACTGATTTTGCCGATTTTTCTTTTTTCTATGGGGGATTTTTACCAAATTTGCGGAGGATCCTGTTTTCCGGTTTTTTTCTTTTTTTTTACGGTGTTCCCTGGGCGTTTATCCTGGTGTACCAAGGGCTTACGATGGCTTTATATATTTCATTATTAATAAATTACATTCATATCAAAAACCCAATATTATGAAAAAACATAATTTTAGTGCCGGACCCTCCGTTTTGGCCAAAGAAGTCATTGAAAACACCGCCAAAGCAGTCCTCGACCTGAACGGAATAGGCTTGTCTGTAATGGAAATTTCGCACCGGGGTAAAGATTTCCAGGCCGTCATGGATGAAACCGTGGCATTGTTTAAGGAGCTTTTGGACATTCCGGAGAATTACCAGGTGCTGTTTCTCGGAGGAGGTGCCAGTTTGCAATTCTGTATGGTGCCATACAACCTGCTGAACAAAAAGGCCGCTTACCTGGAAACCGGGACCTGGGCAAAGAAAGCGATCAAGGAAGCCAGGTTTTTCGGTGAGGTGGATGTGGTTGGCTCTTCAGCCGATAAAAACTTTTCCTATATTCCGAAAGGGTTTTCCATTCCCGATGATGCAGATTATTTCCACATTACCACCAACAATACCATTTTTGGCACCGGGATATTTGAAGACATGGATAGTCCGGTACCCCTGATTGCCGACATGTCATCCGATATTTTCAGCCGTCCCCTGGATGTTTCCAAATACGCCCTGATTTATGGCGGTGCACAGAAAAACCTTGGACCCGCAGGGGTCACATTTGTGATCATCAGGGACGGCATTCTTGGAAAGCTTGACCGTCCCATCCCAACCATGTTGAACTACCAGACCCATATTGACAATGGCTCGATGTTCAACACCCCGCCATGCCTTCCGATATATACCTGCATGGAAACCCTGCGTTGGCTGAAGAAGCTGGGCGGTGTGAAAGTGATGCAAAAGATGAACCAGGAAAAAGCACGGCTGCTTTACGACGAGATTGACCGCAATCCCCTGTTCACGGGTCCCGTAGAGAAGGACAGCCGCTCGGTTATGAACATCAGTTTTGTGATGTCCCCCGAATACAAGGAACTGGAATCCGAGTTTCTTGCCTTTACCGGTACCAAAGGCATGTCTGGACTGAAGGGGCATCGCTCAGTGGGAGGCTTCAGGGCTTCAACATACAATGCGCTTCCAAAGGAAAGTGTGATCGCGCTGGTTGATGCCATGAAGGAATTTGAGAAGTTGCATAAGAAGTAGACAATCATTTCGGGCCCGGGTGTCATTTCCAACCGGAGATGATCCCCGGGCTTCTTTGGTAAAGAACGCTTAAAATCCCATGTTATGAAGAAAGTATTGGTTGCCACTGAAAAGCCCTTCGCTGCAGTTGCCGTGCAAGGCATCAAAAAAGTATTGGATGCAGCGGGTTATGAAACCGTGATGCTTGAAAAATATTCGTCTGTGGATGAACTTAAACAAGCCGTCGCCGCGGTTGATGCAATGATCATCCGGAGTGACAAAGCCAGCCGCGAGATAATAGAAGCAGCTTCCGGGTTGAAAGTCGTGGTCAGGGCAGGGGCTGGCTATGACAATATTGATCTTGAAGCCTGCTCCGAACGAGGCATTGTTGCCATGAACACCCCCGGGCAGAATTCAAATGCCGTTGCCGAGCTGGCTTTTGGAATGGTTCTTTACGCTATAAGGAACGGCTTTAACGGGACCAGCGGATCGGAATTGCGCGGTAAAAAACTGGGCATTCATGCCTTTGGTAATGTAGGGAAATATGTCGCGGAAATTGCCAGCGGATTCGGAATGGAAGTATTTGCCTTCGACCCTTTCGTAAGCAAGGAAGTCATGGAAAAAGCGGGGGTAAAGCCTGTCGACACAGTTGAAGCACTCTACAAAACCTGCCAGTACGTTTCCCTTCACATTCCGGCCAACGAAAAAACCAAAAAGTCCATCAATTGTGACCTTTTGTCCCTTTTGCCCAAGGGGGGGGTCCTGATAAACACCGCCCGTAAGGAGGTGGTTGACGAAGAGTGCCTCCTGAAGCTGATGGAGGAAAGGCCGGACTTTAAGTATTTGTCAGATATTGCCCCGGACTGCCGGGAGGAAATTGAAGGAAGGTTTCCCGGCCGCTATGTATTTACTGCTAAAAAGATGGGGGCGCAAACCTCCGAGGCCAATGTAAATGCAGGCATTGCTGCGGCCACACAGATCGTAAACTTCTTTGAGAAGGGAGACAAAACCTTCCAGGTGAATTAAACAGCAACCAATAAAAAATCTTAAGACAAATTATTTATGGCGATTCTAAAACCTTTCCAGGGATTTCGTCCCCCGAACAAAATTGTTAAAGAACTGGCGTCAAGGCCTTACGATGTGTTGAACTCCGAAGAAGCCCGCCTTGAGGCCGGGAATAACCCCTATTGTTTCTTGCGCGTGGTAAAACCCGAGATAGAGCTACCCGAAGGCATTGACCTGCACTCTCAGCAGGTATACGACAAAGCAAGGGACAACTTCCTGAAGTTTATTGACCAGGGTTACCTGGTGCAGGATCAGAAAAAGCACTTTTACATCTATGCCCAAACCTGGGGGGAAAAGACTCAATATGGGATTGTTGGTTGTGCCGGGGTTGAGGATTACCTGGAGGATCGGATTAAAAAGCACGAACTGACTCGTCCCGATAAGGAAGAAGACCGCATGAAGCATGTACGGGTTCTGAATGCCAATGCTGAGCCGGTTTTCTTCACTTATCCGTCCCAGGACGAGATCAACCGCATTGTTGACAAAGCCGTGCAGGCAGCACCTGTTTATGATTTCGTGGCCGATGATGGCTTCGGGCATCATTTCTGGGTTGTTGAAGACGACCAGCTCATTGCCAGGCTGGAAGAATTGTTTGCCAAAGTCCCTGCCTTTTATGTGGCCGACGGGCATCACCGGACCGCCGCTGCGGCATTGGTGGGGAATGAGAAAAAACGAAACAATCCCCATCATACGGGCAATGAGGAGTACAACTTTTTCATGGCCGTTCTTTTTCCTGACGAACAGCTGACCATTATTGATTACAACCGCGTGGTAAAAGACCTTTATGGACTGACCAGGGAATCTTTCCTTTCCATGCTGGAAAAAAACTTCGTGGTGCAGGTGCATGGCAAGGAAGCATTCAAACCGGACAAGCTTCATGTATTCGGGATGTACCTGGGTGGTCTCTGGTATTCACTCGAGGCCAAAGAAGGCACCTATGATGATGCAGATCCGATCGGGGTGCTTGATGTGACCATCCTGTCCAGGCTGGTTCTGGACGGCATTCTGGGAATCAAAAACCAGCGTACCGACAAACGGATTGATTTTGTCGGTGGTATCCGTGGCCTGAAAGAGCTGGAAAGGCGTGTCGACAGTGGCGATATGGCGGTTGCCTTCTCCCTCTTTCCCGTTACCATGAAACAGTTGATGGATATTGCCGACACCGGGAATATCATGCCTCCAAAGACGACCTGGTTTGAACCAAAGCTTAGAAGCGGACTGGTTGTTCATACCCTGGATTAAAAAAGTTCATTACAAGGGTGGTTTTTTAAAAATAATTACTAACTTTGCAGTCCTTAAAAAAGGGATTCAACAAATCTTTTTTGGGGACTGCTCTGATTTAACAAGAAATTTTAATTGCTTTTCTGATGAAGAAAGATATCCATCCAACCAATTATCGTTTTGTGGTTTTTACAGACATGTCGAACGATTATAGCTTTCTAACCCGGTCCACCGCCTCCAGCAAGGAAACCGTCAAATGGGAAGATGGGAAAGAATACCCGTTGATCAAACTGGAAATTTCCCACACTTCGCATCCATTTTATACTGGCAAACAACAACTTGTTGACACGGCGGGTCGTGTGGATAAATTCAGGACCAAATACCAAAAACACCTTCAGAAGAAAAGCTAGACGAACCGTAAAAAAATCTTATTTTAGCCCTCCCCGGAGGGCTTTTTTTATTTATTTTTTTTACCTTTAGCCCAGTCACAAACCCTGTCAAACCATCGTTTCATGAACTATATCCTGTTTGGTGCCCAGAGCCGTACCCATTTACTGCCCTTTACTTTTATACGACCCCTGGCCGACATTCGCGTGGGCATGCTGACCATCCGGGAAAAGTGGGAGCGATATCTTGGTGCGACCACCTCGAGTCTCACTGAGCCCTACCTGAGCGAAAAGTATCCCCTGGTAAAGGAGGATGACAACATCCTGATCAATTCCAGTGTTTTTCCGAATGCCCGGCTTGTAAAGGAAATGGCAAAATTAAAGCCCAACCAGACCCTGATTTCAGGCGAAGTCCTGATTGCCCATCGCATGCGTGCCCAGGATATCGACAACCTCGATCTTGATTTGCTTGAAGCCGTTTCCCCCATGGAAACTTCGGGCCCGATCAGGAAAATCTCACGGCTGTGGGAAATAATCTCCATGAACGGGGAAGCCTTGCTTGATGATTTTGAGCAGGTGACCCGGGGCCGAAAGTCACAGCCCATCCCCACACATGCCATGGTCATGGCTCCCGAAAACATTTTCGTTGAGAAAGGGGCCCGGATTGAGATGGCCATGATCAATGCCTCGGCCGGACCTGTTTATATCGGAAAAAATGCCCAAATTATGGATGGGGCGATGATCCGGGGACCCGTTGCGGTTTGTGAGGGTTCCACCATTAGAATGGGCGCTAAAATCCACGGCAATTCTGTCATCGGGCCCCACTCCAAGATTGGAGGGGAGATGATTGAATCTGTGGTTTTCGGTTACTCCAACAAGGTCCATGACGGTTTCCTCGGGCACAGTGTGATTGGAGAATGGTGCAACCTGGGGGCCGGAACCAATGCTTCCAACCTGAAAAACAATTACGACCAGGTGAGGTTATGGGATTATGAAGAGGAGAGTTTTGTTGCCACCGGCCTGCAGTTTTGCGGGACGTTCATGGGCGATCACTCCAAATGCGGCATCAATACCATGTTTAACACAGGGACTGTGATTGGAGTCAACGCCCAGGTTTTCGGATCGGGCTTTATGCGAAACTTCATTCCCTCTTTTACCTGGGGCAGTGTATCCGGCACCAGTGCCTTTGATATTGACAAAGCGATCCAGGTTGCAAAACGCGTTTATGCCAGGAGGGGGAAGGATTTTGACACGAGGGAGGAGGGGATTTTAAAAAGCGTTTTCGACCATACGTTTTCCTATAGAAAATTTTCGTGATCCTATACGGTCGGGTTTCCCCGAATAAGCCGTTTCCTGCTGATGTGTCATGCCTGATCAATTGGCACGCTGCTTGCACACCTATTATCGGTCCTGGAAAGTCTGGGCCCCTGGCAAGGAAGCCTGAATGGCTCCGGCCGGGTTACTGTTTTTTATGACAATTTGACGCATTTTCTATATGGATTCTTTATTTGAGCGAAACGGGTTTGATTTTTCGGATATTCTGGATGCAGAAAGCGAATTCATCCCCCTGTTATCCAGTGAGGAAGAGGAGCAAATGGCCGCCGAGAAACTCCCGGAGGTACTGGCCATTTTGCCATTGAAGAACACTGTTCTGTTTCCCGGAGTGGTGATTCCCATTACGGTCAGCCGCGATAAATCCATCCGATTGGTTCGCGAAGTGTACAAGAAGTCAAAGATCATCGGGGTGGTGTCACAGAAAGATCCCAGTGTGGAAGAACCCGGCTTCGAGGATCTGAACAAGATTGGATCCGTTGCCCAGATTATCAAAGTATTACAGATGCCTGATGGCAATACAACTGTCATTATTCAAGGCAAAAAGCGCTTTGAACTGAAGGAGTTGGTGGAAGTGGAACCCTATTTCAAAGCCAGGGTTGACTCCTTTGACCAGGATGAGAAAGTCAAATATTCACAGAAATTCAAAGCGCTGATCTCAACGATAAAGGACCTCGCCATACAAATCGTTAAGCTTTCTCCCAACGTACCCAGCGAAGCCGCTTTTGCCATTAAAAACATTGAGAGTCCGGTTTTCCTGATCAACTTTATCGCCTCCAACCTGAACATTGAGGTCAATGATAAGCAGAAGCTGCTGGAAGTACTCGATCTGAATACACGGGCAAACGTTGTATTGGGACACCTCACCAAAGAGCTGCAGGTTGTTGAATTGAAAAACCAGATCCAGTCGAAGGTCCGGGTAGATATCGACAAGCAGCAACGGGATTACATCCTTGGCCAGCAACTGAAAACCATTCAGGAAGAACTTGGTGGGAGTCCCCAGGATCAGCAGATCAACGAACTCCGGGAACGGGCCAGAAAAAAGAAATGGAGCAAGCAGGTGGCTGATACCTTTGAGAAGGAGTTGGCCAAACTGCAGCGCATCAATCCGGCCGCCATGGAGTTCTCCATTCATCTGAATTACCTGGAAACCCTGGTCGAACTTCCATGGAATGAGTTTACGCCCGATGGATTTGACCTGAAAAAGGCCCAGCATATTCTGGACCGGGACCATCACGGTCTGGAAAAGATCAAGGAGCGCATTATTGAATACCTGGCCGTACTCAAACTGAAGGGGGATATGAAGTCGCCCATTCTATGTTTTGTCGGTCCTCCCGGGGTCGGGAAAACCTCCCTCGGGAAATCCATTGCCAGGGCCATTGGCCGGAAGTACGTGCGCATGTCGCTTGGCGGACTCCGGGATGAGGCAGAGATCCGGGGGCACCGGAAAACCTATGTGGGTGCAATGCCTGGTCGGATCATCCAGAACATAAAGAAGGCCAAGTCCTCCAACCCTGTATTTGTACTTGACGAAATAGATAAGGTCGGACACCAGACTTTTTCCGGAGATCCTTCGTCCGCTTTGCTTGAGGTGCTCGATCCGGAACAAAACAATAGCTTCTACGACAACTACCTTGAACTGGACTTTGACTTGTCCAATGTGATGTTTATTGCCACTGCCAACACCCTGTCGGGTGTTCAGCCTGCACTCAGGGACCGAATGGAGGTGATCAACCTGAGCGGTTATATCGTGGAGGAAAAGCTGGAGATTGCCAGAAAACACCTTGTTCCCCGACAACTGGAGGCCCACGGACTGAAAAGATCGCAGATGCGGTTTTCAAAAAAAGTGCTTGAAAAGATCGTTCAGGATTATACCCGGGAGTCCGGGGTCAGGAGCCTGGAGAAAATCATTGCAAAGGTGATGCGGGCCAGGGCCCGCTCTGTGGTGGGGAATACAGTGGACCGTGCGTCCCTCAGCACAGAGGAGCTGGTAAAGATCCTTGGCCCCTCTCCCTTCAACCGTGAACAGACCATATTGAAAAATCTGGCCGGAGTCATGACAGGCCTGGCCTGGACGCAATCCGGGGGTGAGGTTTTGTTTATTGAGGTGAGCATCAGCAAAGGCAAAGGCTTACTGGGCATGACAGGAAACCTGGGCGATGTAATGAAGGAGTCGGCTACCCTGGCTTTTGAATACCTGAAGTCCCATGCAGAAATGCTGGACATCGACCCCGAAATCTTCGAAAAATACAACGTCCATCTCCATGTGCCCGAGGGAGCCACCCCCAAGGATGGTCCCTCGGCCGGTATTACCATGTTTGCTGCCCTTGCTTCAGCATTTACACAAAGAAAGGTCAGACCCCGGGTTGCCATGACGGGTGAAATCACCCTGCGCGGCAAGGTGCTTCCGGTCGGAGGCATTAAGGAAAAGATCCTGGCCGCAAAGCGCTACGGAATCACCCATATTGTCCTTTCTGAGGAGAATCGCAAAGATGTGGAGGAAATCAGTGAAATCTACCTTGAAGGCCTTACCTTTCAGTACATAAGAGATATGATCGAAGTGGTTGATAAGGCCATGCTGAAAGAAAGGCTCGAAACCACCCTTCCCCCCAAGCCCTGAAAACAGGCCTAAAAACTGATTATAAGTTTGTTGTTTCTGATTTATTTGCTACTTTTGCAGTCCCTTTTGAGGGCCCCTGTCATATTATTGTTTAACCAGGTTCCCGGCCATTTCTGTCTGACAGAGGTCCGGAAACCGCATCGCATGAGTGAATGTCTGAAGAAAACAAAAACCTAAATCCGGAAGAACCTAAATCTGAGGCTTCCACAGAGAAACAAAACGAAGAATCCCTGGCCGGGGAAAAGAAAACGGAGGCAACCGCCTCTGAAGAACCCCTATCTGGGCCTGAAGAAGAAGCCCCGGCTTCCGAAAATATAACAGGGGAGACCCCCGTGGAAAAAAAGTCTGAAGAAGCCGCTGCCGGAGAATCACCGGTAGAATCGGCCGATGAACCCGCCAATGCGGAGGCTGCTTCCGAAAAGGAAACGGAGACCCCTGCCGAAGAAGAGGTGACCGAAACCCCTGCTGCAGCTGAGGAAACTGAAGCCCCTGCCGCAGAGGAGGTGACCGAAGCCCCTGCCGCAGAGGAGGTGATCGAAGCCCCTGCCGCAGAGGAAAAATCCGGACAACCAGCGCCCCCTTCCGTTCATCAACCGGAAGACGCTTTTTCTCCTCAGGTTCCGGGAGAGTTTGACTGGGACTCCATTGGAAAAAAACAGGAAACATACTCAGAAGCCGAGCGCAAAAGACTGGAAAGCATTTACGATGAAACCCTGAAGTCTATTGGAGAGGGCGAAGTGATTGACGGA
This sequence comes from Bacteroidales bacterium, assembly GCA_041690235.1. GTDB lineage: Bacteria > Bacteroidota > Bacteroidia > Bacteroidales > UBA7960 > SLSG01. The sequence continues at coordinate 9,018 of JAWLHS010000086.1, forward strand.
ACGGTTGTTTCGATGAGCAGCCGGGAAGTGGTCGTCAATATTGGTTTTAAGTCGGATGGCGTCATCCCGGCCGCTGAGGTCAGGTACAATCAGGACCTGAAACCAGGCGATGTGATTGAGGTATACGTTGAAAGCCAGGAAGACCTTAGCGGTCAGCTGGT
>JAWLHS010000087.1:0-9128 GCA_041690235.1 Bacteroidales bacterium
GATTCATCCAGCTGAATAATCCCGTCATACACTGTTGCAGGCCGGGCCAGATTGACAAACCGGATGCCCTCCCTGAAATAAGCCAGCTGCTGATCAACAAGCTGAAGTGAAATGCCCTTCTCTCGCATCTGGGCCAGGTCCCTTTCGTTGAACATATTTCAGAAATTAATTGGTAAAAAAGGCCGAACCCTCCTTAGAAACCGGGTCTCATTACAAATATAATTAAAAACCCCCTTTGTTCCCCAAGCTTTCCAAAAGTGGGTTTTTTGTCCTATTTTTGAAGAAAATTGAATCCCAACACGCCCCGCTATGAGAACCTCATTCATTCTTACACTTTTCTTTCTTTTTTTGTTGGTGCCTTCCTGTAAAGAACAAAAAGTGCTGACATCATTTGACGTAAAAAAAGCACCCAGCGGGCTTGCAGCTGAAGGTTTCCATTACTTTTTGCCCAAAACGGTGATTGCTGTCGATGTGACCGTCACACGGACGGAAAACCAACCGGGGCCCTTTGCCCAATACGCAGAGCGGTTTCTGGGACTGGAGAACATCATTGGCCATCCTTCGGTCAACTACTCAATTTCCAGGATCCTGATCAATGGTTTTGCCGAACCGGATCCGGACCAAATGTATTTTGTTCAATTCGATCAGGAGGATGAAGCCCTCCAGCTCACCCTGAGTGAGGCCGGCATGCTCTTGAGCGTCAACAAATCCATCGATGATCCCGCTTTGAAAAAACATGCCGGGGAGAGCAAGGAATATGGGTATTTTGGCACAGAAGCCACCTTTAACTATTTTATTGACCTGAACCTGGAGGAGCGGATCGATACCATCACGGAGCGGGTGAGGGTGGATACAATGACGGTTGAGCGTCAGACCCTTCGCAGAAGATGGGTGGAAAAGAGCAGCGAATCAAGGGCCAGGGAAGTGGCCGATCACATTCTGAGTTTAAGGGACAAAAAATTTGATCTGATCACCGGATTCGCTGAAATTCCATATTCAAGGGAGAGCCTTGAATATATGTACAGGGAGATGGACCGGAAGGAAAATGATTACCTGGCCCTGTTCACGGGCATTTCCTCATCGGAAAGCATCCGTTACCGCTACACATATACCCCCGATCGTGAAACGGACCAGACCCCCCGGATTCTTTTCTATTTTTCAGAACGGGACGGCGTGCTGAAAGACAATCTACCCGGGAGCACCCCTGTGAGCATTCAAACCATGACGGATCAAACAACCAGCCCCCTTTTGCCGTTAGTACAACGGACACCGGCATCCCGCTCCGGGCAAACCGGTTTTTATTACCGCATTCCCGAGCATGCCACCGTGATCCTGAAAGAGGGAGAGGTCCTCAGGGCGGAAGCCAGGATGCTGATCAACCAGTTCGGGGTGGTCACATGGCTGCCCCCTGCTGAAATGGAAATCGAATTTTACCCCAATACCGGCTCCGTCAAATCCGTGGGCCGGTTAAGAGATCATTAACACCAACAGACATATGCATTATTTTATTATTACAGGCGCCAGCAAAGGCCTTGGAGAGGGAATCGCCATTGACCTGCTGAACGAGAACCATCATCTGATCTGCATTGCCCGTAGTGAGAGTGAAACCCTGAAACGCCTCGGCGCAGCGAAGAATTGCACGGTGGATTTTCTACTATTCGACCTGGCTTTCACCCAGGACATTCCACAGCTTGGCAGACAAATTTTTGAAATAATTGATACGAATGTTGCCGAAGGCATTTATCTGGTGAACAATGCCGGGGTGATTCAGCCTGTGGGGCGGATTGAAACCTGTTCCCCTTCGGATGTGGAACACCATATGCGGGTAAACCTTTTGGCTCCCATGGTATTGACAGCTGAATTCATCAGGTACACCAGGAATCTTCCGGTTCGAAAACGGGTCATGAACATTTCTTCCGGGGCGGCTTCATTCCCCTATAACGGTTGGAGCAATTACTGTACTGCCAAAGCGGGCATGGATATGTTCTCGCGCTGCATCGGCACGGAACAGGAAAACATGGAGTACCCCGTCGATTGCATGGGCGTGGCACCCGGGATCATTGATACAGACATGCAAACCACCATACGCGAAACGACCGAAGAACAGTTTGTCCACCGGCAGAAATTTGTGAACTACAAGGAATCCGGACAGTTGATTCCACCCTCCCTTGCAGGCAAAAGACTGGCCCATTTGCTGTTGTCGGATAAAGATTTTAAAGGGGGAGAAATTATAGATATCCGAGATTCATATTAAAATGGAAAAAATCGACATCCACGAATTTGAGTACCAACTGAATATCCGTCCACTCCGGATGGAGGACTTTGACCAGTTGATCTCCATGCAGAAAATATGCTTCCCGGGTATGCAGGTTTGGAGCCGGGAAAACATTGAAAACCAAATCACCCGTTTCCCCGACGGTCAGATCGTCATTGAGATCGACGGGCGCCTTGTGGCCTCATCCGGCAGCCTGATCATTGATTCAGAAGATTTTGACATGAACATGACGTGGGACGAGATCTGTGACAACGGCAATATCGGCACCCATGACACCGAGGGGGATACCCTTTACGGAATGGAAATCATGGTTCACCCGGAATTCAGGGGCATGAAGCTGGCCACCCGTTTGTATGAGGCCCGTAAGGACCTGGCGCGCAGGTATAACCTGATGCGGATCGTCATCGGTGGCCGCCTGCCAGGGTATAAAAACTACCGCGATAAATTGAATATCAGCCAATACGTGGACAGGGTAACCAGCAGGGCCATTTTCGATCCGGTGCTTACCCCCCAGCTTTCCAACGGGTTTTCACTGAAAAAGATCATCCGGCAATACCTGGACGATGACAAAGAATCGTCCAATTACGCGACATACCTTGAATGGACAAACTTCGATTACAAAGAGGAAAAGGAACGCCAGTTTCTGGCCGCCGCTCCTGTACGTATCTGTGTGGTTCAATACCAGATGCGTCCCATCAAGGGCTTTGATGAGTTTGCCATTCAATGCGAATATTTCGTGGATGTGGCTTCCGGCTACAAAAGCGATTTTGTCTTGTTCCCTGAAATGTTCACCCTTCAGCTCCTGTCCCTTTTCCCAAAAGAAGAGCCGGGCACGGCCGCCAGGAAGATCGGTGAGTTTACCGAACAATACCTGGAGCTTTTCAGCGAACTGGCCATAAAATACAACATCAACATCGTGGCCGGATCGCATTTCACACCCGAAGGCGACAACCTGTATAATATTGCCTATCTGTTTCAGCGCAACGGGGAGATCGGGAAGCAATACAAACTTCACATTACCCCAAATGAAAAGAAATGGTGGGGTGTGCAGCCAGGCAACACCATAGAGGTATTCGATACCGACAAGGGAAAAATATCCATTTTGATCTGCTATGACGTAGAGTTCCCGGAGCTGGCAAGGATCGCCGTCGAAAGGGGTGCTCGCCTGATATTTGTCCCTTTTTGCACCGACGACCGTCAGGGATACCTGCGCGTGAGGTATTGCGCCCAGGCCCGTTGCGTGGAAAACCAGATATTTGTCGCAGTGGCCGGTACTGTGGGAAACCTTCCACAGGTCGACAACATGGACATTCAGTACGCACAGTCCGGCATCTTCACCCCTTCCGATTTTTCATTTGCGCGGGATGCCATCGCGGGAGAATGTACGCCCAACGTGGAGACCGTGATCATTAACGACATTGACCTTGAACTGCTCAAGAGGCACCGGAACCGGGGCACGGTGACCAATTGGAATGACCGCCGTACCGATCTTTACCGCATCGTGGCACTGGATCAAAACCCGGGTCCCCATCCCGAAGAGCCGCCTGGTCATTTCTAATCCGCGCCCACCGCGGAACAAGCTTTTTCGGCCGAAAAAACGGGAAGTAAAAGCAGTCTTTAAGGGGTGGATGGCCATTCACAGTCCAGAAAATCGTAGGTCTCGCAAAGCTTCCTGGCAAGCAGCATTTGTTCCGTGGAGCCGGACCCGTTCCCCTGGCGCCAAAAATCTTCCGCTTTCTGCAGGTGGCGATTCACCACTTTTTGCAACAGCAGCCTGGCGTCGGCGGACCCGGTGATGAAAGGCTGGTTTTCCTTCTCGTAGGCAAGGGCATTGCGGATATAAGCCACACAAAATGAAAGATTGTCATTCGCAAGGGCCCTTTCCGAGACAATTAAAAATGACCGGAACATACCGGTATGGGCAAGGATTTGCAAATCCACAAGCGTTCCGGGACAAGGGAAGCGGCCCGATGTGGAACGACAAAAGGCTTCAACCTCGCCAAGCAACGCAAGGGCATCCAGAAAGCGATTCTCCCTGATCAGCTCATCCCCTTCCTTAAAAATCGCCCCAAGCACCTCCCCGGCAAGCAGCCTGGTCTTTTCAAGCCAAAACCCTGATGGATAAATCCGGGAAAGAACCTCCCCCAGTCTTGAAAGTGCCTCGAGATGATCCAGGTCCTGATGGTCCAGATTGGCCAGGGCATAATGCGCGCCGATATGAAAGGGGTTGTAAACCAGGGCGGACTCAAACAACTCCCTGCCCTTGTTTTTCCGCTCCTCTTCCAGGGCCACAAGGCCTTTCTCGTAAAACAAGGTGTCAATGCGGCTTATAGACAGGTTAAAAGAAAACCGCAGGCTGTCGGCCCGGGCCGAATAGGCATTCAGACGCGGGTTTACCGACTCGGGATCCCCGCCCCCGGGCCTGATCCATTCTCTGAAAGGGGCATACCTTAACTGGCTTAGGATTTGCTCTGCTTCGCAAAGTCTGAATTCATCCAGAAGAATCCTTTCCGGGTCCGAGAAGGAAAGACCGTCCACCAAAGATGGGATGGCATCCAGCATGCGACTGCCCTCATAATATGATTCAATCACGCCCATCCATTCACCGAAACGGGCATACACCTCCTCGGTATAAGAAAATTCCAGGCCGGTGATTCTGAATGACAGGTCGGTAACCTGGCAGGAGAAAGGCAGCGGATGACGGAGAAACACGCTTCCATCCGATGAAAAGGCAAGATCATGGAACCTTTGGCTGTGCACGGATCGTCCACCAGAAGAAAAAACCTCCATGCTGAATGAGGCCCTGTCGGGAATCAAAACCTTTTCAAGGCTGAAATCACGGTATATCAAATCGCCGGAAAGGCCGGCGCCCCGGAGGCTCAGTTCCACACTGCATTTGCCCTGCTCCGGGGTGGCAACCCCGACAAGGATGCTGCCGGCAAATGCATATTGTGTATAGGCCCTGAGTTTGCCGGTACCCTCCGCAATTTTTTGCAGAAAATGGTTGATGATCCGGCCCTGTTCCGATTCATGGGGGGAGAAGGAAAAATTCTGGTCAAAGGAAACCACCTCAGCAATCCGGACGTCTATCCGCTCTGAAGATACTTGCTGGTCAGCCGTTACTGATTTCCCCGACGGGAATCCTTCAATGACAAGGCATGCCAAAAAAAAAGCAAGGAAGAAAATACGCCTGGCGGGCAACACAAACAGTGGAGGTTTCAGAAACATGAAACAAAGGTAGTGTTTATAATTTTTTTCCCGGGAAGGAAAAACAGCACAAAAAATGTAAATTTGTCATTCCTGCGACCAACCGAACCATTTATTATGCTGCTAAAGATTTACCCCGAGAATCCCAACCCGAAGTATATCCAGATGGTGGCCGGGTGCCTCCGCCAGGGGGGCGTGATCATATTTCCCACAGACACGGTATATGCGATCGGGTGTGATATTTTACAACCCAGGGCCGTGGAAAGGGTGGCACAGATCAAAGGCATTAAGCCCCAGAAAGCCAATTTTTCTCTGATTTGTGAGGATCTCCAACGCATTTCGGACCTGACAAGGCCTTTTAGCACCGGTGTGTACAAGGCCATGAAAAAGGCCCTGCCCGGCCCTTTTACCTTTATTCTGAACGCCAACAACCAGGTCCCGAAGTTGTTTCAAAGCAGGAAAAAGACAGTGGGAATCAGGGTTCCCGACAACAACATAATCAGAGACATCGTCCGGGAACTGGGCAATCCCGTCATTTCGACTTCCGTTTATTCCGACGACGAAATACTGGAGTATACCACTGACCCGGAGCTGATCCACGAAAAGTATGAAAACCTCGTCGACCTGGTTATCGACGGCGGTTATGGTGACAACCAGGCCTCCACGGTAATCGACTGCACCACCGATGAACTGATTCTGGTCAGGCAAGGCAAAGGATTCATTGAAGACATTCTGTGAGGCATGGATGCGGAACCTTCTCAACGGATGGTCAAAAATATCTTTTCCACAACAGGCATCCCCTCTGCGAAGGATCAGGAGCAGGTTGAATGCCTGTGTTCAGGTGAGGGTTTGTATATTGAACGGATCATCAGCTGGGGGCAGGTTTCTGATCCCGGGCATTGGTATGACCAGGACCGGCATGAGTGGGTGTTATTGCTCACGGGCAAGGCCAGCCTCCAATTTGAGAACGGACAGCTCGTGCATTTATCCGGGGGTGATTATTTGTTGTTGCCTGCCGGACTAAAACACCGGGTGGCTTATACCAGCAAGGACCGGGAGTGTATATGGCTTGCCGTCCATTTTAAATCGACCGAACCACGTCAGGATGCAGCCAATTCAATTTAAAACCAAATAATTATGAAACCAGTGTTGGATAAAATTTTGTCAGAAGGGAAGCAGAACGCCGGTCCGTTTTTTCTGATCGCGGGACCCTGTGTACTTGAAGACGAGGAAATGGGTTTTGAGATTGCAGAAAAAGTGCTTGACATCACACGGGACCTGGGCATTCCCTATATTTTCAAGGCCTCCTACAAAAAAGCCAACCGCTCGAAGCTGGAGAGTTTTTCCGGCATCGGTGATGAAATTGCCCTGAACATCATCAGGGACATCGGGGAGAAATTCAATGTGGCTACCCTGACCGATGTCCATACCAATGAAGAGGCTTTCATGGCCGCCCGCAGGGTGGATATCCTGCAGATCCCCGCTTTTTTGTGCCGCCAGACCGAGTTGCTGATTGCGGCCGGACGAACCGGGAAGGCAGTGAACATCAAGAAGGGACAGTTTTTGTCGGCCGCTGCCATGGGATACGCCATTGAAAAAGTTCAGTCAACAGGCAACAAACAGGTGCTGGTAACGGAGCGGGGAACCACTTTCGGTTACGGAGATCTGGTGGTGGACTTCCGGGGCATTCCCCTCATGCAGGCATTCCGGGTTCCCGTGGTTTTGGATGTAACGCACTCTCTTCAGCAACCCAACCAGTCGCGCGGAGTTTCCGGCGGACTTCCCCACCTTATTGAGACCATGGCAAAAGCAGGGATCGCGGCAGGTGCCGATGGGTTATTCATTGAAACACATCCCGAACCCGCCAATGCAAAATCGGATGGCGCCAATATGCTGGAAATTGAGAAACTAAGGCCCTTGCTGGAGAAGTTGGTGCGCATCAGGGAAGCGATTCAGCCTGAAGAGAAGGCCCGTCCATAAAAGACAATGTCCGTAGCACCTGCATCAGGCTGTCCCTTTGTGCAAAGAAGCGCTCATGGTACTCCACCGGCAATGGATCGGCACTCGGAAAGTCTTCCCTCAGGTGATCGACCTGCTGCCCGTTTTTCCAGAACCTGAAGCACACATGCGGACCGGTGGCCAGACCGGTGGCTCCTACGTAACCAATCACCTCTCCCTGGCTGACCCTCGTTCCCCGGCGAATCCCGCTGGCAAACCTTGACATATGCAGGTATTGGGTGTCATATACTGAATTATGCCTTATGCGCACGTAGTTTCCGTTGCCCGAAGTATACGAGGCCTCGGTCACCACCCCGTCACCCACGGCAAGAATCGGGGTGCCGGTGGGTGCGGCATAGTCGGTGCCGTAATGTGGCCTGCGCTGATTCAAAATGGGGTGCATGCGGCTGTGCGAATACCTTGATGTGATCCGAACGAATTCCAGGGGTGCCTTTAGAAAAACCTTCCTGAGGTTCTCCCCCTCCTGGTTAAAAAATCCGCTGATGGTGTCTTCTTCAAATCGAAAACCATGAATATCCCGCCCCTGGTGCACAAAAAAAACCGCATCAATTTGTTCAATACCGACAGAACGCTCACCAACGAAATTTTCCTGATAGACCACCTTGAAACTGTCCCCGCGTTGGATGCGGTAAAAGTCAACCTCCCAGGCCAGCACTTCCGATAATCGAATGGCCAGTTCCGGGTGCAGGTTATTGTCCGTTAAAACTTTCCAGAGGGAAGACTGGATCTGCCCGGTGGCTGTTTGCACCAGCGTGGTCACTTCCTTTTTCTCCCGGCTAACGATCAGACTGTCGGCAAAATGAACCTTAAGAAATTCCAGGGGTGATATTTCATAAATAAAATATTGGATGCCGGAAGAATCCCCGGGAGTAAGGTAGCCGTGGTAGGATTGTCCTGCCCGGATCTGCCGTGGATTGAATACATCTGTCATTCCCCGGGCAATCTGGTCGATGCGGGCGGGACCAAAGTCAAAGCGGGCCAGGATGTGTGACAAGGTTTGCCGCGAGGCCACCACCCCCGACTCAACCTGAAAAGTGCCTGTTTCAAAGCCAAACTCATCCAGGTCCGGGACTTCCTCCATGGGCCCGGCCATGGCCTCCTCCAACTGTTTGGATTCCGATGAAAGCCACCGGTGCCAAAAGCCAATAATAACAATCAGTCCCACAACAATGAGGGCCATTCGAATCAGGGATTTGGGGGAATATTTCATAAACAAATTGGATTCTGTATTGAATACGTAAGGCTCATTGGGGCGAATAAATCAGCAAACCGGAAACAAGCAGGTTGATTACCCAGGCAATGCCCAGTAGTATGAAGAAAGAGATGAAAGTGAAGCCGGCCACCTTTGGGGAAGGGGTTTCAAATAAAGCTTGCAGGCCTTTGCCAAAAAGGAAGACGGTGTAAACCAGGGCAGCCAGGCCCAGGTAACGGACACGGGGTATGAGCGCATGCGCAGCCAGCGCTAAAAAAAAAGGGGTAAAGGACAGCAGAATGAGTTTCATCGCCAGGGGCCGGTCTGATTTTGACTGAAATGGTGCGGCCAGTTTCGCGACCAGGTAGGATCCGGCCAACACGGCAGTCGCATAAGCGATCATATTGGATAGGGCCACAAACAGGGATTGCAGTA
>JAWLHS010000088.1:0-9112 GCA_041690235.1 Bacteroidales bacterium
ACTTTTTCCCTGAAGGCCTGGGGGTCGGCATCGGCACGCATCAGGATGTAGGTGGGAAAGGAAATTCCGTTGTTCTCGATGATGGACCATTCCGGTCGTAAAAGGGACTCAAAAGCGGCCAGGATGTCGTATTTCAGATGGGAGTTCCGGGGCATGTCCTTCATCACCCCGGTGATTCGGTAGTCATACCCCCGGATGCCAACCACCTCGTTCAGCACATCGGTGGTCCCGAAAAACTTTTCTGCCGTGCTTACCGAAAGCACCACCGACATGGGATCGCGAAAGGCCGTTTCCGGGTCTCCCGCAATAAACGGAAAGGTGAATATCCGGAAGAATGCGCTGTCCGCGTAAGCCAGCCGCTCGCTAGTGAAACGCTGTTCATCAACGACAACGGTTCCGCCGCCGAAGGTGTACAGCCGCGTGACATGTTCGGCCTCGGGCACCTGTGCAATGACCAGGTCAGCGGTTTCCCCGCTGCTCATGGCGCCGGAGATGACCTTGCCGTCGCCCATGGTCCCCTCCACGGTTACCCGGAAGATGCGGTCTGATTTTTCATGGAAGCGGTCGTAGCTCAGCTGGTGGACCACATAGATCATCAACAGGAAAGAGATGGAAAACCCCAGTCCGAGTCCGACAACATTGATAAAGGTATTGGTCTTGTTTTTCTTCAGGATGCGAAAAGCAGTGGTAAAGAAGTTCCTGTTCATGGCGGCCGTATTTTCGCTAAACATGCAAATCTTAAACCTATGACGGATGATGCCATGAAAAGTTACAAACTCTTTTCTCTATTGTCCAAAACGCGGACAGGGCCCTGTTCAAAGGGCCCTGTCCGCAGCCTGACTAACGTCGTCACTGCGCCCGTGATGATTGGGACAGCCGTCTAGGTAAAGATGATCTGGGTATTCTCGCCTCCGCACATGCCGTAAAAATCGCCTACGGTCAGCACGCCGCTGCAGCCTTCCCACAGGTCTTTTTCCTCCAGTTTGAACATATCCATGGCCAGTTTACAGGCATAGATTTCCCCGCCTCCTGCGGTGATCATCTCCAGGAATTCGTCTACCGGCGGAATATCCAGCTTGTCCATCTGGCTTTTCATCATGGCAGATACCCCTGCCTCAACCCCGGGGAGCATTCCCAGAATGGACGGAAAAGGGAGTCCGCCGGGCATGCGCATGGCCGGGTTGCCGACCGTGCCCGTGTGGATCTTTTTCATCTGTTTTTTGGTGATGGCGTCCAGTCCGAAGAACGTAAAAAACAATTTGGCTTCGATGCCTTCCATCACTGCCCCGTTGGCAAGTACCAGCGTGGCATAGACATCTTCAATGGTGCCTTTTGCGCAGATGATGCAGACTTTTTTTAAGGGCTTCTCGTTCGTTGCTGAGCTCATATGGTTTTCGGTTTAGGGTTTATACACAACTGGCGGGCTTGGGGATTCCGGCAATTTTCGAAGAATACTTCAGGGGTCCGCCGGGAAACAATTCATACAAACCTTTGATGTCGGTAATACCCGACTTGCCTACCTTGCGGATCGAAAGCTGGGTGCCTGCAGCATGCTCCTTTCGGAGGTAATCCACCACTTCAAAATGCTTGTCAGTCAGCCTGATGCCTATTTCTCCGGCGATTTCCACTGCCATTTCTTTTGTCCAGTCGGACGGGTTCTCCAGGTAACCTTCGGGGTTCACTTCCACGGTTTTCCCGGCAATCGTTTTTTGTGCCATAATGATTATTCGTTTTTAAGGTTATTGTTGGACATGTTTTTCATGAATGCGATCATAAAGCCAAGGGCAGACTTCATTTCGGGAGAGTTCATCTCCCGCATGACTTTCCAGACGGAATAGGGTTTAATGTCCTCCGTTTGCATGCTGCCATAGACCTTTACGGCACTATTAACGGCGTGCAGCATCTCCGGTTGTGTGACGTTCTTCAGGGTCTGCAGCATGAGCACGACATTGTCAGCCAGCAGCCGGATGTCTTCAGGTGTGAAATTGGTGACGATGTTGTCGGCAATCGACCCCAGCTCTTTGGCAAATTCAAAATAGCCCTTGCTTTCCAGTGTATGCAGGTTTTTCGTTAATTCAATGATCAGTTCATTGAGGATGGGTCCGGCGTCCTTTTTCAGATCCATTACACTTTCGAACAGTTCCAGCATTTCGTTCATGTTCCGGATGTTCTTCAGCAGGTTGACCCCCAGCTGCCTGAGCTCATCGGGGTCCAGTTCGACCGACTGCCTTTCCAGTTCCACCACTGAGCTGTCGTAGATGTCCTTTCCGATCAGGGACACATCGGCCACCAGGTCGTCAATGGTTTCGGATTTCAGCCGCTGCTGGTTCACATATTCCAGCACCAGGTCGAGCTTCTGCTCCATGGCGTCCATCCTTGCAAGTATGTACTTTTCTTCCATTTTTATTTTTTTTGTCGGATGGGCGGTTTATACGGTCACCTTGCGTTTGCCGGCCATGGTCATCTCCGATTCTACCGGCAGTTCCTTGCCTTTCAGCAGGATGTGCCAGTAAATCCACCGGAAAATGATCTTGCCGTAGTGGTTGACCCTTGTGTTCTTCAGGAGGCCAAAGGGGCCGATCCCGGGCAGGGGGTAGGTCCCCGGCAGTGGCTCCGTATCATAGTTGAAGTCGATCAGCGCCCCCTTGCCGTATCCGGTTTCAATATAACAGTTGGCATGTCCGTCGAAACTTCCTGTCATCCGTCTGCCCTCCATGGCGCAGATCAGATTTTCCTGCACAATGTCGGCGGCAAAATGGGCCACGGAGCCGGCCTTGGACGTGGGCAGGTCGGCCGCATCCCCGATCACGAAAATATCTTCGTGGGCTTTGGACTGCAGGGTATGCTTGTCGGTGGGCACGTAGTTCAAATCATCTCCAAGCCCGCTCCGCGCAATGAGCTCATCGCCCATGTTCAGCGGAACGATGGTCAGCAGGTCAAAGGGCACTTCCTTTTCGTCGTAGGAGACCAGGCATTTCTTTTCATTGTCTATCTTTTCGATATAAAAGTCGGGCACTACTTCGATGTTTTTTTCGCTGAGCAGCATACTGAGCATCTTCGTGGCCACCGGCTTGGTGAAAGCACCGGGCATGGGCGTTACAAGGCTTATATCGACCTTGTCGCGCATGCCTTTTTCCGAAAAGAAGGCTTCGGCCAGGAACACGAATTCGAGGGGGGCAACCGGGCACTTGAACGGAAGTTCGGTGATGGCCACCACCAGCTTGCCCCCTTCCCAGGTTTTCAGTTTTTTGTACAGGGCCAGGGCCCCATCTACACTGTAAAAGTCGAAGATGTCCTTTTGCCAGAGGGATCCGAGCATGCCCGGTGTTTCGTCGGGACGGATTTGGGCGCCGGTGGCAATGATCAGGTAGTCGTATTTTAGCACCCTTCCGCCTTCGAGCAGAACTTGCTTCTCATCGGCCTTTATCAGGTCGACATCCGAGTAAATCACGTTCACCCTGGGGGGAAAGAAATTGGACTTGGGCTTTTCCACGTCCTTCCGGCTGTAAATACCAAAGGGGATGAAAAGGAAGCCCGGCTGGTAATAATGCGTTTTTTCCTTGTCTACGATGGTGATGTCCCAGTCTTCCTTATCGAGTGCGTGATGCAGCTTGTTGGCCATCATCGTCCCGGATGTGCCGCCCCCCAGTATCAGGAGTTTCTTCATGATTGCGCGATTTTTGTTAATTTTACAGTGCAGGCGCCTTGTATGCCTGGAACAAAAATAGACAGAGTTGTTAACACGGTAACAGCCAGGATCTATGATAATTGTCACTTTATGATAAATATCATAGCCGGGCTGAACCATCCGACAAAGAGCATTGATGGACCCCAGGTGCGGTTGCGACCATTGCGAGTTGAAGACCGCCTTCTTCGAGAGTTTTCGAAAGGAGGAGCTGGGGATATTCTGCGACCGGAAGGTGGAGATTCCATACAAGCGTGGGGACATCGTGTTTTTAGAAGGAGATGAGATCAAATATTTTTCTTACCTGAAAAGCGGCCTCGTTAAACTATACAGGTCTGATCCGGAAGGCAAGGACCAGATTATTACGATCGCCGGACCCTTCGACTTTGTGAGCCTGCTGGGGGTGTTTTCCGAAACACACCAGACCTATTCCGTCTCGGTCCTGGAGGATGCGGTCATTTGTTGCATCGATATCGTCCAGATGAAGGCCATTGCGCTGGAGAACGGCGTTTTTACACTGAACCTGATGGAAAAGTTGGGGTCGATCTCCAATCAGATCATCCTGGAATCACTGGAGATCCGAAAGCGGCATACGCATGGAAAAGTAGCGTATATCCTGCTTAAATTCAGCCAGTCCATTTATAAAAACCAGGTTTTTGAACTTCCGGTATCGCGCAGGGAGATCGCCGAGTACATCGGGATGACTACCGAGAATGTAATCCGGACATTGTCTGAATTCCGCAAGGAAAAGTTGCTGCGGATCAACGGACGGGAGATCGAGATACTGGATGTGGCAGCGATGGAGCGGATTTCCAATTACGGCTAGTATTCAGCCGGCCTGCCCATCGGGGTGCCACCTTGCGGGGGCCTGCGATGCAGATCCTGCGCTCATCAAGTCATGATTGCGATCAATGCATGATCATCCGCATGCCGCGGCCCGGTCCGTGACCGCCGTCCATCACGTTCAGGCTGCGGTTCAGCGAATAGGTAAAGGTCAGCAGGAAGTACCTGCCCAGGGAATTGGTCACCTGGCGCTGCAGGTAATTGGCATCCACGCTCTGGGTCACGCCAAGGTCCTGGTTCAGCAGGTTGTATCCGGTCAGCCGCAGCTCACCGGCATTGCCTTTCAGGAATCGCCGTGAGAATCCGAAGTCCAGCAAAGGGATCTTCTGGTCAAAATCGCTGGTCGCGCCCTGGTAGACCTGGTAGCGGTAACCCAGGTTCAACCGGTAATGCTGCAGGAAGTTCCAGTTGGCCTCGGCCGAGTAGGTTTGATTCAGGTAGGCTTGCTCCAGGGCACTGAACGCATAATCGGTAAGCTGCTGGCTTACAGTGGCCGACAAGACCGCGTCGAACTGCTCGCCCGGACGGAAATTGTAGCGCAGGTTTCCGGTCAGGGTGTTGTTGACGATGCGCTGTGAAACATCGTTCAGGATGTTGGTACTTTGTACCCGGCTCAGCGTTGTGCCTGCCATGAGACGGCTTTTCAGCTTTTCCAGACCGAAGTTCACATTGAAATTTCCCCGCAGGTTCAGGTTGTTCTCCGTATTTACCGGGGTGACGGTCCGCACCAGGTCCTCGTCAAAACGTACCGAGTTGGTAATGGCATTGGTTACATAATCGGCAGTGAAGAAGGTGAAGAACCCGAATGATGTCAGGGGATTAAAGGTGTTGTAGCGCAGGCTTGCCCTGTTCCGGTAAGACGGACGCAGGTCCGGATTCCCTTCGTAAAGGTTCAGCGGGTCGCGGTTGTCGATAATCGGCTGTAGCTGCAGCAGGGACGGCTCCTGTACGTTGGTTTCAAAGTCGGCCGAAAACCTTCGCATATTCGAAAACTCGTAGTTGAAGCGGACCACCGGAAGCACATTGAAGTAATTCCTTTCGATCGGGAGCTCCCGTGTAACGATTTCTCCTTTCAACGAGGTGGCTTGAACACTGCTGCCGACGGTGAGGTTGTACATGTCTCGGTTCAGCCTGAAGTTAATCCCCCCACGTTGGTAAAGGTAGGTGTTGTTGTAAATGTTGGTTAGCAGGGTGTTAATCACCGGCTGTCCGTCGACCAGGTCGTACACTTGCTGATCGATCTCGTTCAAATTTTGTGTGATGCGATAGTTGGCTTCCAGGTAGCGCCTGTTTCCCAAGGGTTCGGTGTAAGAGGCATTGAATCCCAGCGAACGGTTCAGGCTTTCCTGGGTATTGGTCTGCATGATGCGCTCTTCCAGCATGAAGTCACGCATGAAGCGGTTCACTGCCTCCAGGCTGCCGTCCTGGCTGTTTCCGGAAGAGGCCAGATCCAGGCCGGTGGTAAGCGTTCTCCCCGGAACGGAGAATCTTTTACGCCACAGCAGGCTTGAGTTGACATTCAACTGCTGGCCTTCAGCATTGGTCACCTGTTGGCTGGCGTTCTGCATTTCCCCTGCGGCGGAAAGGGTCTGGCTGTCGCTTTGCTGGTAAGTGCCGGTTGCATTCAGGGTGGATGCAGCGGTTAGCAGCAGGCTGTTGTTGTCATTGATTTTATGGTCCACGCGGAGGTTCAGCCGATGGTTCCAATTCAGGTTCTCCTGGACGCTGATCTGGCGAAAGTCATAATTCCCTGTGGGCAGGAAGTTCTCCCTTTCCAGGTCCTGGTCCACATCATGGTCAAGCTGGTTATAGAAATAGCTGGCACTGACGTCCGTCCTGTCCCACAACTTGCGATTGACATTGAATCCGCCCGCCCAGGAGGTCATGATGCCGTTGCTGCCGGGTCTTCCGTCCATATTGATGGGAATGTTGCCTGGTCCGCCCATGGTAATTTGGGCTCCGCCGCCTCCCATCAGGCTTTGCACACCCCCGCTGAAATTCATGTATTCCCCGATGGAAAAACCCTGTTGGTTCAGGTTGTTGCCCATGCCGAGTATGGAGATCTGCCCCTTGGAATCAAAGCGGTTCAGGTTGGTCCGGCCCTGGAAACGGTCATCCGGACCGTAACCCAGGCTGGTGTTTCCGAACAATCCCTCCTTTCTGTCTTCCTTGAGCTCCAGGTTCATCGTACGCTCCCTTTGTCCGTCGTCGATCCCCGAAAAGCGTGCCTGCTCCGACCGCTCATCGAAGACATGAACCTTGGAGACAGCGTCGGCCGGCAGGTTCTGGGTGGCCATTTTCGGGTCGCGACCAAAAAACTCACGTCCGTCGACCAACACCCGCCTGACCTGCTCCCCTTGTGCGATTACGCTTCCGTCGGACTGTATCTCAATGCCCGGCATGCGTTTTAGCAGGTCTTCCACCACCTCGTTGGGCTGGATGCGGAAGGCCAGTGCGTCGTATTCGATGGTGTCCCCCCTGACCCGCATCGGGATGCGCTCCTCCTGCACAATGACCTCACGCAGCAGGGTGCGTTCATCCTTCAGCTGTACCTTGCCAAGGGCCAGTGTTGGTCCCGCCGGGGGTTCCACGAGCAGGTTCAGCGTGGCGTATCCGACATAGGAAATGCGCAGGAAATGATCTTCCCTTGCCACATTGCGTATTTCAAAATCCCCTTCCAGGCTGGTCAGGGCATAGTTTACCATCGTGGAGTCGGCCGCTTTCAGCAACAGCAGGGTTGCATTCGGCAAACCGTCCGCATTGGTGTCGGTCAGACGTCCTTTGATGGTAAAGGACTGGGCCAGGGCCAGCTGGGTAAAAATGGCAAAAGCAAAGAGAAGGATGAGTCTTTTCATGTTTGTATTCAGTCGTCAATTGGTCCTTGAATTTTATTTTGCATGCGTTGTCAGGCATGCTGTTTTTTCAGCCGGCAGCAGGCTGCCTTAAAATCGCATTCCCCTGGTTGTTCCGCCCATCCGTTCCATTTGTTGGCGGACCAGCTCCTGGTAACCCTCCCTGGTGATCTGTTCCCCCCGGCTTGGTTTTCGCACTTCCTGGCGGTGAATTTCGCGGGGCTCCACTTCCCGGGCCACCCAGACCCGCTCCCCGTTGTTGATGTCGACGGCCAGCACGGTGCCCGGGAGGGTCACATAACGGTCGGGCCCCAGGAAAGGCTGGATCTGCGGGGTGAACCAGGCGGTGATCTCCTGGTTCTGAACCGTGTCGGTGTACCAGGCCATCATGCACAGATAGCCGGCAATTTCCATTTGCTCATTGCCGATCCGCCAGGGGGCAATGTCCAGGGGTTCGGTGATCAGGTAGTTGGTTCCCATAAAATCCTGTAGTGTGGTTACTTCACGTTTATCCTTGTCGATATGGGTTTCCGTACGGGGAATGCGCATCACCATGCGCATGCCGCCACGGTTCACGGACAGATCAGCATCCGCGTTCTCCTTCGCCCTGTAAAGGCTTTCCTGCCCGTTGAAGAACAGCTCATAGGTTTCGGTCCGGTGCTGCGGAATCATGGCCTTCATCTCCTCCCGTTCGGGGGGTATGTTCCGGTGCATGTCGATGGTGACTTCATAACGGATCACCCCCTCACCAACCTGGGCGGTCAGTGAAAGACCCGGGAGAAATATCAGGATGACAGGGAAAAAATGTTTCAGTTTCATGCTTAATAATAATATGGGGTAAGGATGTTTTTGCACCACGGACTAAACCGTTTGAATATTTTACGGCAAAGCTACACCAAGTTGCATTAGGCAAGGGTTAAGGGAAAGGTAAAAAAGGTTAAAAGAAGGTTAATGCCCGGGGACTAAAAAACAGCCACTCAGCAGATTTTCCTGTGAGTGGCTGTATATTGGTGGGCCCAGCTGGGCTCGAACCAGCGACCAAGTGATTATGAGTCACCTACTCTAACCAACTGAGCTATGGGCCCGGATTTTTTTTATCTTTGGGACAGCAAATTTACGCATTATCCCATTATTGTTCCAAGCTTTTTTGTTTTTAAAATTTTTTCTGTTTCTTCGGTTATTGTTATGAGGATCCAAAACATTATTTTCGACCTGGGGGGAGTGATTTTGAACATTGATTACCAGGCTACTTTCCAGGCTTTTAAGGCCCTTGGTGTAACCCGCTTCGATCAGTTTTTCACCCAGGCCAGCCAGATCGATCTGTTCGACCGCTTCGACAAGGGAGAGATCTCTGCTGAGGCCTTTCGTGAAAAGATTCGGGGATTGTGCGGACTGCCTCTAACGGAAAAGGCCATTGACCGGGCCTGGAACGCCATGCTGTTGGACCTTCCCTGGCACCGGATGGAGCTGCTGGAAGGGGTTAAAGGCAATTACCGGACTTTTTTGCTGAGCAATACGAACGACATTCATTTTCCCGCCTTTTTGGAGTACATGCAGCGTGAATTCCGGATTGAAAGCCTGGATCCCTGGTTTGAGAGACAATACCTGTCGTACGAGATCGGCATGCGCAAGCCCGACAAGGAGGTCTACGAACACATCCTGAAGGAGAATGCCCTGGATCCCGGACAAACCCTGTTTATTGATGATACCCTGCAACACGTGGAAGGAGCGC
>JAWLHS010000089.1:0-9074 GCA_041690235.1 Bacteroidales bacterium
ACAATTGTTTTTGATAAGACCGGTACCCTGACAACGGGCCGGTTTAAAGTCAAAAACCTCCAGTCGTTCGGATTTCCCGAATCGAAAGTCGGTCCCGTTTTGTTCAGTATGGAACAACACTCTTCCCACCCCATTGCCCATTCCATTGTGAAACACTTCAAGGGCGGGGGGGAGATTTCGCTTGAGAAGGTGGAGGAGCGCAAGGGACTTGGCCTGGAGGCCGCTGATAAAGAGGGCAACCGCTTTGTGGTTGGATCGTATCACGTGGCGGCCCATCTGACAGATGACAGCAGCCATAATATGTACCTTCTGATGAATGATCGCCTGATTGCCTGGCTGGATCTGGAAGACGAGATCAAACCCGAAGCCAAAGCGGCCATTGAATTTTTTAAGCGAAGGGGCATCAAAACCGTCCTCCTGAGCGGCGACCGGGAATACCGGTGCAGGGAAGTGGCTTCCATTCTTGGGATTGAGACGGTTTATGCCGAAAAACTTCCCCATCAGAAACTGGAGGTCATTGATGCGCTTTCGGCTACTTCCAGGGTCGGTATGGTGGGGGATGGGATCAATGATGCACCCGCTCTTGCCAGGGCCTTTATAGGAATCAGCATGAGTGACGCCACCCAGGTTGCGGTGAAATCCGCAGAGGTGGTGCTGCTGAAGGGGAATCTGGAATTGCTCACCAGGGCCTTTGCCACCACCCGTACGACATTGCGCACCGTGAAGGAAAACCTGTTCTGGGCCTTTTTCTATAATGTGGCAGCCATCCCCCTGGCCATGGCCGGATTTCTGACCCCCATTGTTGCAGCCGGAGCCATGGCGGCTTCCGATGTGGTCGTGGTGCTGAACTCCCTGAGGTTAAAACGCAGAAAACTAAGGTAGACTCTTTTCTATGCTGGCCCAAAGGGAAGCGGCGGTGGCATCCCAGGAGTATTTCTCCCTTTGCCTTTTGCCTTTTTCCACCAGGCTCTTTCTGAGTCCGGCATCTGACGCCATTTTCGTCATGGCGTCGGCGATGGAGTCGACATCGTAAGGATCCGCATACAGGGCGGCATGCCCGGCAACCTCCGGCATGGCCGTTGTGTTTGAGGTGATCACCGGAACATCACAATACATGGCCTCAATGATGGGGATGCCAAACCCTTCGAAGGTGGATGGAAGGAGCAGGGACATGGCACCTCCTACCAGGGGGGCCAGCTCCTCTCTCTGCAAACGACCCACAAAAGAAATCCTGTCCCTGCAGCTCAGGGATTCGTAATCGATCTGGAAAAAAGAGTTGCGAAACATATGCGTACCGGCTATGACCAACTGAACATTGCTTTCTCCTCTTGAACAGAAAACCTCAAAGGCCTGGAGCAATCTGCCGAGGTTTTTTCTTGGGTTGATTGCACCAACAAACACAAAATAGGGTTTCCCTGATGCATAGCGGTCTCTGGCCATTTTCTTCCCGGACTCCGACAGGGGCCGGAATTCCTTCCCGGCACCGTTGTATACCACATCAATTCGTTCAGGATCCAGTCCGTAGGAGCTGACAAGGTCCTGTTTGGAGTATTCGGAAACGGTCACCAGGCGGTTGGCATTCCGGGCGTATACGGGAAAGAAGGTTTGATAGTACTTTCTGGCCAGCGGGGGCAGGTTCCCGGGAAAATGCAGGTAATTCAGGTCATGGATTGCGACCAGCGACCTGAAAGGAGGTGGCACATTGTATCCGTCCGGAGAAACGTAAAGGTCTATGTGGTGCTTTTTCAGCAGACGGGGGATGATGTGATGGAAACGCAGGTACCATAGCAGGGGATGCCTGCTTGGTAAAAAGGTACGTAAGGGATGCACATTGTCCGAGAACACAAAGGATGCATCCCACGGCCTGTCAAAAATAAAAAAAAACTGATGCTCAGGATGATCCCTTGTAATCCTGCTCAGGGTCTCATACTCAAACCAGCCAATGCCTTCCAGCCGGTCTTTGATCAATAGTTTTGTATTAACGGCAATATTCATGTCGGGATATTGCGGACATGATCCGGATCATTGAATGGGACGGCATCAGGCATTCATTGACATGAGGAATTCTTCGTTTGAGTTGGTGTGCCTCATCCGCTCAAGGAGGAACTCCATGGCTTCCATTGGGGTCATGTCGGCAATGAATTTTCGGAGAACCCAGATCCTGCTCAACATGTCTTTATCGAGCAGAAGGTCTTCACGCCGTGTTCCTGACGCAATGATGTCGATGGAGGGGAAAACCCGTTTGTTTGAAAGACGGCGGTCCAGCTGAAGTTCCATGTTACCGGTCCCCTTAAACTCTTCAAAGATGACTTCATCCATTTTCGATCCGGTGTCGATCAGGGCGGTGGCAATGATGGACAGGGATCCGCCGTTCTCGATGTTCCGGGCTGCCCCGAAGAATCGCTTGGGTTTGTGCAGTGCATTGGCGTCCACACCACCCGAAAGCACTTTGCCCGATGCCGGTGCAACGGTGTTAAACGCCCTGGCCAGGCGGGTGATGCTGTCGAGTAAAATCACCACATCATGCCCGCATTCAACCATGCGTTTGGCTTTTTCAAGGACAATGCTGGCCACCTTTACATGCCTTTCAGCGGGTTCATCAAAGGTTGAAGAAATGACCTCTGCATTGACATTC
This sequence comes from Bacteroidales bacterium, assembly GCA_041690235.1. Classification (GTDB taxonomy): domain Bacteria; phylum Bacteroidota; class Bacteroidia; order Bacteroidales; family UBA7960; genus SLSG01. The sequence continues at coordinate 2,636 of JAWLHS010000089.1, forward strand.
CGGGCCATTTCGGTCACTTCCTCCGGGCGTTCATCCACCAGCAGCACAATCAAAAAGACCTCTGGATGGTTGATGGCAATGGCATTGGCGATTTCCTGCAATAGTATGGTCTTCCCTGTTTTCGGCTGCGCAACGATCAGTCCGCGCTGTCCTTTTCCGATCGGGGAAAACAAATCGATGATCCTTGGAGAGATGGATGCGCTGGAGTGACCAGTGATGTTGAATTTCTGGTCTGGAAACAAGGGGGTTAAAAAGTCAAAAGGCACCCTGTCGCGGACCTCTGCAGGATCGCGGCCGTTGATTTTTTCCACTTTGATCAGGGGAAAGTACTTTTCATTTTCCTTTGGTGGACGGATCCCGCCATTTACCGTATCACCGGTCTTTAAACCAAATAATTTGATCTGGCTTTGGGAAACGTAAATATCATCGGGGGAGTTCAGGTAGTTGTAATCGGATGAACGTAAAAAACCGTAGCCATCGGGCATGATTTCCAGCACGCCTTCTGCGGTGATGATTCCGTCAAATTCGTAGACCGGTTCGCCCGACCGTTTATCGTAGCCCTTATGTTTTGGCTGGGCTTCCTTTTCTTTGGATGCCTGGGTTTTCCCATCTTCCGGCTTATGTCTTCCTTCCGGTTTTTGCGTCAGCTGGTTGCCGTCATTGTTTGCCTGCTCCTGGTTCTTTTCGCCTTGTCCGGCGGCAGTCTTTGAATGATGGGGTCTTTGGTCACGGTCTTGCTGGCGTTGCTGGGATGATTGCTGCTGTTTTTGCTGCTGCTGCGGTTGCTGTTGCTGCTGCTGTTGGGGTTGCTGTTGCTGCTGCTGCGGTTGTTGCTGTTGCGGTTGTTGCTGCTGTGGTTGTTGCTGCTGTTGTTGCGGCTGCTGTTGTTGCGGTTGCTGTGGTTGTAGCTGCGGCTGCTGCTGCGGATGCTGCTGCTGTTGGGGTTGCTGCCCTTCTCTGGATGCCTGTTGGGTTTTCCCTTCGCGGCCGGTGGATGAACCTGCGGGAATCCGTTTCCGTGATCGGGAATTTCTGCTGTCGGTCTTCTGGTCCCTTCTTTGCCCTTCACCCTTATCAGCCGGAGCATCGAACAAGGGTTTCTGGGCGGGCCGTCCGCCCTCATTTTCCTTGTCACCCGAACGGGGAACCCGGACAGGAGGCCGGCCGGGTTTGGGCCCATCTTTTTGCGCATCCTTGTCATCCGACTTCGGGGCGGGCTTTCTGCCTGGCTTTCTGCCAGGCCTTTTGGCTGGCTGAACTTCAGCCTTTTGTTCTGGTTTCGGGGCCACGGAAGGATTCAGGGCCTGGGCATCCAGAATCTGATAAATCAAATCCTGCTTTTTGTAAGATTCTACTTTTTTTATCTTAAGTTCTTTGGCGATTTCTCGCAATTCAGTAAGCAGCTTGCCGTTCAATTCAACAATGTCGTACATATGTTTCTTAATTATATTTTAATTGATCTGATTTTTTTGAACACCTTACTTTTCTGTAATACGCCGGTAACAAAACCAAAAATTGACAGGGGGAAATAACAACACCGGTTATAAGCTGCGAATGCAGGCTTATCCGAATAGCTTAACGCTTAAAACAATGGGTTTGGTGTATATATCAACGAAAACGATCGAAAACGAAAGAAGGAATACGAAGTGCAAATATACAGATTATTCGAGAACCAAGGAAAAAAAAGCGGCATTTGTTTGTATATTTGCGTTTCGCATCATTTTAAAGCCAATCATTATGCTGCAAAGAGTTCAATCCGTTTACCTTTTTCTTGTGGTGGTATTTTCCGTGCTTTTCTTTTTTTTCCCACTGGGGGTGTTTTCATCAGAAGAAATGGAGGGGGCCATCCGGCTGATCGGCAGGAATTTGTCCGCTGAAAACTTTCAGATTGAATATTCGGGTTTTTACCGTTGGGTGCTGATAGGGATCACCCTGGTCGCCATCTCTCTGAGCCTGTTTATCATTTTTCAGTTTCGAAGCCGTCTATATCAGGTAAGGCTTTGCAGGATCAATATACTTTTTTACCTGGTACAGCTCGTGGTGGCGTTTTTCTACCTGGATCAGCTGAAAAGCGCACTTGCTCTTTCTTCATTCTCTTATGGTCCGGCCATTTATTTTCCCCTGGTCTCATTATTCCTGCTGCTTCTGGCCATACGGTCCATCAAAAAAGATGAAGCACTGGTCAGGGCCGCTGACAGGATCCGGTAAAGGGAAGCAGTGCTCAGTCTTCCAGTCGTTTAACGACATAGTCAGAGTTAAACAGACCCAGCGCCCCCATATATTTGAGTTTAAACTTCATGAAGTCGCCGACCTTGTATTTCCTGGGATTCTTCCCCAGGTCGATGACCAGCATGTCGGAACTGGCCCCTGCAATTTGAATGCTTTTGTCGTAAGGAATCAGAAAATCGGGACTGATATCAAGCAGCCCGATATCTAGCAAGGCCCTGCATGATGTTTTTCCATAGTCGCCGGGATTGACCTCAAAGGTTTCGCCTGAAGGGTTCTCGGCCAGGGTTCCGTCGGGAACGATGGGTTTTTCGATCAGTTCGATGATTTCCGCTTTCAGGGAGATCACATCATCTTTCATGCCCTTAATGGTTTTCCCGGTAAAAAGGTTGGCCCCAAAATACAGGGTCTCGCCCACGCGAAAATGGTTCACCCCTGGTGGCACCTGGTCTTTATAAAGCATGGGGATGGTAACGGATGTGCCCCCGCTCAAAAACCGGATGTTCCGGTTGAATTTCATCTCAACAATCTGCTTGTAAAGACTCAGCTGAATCAACTTGTCCCTTGATGGCATCACCCCGTAAAGGCAATTCAGATTGGTACCGAACCCGATGATCTCAAGACCGGGAAGCTCAAACACTTTCTCATAAAAATCAACCAGATTGTCGCCCATTACCCCTTCGCGCAACTCACCCATTTCAATCATTATGATCACTTCATGAATCTTCCCCTGCCTCACAGCCTCTTTGGATATCAGTTTGAGGGTTTCCAGGTCGCTGTTCAGACTTACGTCCGCATACTTCACCACACTGCGGATACTCCGCCGGGGGGGCGGTTTGATGTATATGGTGCGGGTTTCCGGGTCAAGTCGTTTGATGGTCTTCAGGTTGGAGATGCGGGAATCCATCAGCTCCTTGATCCCCAGATCGATGACCTCCCTGATAAATAAGGCGTTGCCGCAAAGAAGCTTGGTGACAATGCCCCATTTGATGTTGTATTTCTTAAAAAGTGCATCCAGAAAGTCATAGTTGTGCTTTAACTTCCTTTTGCTGATCAGAATTTCTGCCATGATGTTTTTTTATCGATTCAATCTCATTTCCAGATATTTACTCGTAAATCCGAGTTTTTCATAAAGAAACCTGGCCGGGTTCTCTGGCTCGACATGCAGTTTGATGCTCCCTTCGGCCAGGTCAAAGGTTTTTTTCATCAGCGCCTTACCCAGGCCCTTGCCTCGGAATTTCTTGTCTACCGCAATATAAACCAGGATATTCTCCGGAATATATCCCTGCATGCCGGTTTTGTTTATAATCACAGCCCCGCTGATGGCATCCGCCTCTCTGGTGTAAACAATAAAGCCGCCGAATTTTTTCTTGTCATCAAGTGCAAAGTCAATGCACTTCATAATGGCCTGATGCTCATCGCCAAACTGATCCAGGTGCTCATACAGAAAATCAGCTATTTCTTTTCTTTCTTCAGCAGAAACTTCGTCCTTCGGTGTTCGTACAGTAAATTCCATAATGTTTTGTGTTTAATGGGCCGGAATTAATTCCGGTCGTACCGGATGGCTCCGGACCCTTGGTTTTTGATAAAGTTAATAAATGAAAAGGTAATGAAAGAAAGACTGATGCCAAAAATATTCGGATCCAGGCCAAGGGGCAGCGCCCAGTCGCCAATGATCAAAACAATGGTGCATCCTCCGCCCAGCAGCATGGCCCAGAAAGCAGCCGCCGGATGGGCTTTTTTGAGAAACAGGGCCCCGATCACCGGTACAAACAGGCCGGAAACCATGAAAGCATAGGAATAGAGCATGAGCTGCAACACATTGGGCATCTGGGTTGCCAGCAGCAAGGCGATCACTCCCAATATCAAGGTGAGCAGCTGGGATATGGCCAGAAACAAGCGCTTGCTTTCGGGCACTTTGAACCAGCGCGAAAGGATATCCGTCAGGAAGTTGCCCGAGGAGGCCATCAGGCAGCTGTCGGCTGTCGACATAATGGCCGAAAAATAAGCGGCCATCATCAGCCCCATTAAGCCAACGGGAAGCACTGTCCGCAGCAGCAGGGGCAGACCCATTTCGGCATCGATATCGCTCGTTGAACCATAGCCAAGGTATTCAAACATGCCCTGGGTGATGGCCACCCTGGCGAAAAGACCGAGCAATACCCCCATAAAGGCCATGACCGGCCATTCAAATAATCCGGCAATAAACCAGGCCCGCTGTGCCTGTTTCCTGTTTCTTGAAGCGTAAATCCTTTGATACAGTGTCATGCCGACAAACCAGATGGGGATAATGGTAACCCCCCAGTTCAGGAGCTGTTGCCAGCTGATGTTGGCCAAACTGAAGAATTCCGGAGGCAAGGCTTCCCGCACGCCTTCCAATCCGCCCACCGCATAAAAAGAAACCGGGATCCCGATAAAAACCAGTCCAAGCATCAGGATGATCCATTGAATGGTGTCGGTATAAATAACGGCCTTTATGCCACCCATGGCCGTGTACAGGATCACGATGGCACCCATGATGATCAGGGCCGTCTGACGGTCCAGGTGGGGGATGAATGTGGCTTCGGCCAAAATGGCTCCGGCCAGTATCTGGGAGCTGGTAAACCCCAGGTAACCGATGGCCGAAATAATTCCCGCCAGCAACGCAACTTTCGGGTTGTAGAAGCTGCCCAAAAACTGGGGGAAAGTGTAAAAACTCCGGGTTTCCTCCATCTTTTTAACCCGGGGTATCAAAATTACAGCGCTGAGCCATGCACCGATCAGGCCTGTAAACAGCATCCATGAACCAGCCAGACCCATGATAAATCCGAGTCCCCCGAGACCAATGGAAAACCCTCCGCCAACATCGGTGGCCACCACTGACAGGCCGATATGAATACTGCCGATCTTTCTTCCTCCGACGTAGTAGTCATCGACCCCCTTGTTCAGGATGAGAAAACGAATGCCGATACCAATCACCCCGAGCATATACAGGGTGAAAATCATTACGTCTAAATAATGCATTTATCTTTTAATAAGAGGAAATGATGCTACAAAAGTACATAAATATGCCGAACGGCCAAGTTGGATTTCCAAATTCTTGGCATTCAGCGTGATAACAAATCCGTAAAAACGCATTCGTGTCCTGTCCGACGAAAGAAAAAATAAAAGTAATTTTGAAAAAAACCATTTATGACCTATCCGTGGGGAAACAGCCGAAGGTATAACGCCTGGACAGATTATTGCCGGAAGAACTACGGGGGGCGCCTTCAGAAAGTAGCCGTCAATGCCGGGTTCAGTTGTCCGAACAGAGACGGGACAGTCGGACTGGGCGGGTGTTCATTCTGCAATAATGAGGGGTTCAATCCATCTTACTGCAAACCCGAAAAGCCCGTATACCAGCAGATAGAAGAAGGCCTGGGCTTCCTGAAAAAGCGGTATAAAAATCCGGCGGTTTTCCTTGCCTACCTGCAGGCTTATTCCAATACCCATGCCTCACTTGAGGTTTTGAAGCGGGTTTACGGGGCGGTTTTGGCCCATCCCGAAATCGGCGGTCTGGTCATTGGAACCAGGCCTGATTGCGTGGATGAAGCCAAGCTGGATTACCTGTCGGAGCTTTCCCGTGAAACAATCATCAAACTGGAATTCGGACTTGAATCCTGTCGCGATGAAACCCTGGATCGCATCCGGCGCGGTCATGGCTTCAGCGATTCAGTCAGGGCCCTGCAAATGGCCAGGGAGCGAGGGATAGAAACCGGGGCGCATTTTATATTCGGGCTACCCGGGGAAACAAGGGAGCAAATGCTTGGGCAAGTGCATACCATAAACACCCTTCCCTTGCATTCGGTAAAATTTCACCAGCTGCAAATTGTTGAGGGAACCGAACTGGCCCGGGAATATGCTGCTTTTCCGGAGCGGTTCTCCCTGTTTTCCCTGGAAGAATACCTGGACTTTATTCCCAGGGTCATCGAACGGCTTCGTCCCGATATTTCCATCGAACGGCTTTCAGGAGAAGTGCGGCCCCCGTTCAATGTGGGCTTATCCTGGGGCAGTTTGCGCTCAGACCAGGTCATGAACAGGATTGAACGGCGCCTGGAAGAATTGGGCACCTGGCAGGGAAAACGGTGGATGTCCGGAGCGTAAGGACCGGTTTTCATGTGAAGTTGGCGGATTTTTATATTTTTGTGCCTTTGCCGCAAACCTTTAACCGAAAGCAATGGAAAGTGAAAAGAAA
>JAWLHS010000090.1:0-8986 GCA_041690235.1 Bacteroidales bacterium
ATCGTATATATCCCCAATGAATTCCTTGATATGCCGGTGTTTGAACTCGAAGACCTTTTGTGTCAGCCCCTGCAGGAAGTCCCGGTCGTGCGACACCACAATGATGGTGCCCCCGTACTGCAGGAGGGCGTTTTTCAGAATGTCCTTTGAACGCATGTCCAGGTGGTTGGTGGGCTCATCGAGCACCAGCAGGTTGACCGGTTCAAGCAGGAGCCTGGCGATGGCCAGGCGGGCCTTTTCTCCACCTGAGAGCACCTTTACCTTCTTGTCGATGTCTTCCCCACCGAACAGGAAGCCGCCCAGTATGTTGCGAACTTGCCGTCTGACGTCCCCCACGGCGGCATCGTCCATGGTCTGGAACACTGTTTTCTCAGGATCCAGGTACTCGCTTTGATTCTGGGCATAGTAGCCGATCTTTACGTTATGGCCCGGTTTCATATCGCCCTGGTGTTCCAGTTCGCCGATGATGATGCGCGACAGGGTGGTTTTCCCTTCTCCGTTTCTTCCCACAAAGGCGATTCGTTCTCCCCTTGCAACCATAAAACTCAGGTCGCTGAGCACCTGGTGGGCCCCGTAGCTCTTGGAGATGTGCCTGGCCTCAAGGGCCACTTTCCCGGAAGGCGGAGGGTCGGGAAATCGAAAGTGAATGGCGCTGGTATCGATGGCCTCCACTTCAACTTTTTCCATTTTTTCGAGCAACTTGATTCTTGACTGCACCTGCCTGGCCTTGGTGTTTTTGGCCCGGAAGCGGGTAATGAAGCGTTCAATCTGGGCGATCTCCCGCTGCTGGTTGCCGTAGGCGGACAGTTCCTGTTCGAGCCGTTCGGTGCGCAGCAACTCATAATCGGAATAACACACCTTATAATCGTATATCTTCCCCATGGAAACCTCTATGGTGCGTTCGGTAATGTTATCCAGAAAAGCCCGGTCGTGCGAGACCAGCATCACCGCTCCTGGATATTCCTGAAGGAAGGACTCCAGCCATTGGATGGATTCTATGTCCAGGTGGTTGGTCGGCTCATCCAGTAAGAGCAGATCGGGTTTTTGCAATAAAATCTTCGCCAGTTCAACCCGCATCTGCCAGCCCCCGCTGAATTCTGACATGGGTCGCTGCAGGTCCTTTCGGCTGAAACCGAGTCCGATGAGCACCTTCTCCGCCCTGGCCTCACCGCTGCCCCCTTCGAGCATTTCAAAACGCTCTGTGGCCTCTGCAAGCTTTTCGGCCAGCTGGTGGTATTCCTCGCTGTGATAGTCGTTGCGGGAAGAGATCTCGGCGGTGAGCCTGTGGATGCGTTTTTCGAGTTTGCGCAGTTCCACAAAGGCCTCCAGCGTCTCATCCATTACGGTTTTGCCACTGTGCAGCTGCATCTCCTGCGGCAAATACCCCACACTGGCACCCGAGGGAGCCGAAACCGAACCACTTTCCGGGATGAAGTTTCCCGTGATGATCTTCATCAGGGTTGTTTTTCCCGCCCCGTTCTTACCAACCAGTCCGATGCGGTCTCTTCTATTGATGATAAAGGAGACATTCTCGAAGAGGACATCTCCGGAGAACTGAACGCTTAAGTTGTTGATGGAGAACATTGGCTGTTGGCTGTTGGGTGTTGGGTGTTGGGTGTTGGGTGTTGGCTGTTGGCTGTTGGGTGTTGGCTTTTGGGTTTTGGCTTTTGGGTGTTGGCTTTTGGATGTTGGCTTTTGGGTTTTGGCTATTGGGTGTTGGCCAATGGCTAATCGCCAAGGTCTAACCGCAAGCTGAGTTCGGTGAGCTGCTTAGGATCGACGGTGGAGGGGGTATCGATCATCACGTCGCGACCTGCGTTGTTTTTTGGGAAGGCGATGTAGTCGCGGATGGACTCAGAACCGCCGAACAAGGCGCACCAGCGGTCGAAACCGAAGGCGATGCCTCCATGGGGCGGTGCGCCGTATCGGAAAGCATCCATCAAAAAGCCGAACTGGTTGCGGGCTTCCTCCCTGGTGAACCCCAGCACTTCAAACATTCTTTCCTGTGTGTGGCGGTTAAAGATCCGTATGGAGCCGCCGCCGATCTCCACGCCGTTGATCACCATATCATAGGCGTTGGCACGAACCTTGCCGGGGTCGGTATCGAGTTTTTCGAGGTCTTCGCTGACGGGAGCGGTAAATGGGTGATGCATGGCAAAGAAGCGCTTTTCTTCCTCATCCCATTCCAGTAGCGGAAACTCTGTGACCCACAAGCAGGCAAAAGCGCCGGGCTCTCTCAGCTTCAGGCGTCCACCCATTTCAAGGCGCAGCTCTCCAAGGGCTTTTTGGGTGGCGGTGGTCTCTCCGGCCAGTACCAGCAGGAGGTCACCGGGTTTCGCGTCAAAGGCCGCGGCCCATTGCTTCAGTTTTTCCTGGTCGTAGAACTTGTCGACCGATGATTTGATGCTGCCGTCTTCGTTGACCCTGACATAAACCAGTCCCCTGGCCCCGATCTGCGGTCGCCTGACCCAGTCGGTCAGTGCATCGATCTGCTTCCTCGTATAGCCAGCGCAGCCAGCGGCGTTGATGCCCACGATCAGCTCCGCATCGTCGAATACCTGGAATCCGCTTCCCTTCACCAGCTCATTCAATTCGACAAAGCGCATTCCGAAGCGGGTGTCTGGCTTGTCACTGCCGTAAAACCGCATGGCATCCTGGTAAGTGATGCGGTCGAACCGGATGTTGTCGATCCCTTTGACCGACTTAAAAAGATGCTTTGCCAGTCCCTCGAACGCCTCCAGCACATCATCCCGGGTCACAAAAGACATCTCACAGTCTATCTGGGTGAATTCCGGCTGGCGGTCGGCCCGCAGGTCTTCATCCCGGAAACACTTTACGATCTGAAAATATCGGTCCATTCCGGCCACCATCAATAGCTGTTTGAACGTCTGCGGAGATTGTGGCAGGGCATAAAACTGTCCGGCATTCATGCGGGAAGGCACCAAAAAATCCCGGGCCCCTTCCGGGGTCGATTTGATCAGTACCGGGGTCTCAACCTCGATAAACTGCTGGCTGTTCAGGTAATTCCTGGTTTCAATGGCCATCCGGTGGCGCAACTCAAGGTTGCGGCGCACCGGGGCGCGGCGAATGTCCAGGTAGCGGTACTTCATGCGCAGTTCCTCCCCTCCGTCGGTCTGGTCTTCGATCGTAAAGGGGGGTGTCTGGGATTCATTGAGCACGATGACTTCGGATGCAATGATCTCAACATCCCCGGTTGGCATTTTTGGGTTTTTGTTGCTACGCTCTGCCACCAGCCCCTTTACCTGTAAGACGTATTCCCGTCCCAGTCCCCTCGCCGTTTTGCAAAGTGTGGCATTGGTCTCCATATTGAAGACCAGCTGGGTGATTCCGTAGCGGTCACGCAGATCCATGAAAGTCATGCCGCCAAGGTCGCGTGAACGCTGCATCCAACCGCAAAGGACCACTTCCGTGCCAATATCTTCCAGGCGCAATTCGCCGCAATGATGTGTTCTTAACATAGCCAAAAAGGTTTTTTCACATGCAAAGGTAGTAAATCAAACAGGATTTTAGGCCATAGGTCACATCCATGCAACCGCACGCGCCAGAGAGAATGCATGGGCCCAAAGAAGGATACCGCTTACAGGATTTCGCCGGGGATTATTTGCAAAATGACATGGGGAGAAATAGATTTACAAAAAATCCCATCCCGCAGATGAATCTGGAAAAAGTTTTTAATGACAAAACAAATACACGCTTGTTTTATACCAGCCTTATTAACCTGGTGGTTTATATCATCTGGGGGGTTGCGTTGATTTTAAAAGCATCACTACTCGCTTATTTATCCCTGGCCCTTGCTTCGGTGAATTTGGTTTTGTCTGGCTACTACTTTCGTGATGCATTGCAAAATCGACAAAAGCTTGCCGACCCCCGCCGGGTAAAAAGAGAAAGTGTTTTTAGGATCGCATACTCCCTGGTGGTAATTGTTTTGAGTGTAGTAGTGATTAAGCTTTACGCATAGGGGTTACATTGGCTGGAAAGGTGTGATGGCCCATGCGGCTTCTTGAAAGTTTTTGTCGCATAATGTTGTTTTATATCGAATTAGTATATACTTTTGGTATATAAAAAGTATATATAGTGAAAACAATCTCTTTAAAAATGGATGAGGATATTTTCAGGGAAACAGAAAAGATCCTGATGAAATTGAAAAAGCCCAGGAACCGGTACATCAATGAAGCCGTTGACTATTACAATGGCATTCAGAGAAGGTTGATATTGGGGGAAGCGTTAAAAAAGGAGTCCGGGCTGGTCAGAAAAGAATCGATGCAGGTGCTGAATGAATTCGAGGAGACTGGAGATGGCGCTTAAGCAATTTGAAGTGTGGATTGCCGATCTGAATCCGCAGATCGGTACAGAAGCCGGGAAGACCCGGCCGGTGCTGATTGTTCAGACAGACCTGCTGAATGCCATTTCCCATCCATCCACAATCATTTGTCCGATTACCACCCAACTGCAAACGGATGCAATGATTTTGCGTGTGCATTTACCGGAGGGAACAGCCGGTCTGAGTCAGCCATGTGATGTGATGGTGGACCAGGTGCGGGCCATCGACAATAAAAGATTGATCAAGAGAGTTGGCAGGATCCCTGAGGAACATGCCCAGACAGTCCGCATGAACTTAGCAATCGTTCTGGATCTGGAATAAGCATTGGGATGAAAAAACCCCGGAGCGTTTTGGCTCCGGGATCTTTGTCTTTGTCCAAAACGCCCTGTTTTTCTTATTCAATAACGATTGCGACATGGTCTTCACCCTTCTGCAATACAAACCGGATGGGCATATTGAACTGTACGTTGACGGCTTTTCCATCCATTTTAGCCGGTGTCCACCTGGGCATCATTTTCACGACACGCACGGCTTCCTCGTCAAGCGCAGGGCTAACGCCCCTTAATACTTTTACATTGGCGATCCGTCCGTCATCGCGTATCACAAACGAAACATATACGGTTCCCTGGTCCCCGGCATCACGGGCCTCGGCGGGATAACGCAGGTTCTCCTGCAGAAAAAGGATGCGGCCTTCTTCACCCCCCGGGAACACCGGGAAATCATCTGTTACGGTAAAAACTTCACCTTCAACTTCTTCCACATATGCTGATGTGGTTTCTGCAGCGGCTTCCGAAGTGGGTTCCAGAGCGTCTTCCCTTGCCGGGTCCTTGCAGGACTGAATGGCAACGACCAGCAAGAGAACGGGAATCAGTGCCAGCATTTTCAGCCCGATGCTTAATTTCGAGTGGGTTTTGTGTGTGTTCATCATGGTAATCCTTTTTTTAATGAGTGAGATATTGAATGGATTGGTAAGTGGAACCAGTGTTCCGGAAAGTGTGTAGTCTAGCAGGGTTTGTTGGTAGTCTGTCTTCGGCACACTGCGGCAGGTGATGCCGTCGGCCTCGAACTCGTGCTGGGCGGTTAGTTCTTTGCGAAGGAAATAATAGGATGGGTGGAACCAGAAAAGCACCCGCATCATCTCCATGAACAGGATGTCCCAGGAATGCCCGCTTCGCCAGTGGGCCTTCTCATGGGTAAGCACCTGCGCGAAATGCTCGTGACCGATGATGGCCCCCGGAACGAACACATAGTTAAAAAAAGAAAATGTGTTTGCCTGTTCATTCAGCAATACCACGTGCATGCCATCCTTCCTGATGAGCGGTTTGCTCCGGATCAGCCAGGTGATGCGCAAGAGATTGACCAGGGTGGTAAGCACCAGGAGTCCACTCAGAATGGCAACCAGCAGGGGAAGGAATCCAAGTGAAGCCAGTTCCCGGGCGAGTGCCTCGGAAGTCCTTGACGATCCTTCTGCTGCTATGAAAATAAACTCGGGAAGCATGATCGCCCCGGTAGCGGTTTCACCCTCCGGGGACCCAAAAATGGACAAACCAGGGATGGCTGCCAGCAACAGGGAAAAAACAAAGGAACCCAGTATAAAAAAACGGTTGAAGGCCGGGCGGTTTTCCTTGCGGAAAAGGAGAAAATACCCTCCTGAAAATACCAGCAGGTACAATGTGGCCCTTAATATAAACAGGATGAAATGCTCCATGGTCATCTAATTTTTTCTGTTGAAGCATCACAAACCCTGCCAAAGCGCAGGGGTTTGATGCTTATTTTGATGCCATGATGCAAATATAAACTAAAAAAATAGTTTTACAACTATTATTTTAGTTAAATTATTTTCTGTACACCCCTAATTGCGGAAGGGTGCATTAGTAATCTGAGATCAATGATTCGTATGGGAACTTCAACTTTACATATCCTGATTATTCATGCGAGTTTGTCCCATCCCGAACTTTATGGCCGCTATAGGGTCTGGAGGACCAATCGGACAATTTTGCGAGCCTACACGTGGTCCGCGGCCGGGGGTTCATTTCCCTCCGCCGGTTGCCGGGGAATGAGCAGGCAATTTGCCTCCACCAGCTGGATGATGGCGAATACGGTGCTACCCAGCACCATGTCTGAAAAGTAGCCCTTGCCGTGGGTGCCGGCAATGATCAGGCTGATGTCGCTTTGCTTCACCTCGCGCATGATTTCAGGCACGACGGTTCCGCCTGTCAGCACGCAGCGAACCGGGGCTTTTGTTTTCCGGCGCAGGGAATGGGTCAGTTCCTGCATGCGTTGGGAGTCGATTTCGTTGAACTTTTCAATGGTTTTCGGGTCGTGGTGCTTCATAACGACCCTGTCCTGCACATGCATCAGGGTGATGTTACGGAGCCGTTCAACCAGGTGATCCCCGGCGTATTTCATTGCCAAAACCGCGGTCTCGGAAAAATCGGTCAAAAGGAGTGCATGCCGGGTAATCTCCCTGGCCTCCAGTCCGCACGTCACCTCCCCCGCTGTATTCTCGCCCAGGCTTTTTACCCGGATCATCAGCACCGGATTCCGTGTCTGCTGTATGACCCTCAGTGTGGTGCTGCCGATCAGGTTGCGTTTAAAAAACCCCTGTCCCTTGCTGCCGATGATGACCAGCGCTCCGGGGTGTTCGCCGCAGAAATCGACAATTTCCTGGGAGGGAAGTCCCTCCCGGAACACAAAACTGGAGGTGAATCCCGCTTCCTTCAGCTTGTTGCTCATGTTGATCATGCGCGCCTCAATGTGCACCCGCATGGAATATCCGCTGTATTCCATGTAGTTGAAGCTGATGGTGGGCACATGAAAGAGGATAATTTCCCGTATGCCCAGGGCCCGGAACTGCGTATGGCAATTGAGCAACAGGTCCGATGCCGGGGAGAGATCGGTGGCGAGGATGGCTTTCTTCATCATGGCGGTCGCTTTTGGATGTAATCCGGAAGGTTTCCACCATTAAAGTTAAGAAAAAAATCAATTGGCGTCGGATGCTCTCTGCTTGAATCCGGGAAGCATTTCATCCTTCACCCATTTAAAGCGGGGCTCAAATGCCAGGGCCTTTTCCAGCACCTCTATGGCGCTTTTCAGGTCCCCCGCCTTTTCATACGCGTTGGCCAGTGAAACCAGGGTGCTGAGGTAAAGCCAGCGGTGGTTGTTGGGCATGTCTTTCTCAAGGAGTCGGATGGCTTGGTTGTAGTGGAGAATGGCTTCCGATTTGGATCCCCCGAAGATGGGTGGGGTAAAAAAGGCCGCATTTCCCTTTTCGATCCAGACCCTGGAATCGTTTTCATCCAGCTCCAGGGCTTGCTCAATCCGCCGGTAACTGCGCGGACCAAGCTGAACGCTGCGGATGGGTCGCAGGGAGATGCGAAAAGCAAGAAAAGCCCCGTCGAATACCAGGGAGGAGACCTCGTACTTTGGGATGCGGGCCAGGGCCTCCAGGTTTTTCTCCGCGCGTTCCAGGATGGCTTCGCCCCGTTCTGGTTCGTCAGTACCCAGGTAATAGCCGATCAGGCCATACTGGGCCAGTAAAATATCGTACAGCAGGGCGGGGTCCGGGTTGCGGGCATAATCGGATTCCATGGAACGGAGGGTGGCGGTCCAAAGGGACATGCGACCCTGCACATAGGCCTCATAAATAGCATTCTGAAACCGGACGTGGGCTGGGTTTGCAGTCTGCGGCCGGGCCTGGTTGCAAAACCATCCGACGAAAAGGAGAAAAACAATAAAGTGTTTTGCCTTCATGATTCCGAACGGTTTTTCAAATGTGTCATCTTTTATACCTGGTCTACCTTACGGCCTTTCCAGGTGGTTTGTTTTTTGATCCGGTCGTTCAGTCCATTCAATATAACCAGGATCAATGAGATTTGTTGGACCGGTGCGAAAAAGAAATTTCCTGCCAGGGATTGCCGGCTGACCAGGGCCGCCAGCATCCGAATGGCCAGTCCGACGACCAGGTACCCCAACGCCACCTGAGGTCCCAGGGCAATCCAGACGGGAACAAAGCCCAGCAGGGTGATCAGCATGAAGACGAAGGCGAGGGGCACGCTTCCGCCGAAAAATTCAAAAACATTTTTGGAAAAACCTTGGATGGCCTCTCGGAAACCCCGGTACATGCGACACTTTACTTGTCCGTTGCTCAGCAGGGTCTGAACCCTCAGCCTTTCCCGTTTCATGAGCCGAAAGATCAGGATGTCTTCCACTTTCTGGTTTCTGACCTGGCGGTGGAACTGGTTCTGCAGGTAGGTCCCTGACTCAAAAAGCATAAATTGCCCGTTTGCGGCAGAGAGGGAAGGCCTTGATGAACGGCGGGTCAGGATCAGGGGCAGCATGCTCACCAGGATCCAGTTCATCAGCGGCACCACCGCCAGTTCGCCCCGGGTTTCCAGTTGTTGCTGCGGAAAGATGGAAAGGAGTGCCAGGTGGTGTTTTCGTAAATGTTCCAGCGCGCTGATGATCAATCCACTTTCGATGGTCACGTCCGCATCCAGGAACAGAAAATACTGGCCCCTGGCCTCCCCGGCCAGTCGGTGACAGGCATGGTTCTTGCCCAGCCAGCCCTCAGGCAGTTTGTCACCGGGTATCAGCCTGATGCGGGAATCCCGCCGCTCATATTCACGTACCTTATGGGCGGTA
>JAWLHS010000091.1:0-8939 GCA_041690235.1 Bacteroidales bacterium
GGCATTCCGCATAGTGTGATGATCCATGGCATTTTCACACGTAAGGGAGACAGGATTCTTTCGCTGGCGGAACTGGCCGGCAAAGAAATCATCGTGCAGAAAAGCGACTTGATGCATGAATTCCTCCTGGAAACGGGTCTTACAGATCATGTCATTGCCGTTTCCGGTCAGCTGGAGGCCCTGACAATGCTGAACCAGGGCCATTATGATGCAGCCATTGTCGGCAGTTTTCAGGGGTCCCGCCTGATCAGGGAACACCAACTGGAAAATATTGAACTGCAGACCTCAAACATTGAACCCAGGAACTATGGAATGGCCGTCAAAAAGGGAGATTCCGAATTATTGGCATTACTGAACATGGGACTTTACCAATTAAAGGCAAGCGGGGTATACGACGCCTTGTATACAAAATGGTTTTCCGTATATGAAGACCGGGCCGTTTGGAAACGTTACCGACCCCTCCTTTTGACCATGCTGGGGTTTTTCATTATGCTGGCCGTTTTCATCCTGCTCCTGCGAATACAGGTCAGGAAAACCACCCGCAAGCTGCAGGAAAGTGAAAGCCGGTACCGGAATGTGTTTCAGAACAAGCATACCGTCATGTTGCTCGTTGACCCGGAAAGCGGACAAATCATCGATGCCAATCCGGCCGCCGAACAGTATTATGGCTGGTCTCAGGAAGAATTGCGCAATATGTCTGTTTCTGAAATCAATGTCTTGTCGCCTGAAGAAGAACTGGCTGAAATGGAAAAGTCAAAGAAACTACAGAACAGCTCCTTTTCCTTTATTCACCGCCTGAAAAACGGGCAGACCAGGCATGTGGAAGTATTCAGCGGTCCGGTTACCTTCGGGGAAAGGAGATTGCTCTTTTCGATTGTGCATGATGTCAATGACCGGAAAATGGCGGAAGCATCCAACAGGGAACTGGAAGCTTTCGCTTATTCCATCTCACATGACCTTCGGGCGCCATTAAGGGCCATGGATGGTTTTTCCCGCATTCTGCTCGAAGACCATGCCGACAAATTGGACCAGGAGGGGAAAAGGGTATGCCATGTGATCATGGAAAACACCCGCAAAATGAGTCAGCTGATCAACGACTTGCTGACCTTCTCCAAGCTGAGCCGCGTCCAGATGCAGCTTGGCGAAGTAAACATGGAGCGCATGGTGTATTCTGTTTACCAGGAGCTTGCCGGGCAAGAAAAACAGGAGCAGGTCGAATTCACTGTGGAACAACTCCCCCTGGTTCAGGGAGACCCGGCCATGCTCCGGCAAGTGTGGGCCAATTTAATCAACAATGCCCTGAAATTCACTGCCCAAATAGCCCATCCGCAAATCCGCATCACCGCAAAACAAGAGAACAGACGATTTCTGTTTGTCGTGGAAGACAATGGGGCCGGGTTCGACCCGCAGTATTCCGACAAGCTTTTCAAGGTTTTTCATCGCCTGCATTCCCCGAAAGAGTTTGAGGGATCCGGCGTGGGACTGGCCATCGTGAAGCAGGTGGTGGAACGTCACGGGGGCAGGGTCTGGGCGAGGGGAGAACCCGGGAAAGGTGCCCGTTTTTATTTTTCTTTGCCAGGTCCCCCGGGAAAGATGGTTTAAAAAAAATGAGTACCTTACCAAAGGATTTTTTCTTCCCCCACTCTCATCAGCACAGCCATGAGTGATGTTTACAAAGTCCTGATCGTAGAAGACGTTCCCAGCGATGCCGACCTGGCCGAACGGGAAGTTTCAAAGGTTCTTTCCTCCAGAACCTTTAAGCGGGTTGAGACCCGGGAGGCCTTTATTGAGGCCCTGCAGGAATTTCAGCCAGACCTGATTATTTCCGACTACCAAATGCCCTCCTTTAATGGAATGGCCGCCTTGAAAATCACCCTCGAGCTGACCCCCCAGATTCCATTTATCATGCATACGGGTTCCATGAATGAGGATTTTGCCGTGGAATGCATGAAAGCCGGAGCCACGGATTATGTGATCAAGGAGCACATGAAAAGGCTGGGGCCCTCCGTTTTGCGGGCCCTGGAGCTGAAAAAAATACGGGATGAACGCACTTCGGCCGAACAGGCCCTCTCTGAGAGCGAAAAACGATTCCGGAGGCTGGCCGAAAACGCCGATGACATCATTTACCGCTATGACATCTACCCGGAAAGAAAATTCACCTATGTGAGTCCGGCGGCCACCAGAATCACCGGATATACACCCGAGGAGCATTATGCCGATCCTGAGCTGGGCACAAAGATTGTTCATCCGGACGATATTCCCCTCCTGAATCAGTTGTCATCCGACGAAGAAGAGGTAAAAAAGCCCATCTCCCTTCGATGGATCTGCAAGAAAGGAGAGATCGTCTGGATGGAACAAAAAAACGTGCCCATCTACGATGGCAAAGGCAGGCTGGTCGCCATTGAGGGCATTGCGCGCGACATTACCCAGCGAAAACAATGGGAAGAGGCCCTGCAGAAAGCCAAGGAAAAGGCCGAAGAAAGCGACCGCCTGAAAACCGCCTTCCTGAACAATCTATCGCACGAGATTCGCACCCCCTTAAACGCGATTGTAGGTTTTTCTGAGTTTTTGAACGAAGAAGGGCTAAAAAAAGAGCAGATCCGCCAGTTTACCAACATCATACGTGGCAGCAGCGATCAGCTGCTGGCCATCATAGACGATATTGTCAACATCAGCAAAATCGAAGCCGGGCAAGTTGATCCATTCAATAACCCGTGCGACATCAACAAGCTGATCCTCGATGTATACGAAGACCTCCAGCCCAGGGCCGCCGCAAAATCGATTAAATTCAGGTTTCACTCGGGACTGACGGAAAATGAAGCCCTCGCTGTGACGGACGAGGCCAAGCTCAAACAGGTACTGACTCACCTGGTTGGCAATGCCATTAAATTCACCCACCAGGGACATGTCGAGTTCGGTTGTTCGCTAAGGGAAGGGTTTATGCGGTTTTATGTGGCAGATACGGGAGAAGGAATCCAACCTGAATTCCGGGAGGAGGTATTTATTCGCTTCCGGCAGGTTGAATCCGGCCAAAGGCCCATTATGAGCGGAATGGGACTGGGCCTTCCCATTTCCAAGGCTTTTGTGGAGTTGCTTGGCGGGCATATCTGGCTGGAGTCGGATCCCGGCGCCGGCACCGTCGTCTTTTTCACCATCCCGTGGAAACCGGTTAAAACACTTGCCGAGAGGAAAAAAAGAAAAGGCAAACTACAATCCGGTGAGGGAAAAACCGTCCTGGTGGCCGAAGACGAAGAAAACAATTTTGAGCTCCTGAGGGTCATCCTCTCATCGACCAGTATGGAGATCATCCACGCCTGGGATGGGAAACAGGCGGTGGAGCTGGTCAATGAGCATCCGGAGATTGATTTGGTTCTGATGGACATAAAAATGCCCGTAATGGGCGGATATGAGGCCACCCGCCAGATCAAGGCCAGCAAGCCGGACCTTCCCGTGATTGCCCTCACGGCTTATGCCCTGCCGGGCGACAGGGAAAAGGCATTGAATGCGGGATGTGATGACTACCTGGCCAAACCGGTTTCCCTAAAGGCGTTTCTTTCCACTGTAAAAAAACACCTCTGAGGAACCAAAAGACTACAGATACTCCAGCACCCGGCCACTGATCTGCATCAGCGACACTTCTGCCACCTTCACCTGGTACTGTATGGACAACAGGCGTTCTTCGGCATCCAACAGGCTTTTTTGTGCTTCGCGAAGCTCCAGTCCGGCCAAAGCCCCCAGCCTGTATCGCTCCAATGCTATGTCGAGGGTTTCATTGGCCACTTCCAGGTTCTGCAATTCCAGTTCCAGCAACCTGAGGTTGTTAATATAGGTGTTATAAATCGTGATCAGGTCGGCCATAATGCCATTCTCAACATCTTCGTACATCAGCCGGCGATTGTCAACCTCTATACTGGCATTGCTCATCCTTCGTCTTTGGTTGAACCCGTCAAAGATATTCAGGCCCACCGTCAGCCCGTAATTCATGCCCATGGTTCGCTGGTTCTGAAGCGAGCCGCTTTGGAAGGTATTATAGTTCAACCCGTAGCCCGAAGAAACACTGACATAGGGATAATAGCGTGAGGCAATGATCTTCTCGTCGTATTCCGATATGACCTGGTTCTTTTCGGCCATGCGCAGGGCGGTGTTTTTCCTTCGCGTCCCGCTCTCCAGTGATTCAAACAGTAAAATCGGGCTCAGGGTAATGGAGGAATCCCCCGGGAGGATGTGGGTGCTCAAATCTTCCATGGCCATCAGCTCGTTCAACCTGACCCTGGACGCCCTGACCACCTCATACTGCCGTCCGAGCCTGGAACTGTCTGCGTTCAAAAACACCTGCGATTGAAGCAGCTGCAATTTAGACCCGGAACCGATCAGGTATCGCTCCTCATCAATTCGTGTACGCTCCCTTGAAAGATCCACGGCATACCTGAGGTTTGCCAGCAGGCGGTTTTGCTGGATATAATTGTAGTACTCAGCGGCGATGCGGGAAACGAGATTCTCTATGGCCATCAGGGTGTTCAGCTCCCCCATTTCCCTTAGCGCCTCCAGTCGGTCGTGGGTGGTCTGCACCCTGAAACCGTCAAACAAATTCCAGCCCAGGGCAAGGCTTGCACTGCTGCTGGTGTTATGAATTCCCCTCAATTGATTCTGCCCCCCGGCTGCCAGGTTTTGTTCCGTATTGTTGATGGATCCGGATTGTTGTCCGCGCAAATCCAGGGTGGGTAAATAACCCGCATTGCCAAGGCTGTGGTTGTTTAAAGCGATGGCCTCATTGTTCCTGGCCAGTAAAATGGAAAAGTTTCTCTCCAGGCCGATCTCAAGGCACTCCTGCAGGCTCAGCACACGTTGGGCGCTGATGTCATTGAGAAGAAACAGGGAGAAAAACGTCAGAATTAAGATCTTAAACTTCATCGTCGGATAATGATTTGGTGTCACTCGATATATAGGTGTAAACGGCCGGCACCACATACAATGTCAAAAAAGTCGAGAGAATCAGTCCGCCGATCACGGCAACACCCATGGCAATCCGGCTTTGCGCACCTTCACCAAAACCGAGGGTCAGGGGCAGCACGCCCAGGATGGTCGACAAACTGGTCATCAGAATGGGCCTGAACCTTGCAGCGGCAGCAAACTGAATGGCCTCCCATTTGCGCATACCGGCCAGTTTCCGCTGATTGGCGAACTCGACCATGAGAATCCCGTTCTTGGAGACCAGGCCGATGAGCATGATGATCCCGATCTGGCTGAATATATTCATCGTAACGTCAAAGTACCACATGAATACCAGGGCGCCCGTAATGGCAAGGGGAACCGTCATCATCACAATGAACGGATCTTTAAAGCTTTCGAACTGGGCCGACAAAACCAGAAAGATCAGCACAAGCGCCAGCAAAAAAGCAAACATCAAACTGGACGAGCTTTCCTGAAAATCCTTGGAGTCACCCGCCAGCGCCGTGCGGAAAGTGTCGTCCAGCACTTCGTCTGCAATCCGGTTCATTTCCTCAATGCCTGCGCTGATGGTATAACCGGGGGCCAGCCCGGAAGAAACCGTGGCCGCCACAAAGCGGTTATAGCGGTAAAGCTGGGGCGGTGCCGTTTGTTCGCGGAGACTCACCAGGTTGTCGAGTTGAACCATGTCTCCCCTGTTGTTGCGCACGTAAAGGGATTTCAGATCAAGGGGCTTGTTGCGGTTCTCACGCTCCATCTCACCAAGGATCTGGTATTGCTTGCCATGCATGAAAAAATAGCCAAAGCGCTGGCCGCTAAGGGCCAGCTGAAGGGTTTGCCCGACATTCTGGGCAGACACCCCGAGCATATTGGCCTTTTCACGGTTGATCTGGATCTGGAGTTCGGGCTTGGTGAATTTCAGGTTTACATCAGACATTTCAAGAATCTCACTCTCATTGACCCGCTCCATGAATTCAGGAAGCACCTCCCGCAATTTATCAATGCCCTGGGCCTGCAAAACATATTGCACAGGCATTCCGGAGCGCCTCCCACCGAATGTGGACTGCTGCTGCACAAATGCTCTGGCGGCGGTCATCGGGCGCAGGGAAGCCGTCAGGCGGTTGGCAATTTCCTGCTGGGAAGCCTCCCGCTGATCGGGCTTGACAAGCTCGATACGTACAAAGTTTCTTGCACCAAAGATCATGGCCACCATGCCCTGTCGCTCCGGAACGGTTTCTTCGACCATCTCAGCAATATCGTCCAGGTAATCCCGCATATATTCGTAAGTAACCCCTTCAGGCCCCGTGGCGTTGATGGAGATCTGGGAGCGGTCCTCCAGCGGGGCCATCTCGGCGGGAATATTCACATACGTCAGAACAACCAGGCCGCTGGCCGCAACCAGAATGACAATCGCCAGCCATCTCCTGTCCAGGAAGCCCTCCAAAGAGTTTTTATAGGCCAGGTTCATGCGTTGGAAAAAGCCTTCGGTACGATGGAAAAACCAACCCCGCCGGGTGCGTTGCTTCAGGATCTTGGTCGACACCATCGGGGTGAATGTGAGGGCTACAAAGGACGAGATGGCCACGGCCCCCGCGATGACAATGCTGAACTCCCTGAACAGTCGTCCGGTCATCCCCTCCAGAAATACAATGGGGAAAAAAACGGCGACCAGGGTGATGGTGGTGGCAATGATGGCAAAAAAGATCTCCTTGGCTCCGGCCAGACCCGCCTCCATCGGTGTCATGCCCTGCTCTATCTTCACATAGATGTTCTCCATCATCACAATGGCATCGTCCACCACCAGTCCGATGGCAAGCACCACCGCCAGAAGGGTCAGCACATTGATGGAAAAACCAGCGGCATACATGATAAAGAAGGAGCCGATTAAAGACACCGGAATTACCAGGATGGGAATCAGGGTGGTCCGCCAGTCGCGCAAAAAAAGGAAGATGATGATCACCACCAGGATAAAAGCGATAAATATGGTGTTTCTAACCTCCCTGATCGAGGAACGAATATAATCCGTATTGTCGAAACCAATGTCGACCGTCACATCATCCGGCAGGTCCCTTTTGATATACTCCAGGCGGTTATACACCTCGTCCACAATTTCAATATGGTTTGATCCGGGCTGGGGCACAATGGCGTTCCCAACCATGGGAATGCCGTTTCGCCTGACGATTCCACGTTCGTCCTCCGGGCCCAGCTCCGCCCTTCCTACATCCATAAAGCGCACAACCTGGCCGCCCTCTTCTTTTATGATCAGGTTATTAAACTCCTCCGGCGTGGTCATCAGGCCGAGGGTCCGGATGGTTAGTTCCGTAGCCGTTCCTTCAATCCTTCCGGAGGGGAGCTCCACATTTTCCCGGCCAATGGCATTTCTTACATCCAATGGCGTCAGTCCGTAACCAGCCAGTTTGTATGGATCCAGCCAGAGGCGCATGGCATAGCGCTTTTGTCCCCAGATATGAATGCCGCTGACACCCGGGATGGTCTGCAATCGCTCCCTGAGGGTCAGCTCGGCAATTTCCGAGAGTTCAAGCAGTGAACGCTGGCTGCTGGTCAGGGCCACGAACATAATCGGGCTGGCATCGGCATCCGCTTTTGAAACAATGGGTGGATCAACATCCCTGGGCAGCATCCGCTGTGCCTGGCTTACTTTGTCGCGGACATCATTGGCAGCGGTTTCCATATCCACGCTGAGCTCAAACTCAACCGAAATATTGCTGCTGCCCTGGCGACTCACGCTGGTCAGGGTACGAATCCCGGGAATGCCGTTGATGCTTTGCTCCAGGGGCTCCGTGATCTGGGTTTCAATCACATCAGAGTTGGCACCCGGGTAAGAGGTTCTGACGGAGATAATGGGGGGATCCACACTGGGGAACTCCCTGACACCAAGGTAGGTCATCCCGATAAAACCAAACAGCAAAATAATGATGGTAAATACCGAAGCCAGAACCGGGCGCTTTATGCTAATTGACGATAAGCTCATCCTATATAATTCATTAATCAATGACTCTTTGGGCCAGGGTATCGAGGATTACATCCATGCCGTGCCTGAGCTGCATCACCCCCGTGGTTAGCAATGTATCCCCGAATGCCAGTCCCTCGGTGATCTGGATCTGGGATTGGGTGCGCAGGCCCGTTCGGACCATGACCGACTCGGCCTTTCCGCTGCGATAAACAAAAACCCTGTCGCCATCCATCTCCGGAATCAGCGCCTGGGTGGGGATGGCAATGGCATCAGGCGTTTCTGAAAGCTGCAGGGTAATGGCGGCAAAACGTCCCGGTTTCAACTCTTCATCCCTGTTCGGGTAGAGGGCCCTGGCCACGATGGTGCGGGTGCGCACATCGACCTTTGGCTCCACGGCATAGACTTCTGCATGGAAGACGTCGGACTGGCCATCGACGGTAAATTCAATGGGAAACCCGGGAGCCACCTCGCCGGAATACCTTTCCGGAATAAAGAACTCTATTTTCAGCGGACTGATCTTGATGAGGCGTGCAATACGGGCACTGGGGTTTGCATAGCCCCCTTCGCTGAGGTAGCGTAATCCGATGATTCCGTCAAATGGGGCCCGGAGTTCCGTTTCGGCGATGCGGGCCTGCACGAGCTGAATGTCTGCATCCAGTGTCTCTAATTCAGTTACGACCTGGTCGTAGCTTTCCTGGCTGATGGCATCGCGCGACAACAAGGTCCGCTGCCTGAATTCCCTGTCCTCTGCCAGGCGTTTCTGTGCCTGCAATCGCAATAGCTGTGCCTGAAGGGGCCGGTCATTGACCTTGGCCAACAGCTCGCCCTTCCTTACCTGGGTCCCCTCCCGGAAATTGATGCTGACAATTTTGCCGGAAGTCTCGAACGACAACTCAACCTCCTCATCCGGAAGCAGGGTTCCTGAACTGTTGATCAGCTCTTCCAATCGCTCGGGACCGATCAGCAGGCCGTGGGCATGAAGGGCCCGCTGCTGAAATCCCTGCATGGCCATGCCAGG
>JAWLHS010000092.1:0-8810 GCA_041690235.1 Bacteroidales bacterium
GAAGCGGAAAAACACGAATTTATTCATGGAGAAAATGTTATCTGTTTGGAAGGAAGAAAAAAGGCTTGGGTTGGTTTAACCCGCAAAGTTAAAAACAATTGAGGGTTTTTGACTCGTTTGACTGAACATTTCGTCTGCAAATTGATTACATTGTCGGATGGTTCTGCTGCCATCCGGCCACAAAACGGGAAAATAAGGCACAAAAATCATGCAAAAACAAGTTGCCATCAGCGGGGAAACCGGATTTATCGGCAATTACCTGACCCAATGGTTGCAGGAACGCGGCCATTTGGTGAAGGCCATTCCGCGATACCTGCTTCAGGGCGACCCGGCTGACCTGGCCATCCTGCTGGAAGGCAGCCAGGTGGTCATCCACCTGGCAGGTGCCCCCATCAACAAGCGGTGGACCCCAAAAAACAAGGCCCTCATTTACGACAGCCGCATCCTGACCACCCGCCACGTGGTAGAGGCAATGAGCCAAATGGAGAAACCACCCGGGATGTTTATCTGTGCGTCAGGGGTCAATATTTACCCTGACGACGGGGTGTTTACCGAGGACGACACCCGCATATCGCATGGGTTCCTGGCGGAGGTGTGCCGGGACTGGGAGCTGGAGGCACTGAAAGCCAATGCCTTTGCCCGGGTATTGAATTTTCGTTTGGGGGTGGTCCTGGGCAGGAATGGGGGCGCCCTGCCAACGATGGCCCTGCCCTTTAAAATGGGGATGGGAGGCTGGATCGGCAACGGAAGGCAAATGCTTTCATGGATACACATCGAAGACCTGGCCCGTGCGGTCGACCACGCCATTGGCAAAAAGACCCTGCACGGACCGGTGAACATATCCAGTCCGCACCCGGTCAGCAACAAGGACTTTTCAAAAGCACTGGCCAGGGCCCTTCACCGGCCGGCCATTTTTCCGGTACCCGCCTTTGCGGTAAAATGGTTGTTGGGGGAGGCTGCTTCACTGGTTACCAAAGGCGTCACTGCACTGCCAGGCAAACTTCAACGCGCCGGGTTTCAGTTTCGATACCCCATGGTCAGGGATGCCTTCAGGGAAATATATTCTTCGGGAAAATAAGAGAATCTGTTGGTCACCACTAGCTGAAAAGCGCCCTGAACACCTGGTCAATCCGCGTCATGGGAACGATCCTGATGTTGGTGAATTTCTTCTCGAGGCCCTTCAGGTTGTATTTCGATACGAAGATCTCTTCGAAGCCCAGTTTTTCGGCCTCCGATATCCGTTGTTCAATGCGTATCACCGGCCTGATCTCCCCGGTTAATCCGACTTCCGCCGCAAAGCAGGTTTTATCGCCCACGGGGATGTCTTCGTTCGACGACAACACCGCACAAATCACGCCCAGGTCGATGGCCGGGTCATCGACCTTGATGCCCCCCGTAATGTTTAAAAAAACATCTTTGGTGGCAATGCGGAATCCGCAACGCTTCTCAAGCACGGCCAAAAGCATATTGAGCCGCCTGAGGTCGAAACCGTTTGATGACCGCTGGGGTGTGCCGTAGGCAGCCGAGCTGACCAGGGCCTGGGATTCGATCAGCATGGGACGTTGTCCTTCGATGGTGGAAGAAATGGTGACCCCACTGGTGGGCTCGTCGCGCTGCGAGAGGAGGATCTCCGAAGGGTTGGCCACTTCCCTGAGGCCGCTGTTGCGCATCTCGAAAATGCCCAGTTCGCTGGTGCTGCCAAAACGGTTCTTGGTGGCCCTCAAAATCCGGTAAACATGGTTGTGGTCGCCTTCGAACTGAAGAACCGTATCAACCATATGCTCCAGGATCTTCGGACCGGCCAGGGAGCCCTCCTTGGTAATGTGTCCGATTAAAAACACGGGGGTTCCGGTTTCCTTGGAATAGCGCTGAAATTCGGCCGCACACTCACGGATTTGGGAAATACTGCCGGCCGAGGAGTCGATGTTGGGCGTTGTCAGGGTCTGTATGGAGTCGACAACCACCATTTGGGGTTGCAGTCCGTCGATATGCTTGAATATGCGTTCCGTATCCGTTTCGGTAAGAATAAAACACTGGGGCCGTTCCATCCCGAGCCTGGTGGCCCGCATCCGCAATTGGCCCTCACTCTCCTCCCCCGAAATGTACAGCACCTTTACGTCCTTGATCTGCAAGGCCACCTGCAGCATCAGGGTGGATTTGCCAATGCCGGGCTCCCCGCCGATGAGCATCAATGCCCCCGCAACCAGTCCCCCGCCAAGCACCCGGTCCAGTTCCCTGCTTCCCGAAGGGCGGCGCTGTTCCTTTTCGCCTGTTACTTCGGTAATCAGGCGGGGGGCAGCAGAAATTCCTTCTGAGGAAGCCGTTCGAAACGACCGGCCCTTTCGTCCGTCATCCTTTTTAATGATCTCTTCCACGTAGGTATTCCACTCCCCGCAGGAGGGGCAATGACCAATCCAGCGCGAAGAACGGGCCCCGCAACCAGAGCAGAAAAATTCGGTTTTTACTTTCGCTGACATATCAATGGGTAACAGGAAACATCAAACAAAGTAAGTGAAAAAAAGGCAGGAAATAAAGTGCAGCAGCCTCATGGGACAAGGGGGCGTTCCCGAAACCAAAAAAAGAAAGGGAAAACCCGGGTTTGTCGCCCAATTGGTTTTCCCTCTGCAACCATGAAAACAAGGGTATAAAGATACAAAAAATTCTGAACACCTGAACAAGACAGATAAAATGTTCTTATCTTTATATTTAATAAGCGACATAACCGGGAGTTTAATCAGCGACATAACCGGCAGACTGGTCCCGTACCGGAAGCTGGCCGACAATAAATCCACGGGTTCCGGCCATCCCGCCGGGCCCTGTTTTAATGAGGAAATAAGATGATTTGTATACAGGATCCACATACCGATCCCTATTTCAACCTGGCCGCCGAGGAGTATGTTTTAAAGAACTTCTCCGACGATTGTTTCATGCTGTGGCGTAACGGGCCCTCCATCATTGTGGGCAAACATCAGAACACCCTGGCCGAGATCAACCTGGAGTGGGTGCGGCAAAACAACATCAAGGTGGTGCGCCGCCTGTCGGGAGGTGGAGCCGTGTTTCACGATCTGGGCAACCTGAACTTCACCTTTATCATGTCGGGGGAGGACGGCAACCTGGTCGATTTTCGCAAATTCACCAAGCCCATCCTGGAGGTGCTTCAGAAACTGGATGTTGAGGCCAAATTCGAGGGCAGAAACGACCTGACCATCAAAGGGATGAAGTTTTCAGGCAATGCCGAGCATGTACATAAGCAGCGCACCCTGCATCACGGCACCTTGCTGTTCTCCGCCGTGATGACGGATCTCTCGCTGGCCCTGAAGGCGAACCCCCTGAAATTTACCGACAAGGCAGTAAAGTCCATCCGGTCAAGGGTAACCAACATCAGCGATCACCTGAAACACCCGATGGGTGTCGAAGAATTCAGCAACAAAGTCATGGAACACATCGTGGAGAACCATGGCGAAACACGGTTTTACGAGTATACCCAGGAAGATATACGCGCCATTGAAAAGCTGAGGGATGAAAAGTACAGCCAGTGGGAATGGAATTTCGGTTATTCTCCCCGCTACAATTTTGAAAAAGGAATCCGCAGCAAGGGGGGCTATTTGGAATTCCACCTGAATGCAGAGCATGGGGTGATTACCGACATCAGGATATTCGGGGACTTCTTTCATCGTTACGATATTGGCGTGATCGAAAAAGCCCTGATTGGCACAAGACACGATCCCGACGCCATCAGGGAGCGCCTGAAAGGGTATAACCTGGACGATTACTTCAAAAACATCCCACAAGAAGAATTTATTTCAGGCATGTTCTGAAACCATCGGTTTCCACGTACTTCAGACAGAACAAACAACAGCGGGGCTGCTCATCCCAAGAGTTTCCATTTCAAAGGAAGAAGAAGGCATCCCTTCTCAAAAAAATTAAATCTTAATACGAAAAAGTACGTATAAAATGATTACCTTTCTAAAGGATTTACCTAGTTTTTCGATTCAACCCATTGTACCAAGTTGGTAAGGTTATGCAAGACGTGAGTAGTTCAGAAAACCTGAACCGGTTTCGCACCACACAGTCGGGCGGCATATTGTCGGCCCTCCTGGGGCTTTTTGGGCTCGTCGGATGGGTCTTTAACGTCCCGTCCCTGAGCACATTTGGCCTGACATACATCCCCATGGCGCCAAGTACGGCCCTGTTGTTTTTGTTGTTCGGGGCCCTGGTGGCTATTGAGGGAACAAGCTGGATCCGCTTCAAAAGCAGGTGGGGCTTCAGGAGTTTGGCCGCACTGGAAACCTTCGTCGCTTTTGTATTGTTTCTTTTTTCAATCCGCGGCCAATACCACCCCGTCGAATCCCTGGGCCTTTCGTTAAATGTCCCGATCCAGCATATTCCAGTGGGTCATATGTCATCCATCACCGCGGCATTGTTTGTCTTCTCCGGCTTGTCCTTGTTGTTTTTCAGGCCAAGGGGCAAGCGGCACAAATGGAGTTTTGCCCTCGGACTTGGGCCTTCCCTGCTGGTATTCTTAAGCGGATCGGCCCTTGTTCTTGCTTACCTCATGGGGTCCCCCGCCTTTTACGGCTCATTAACCATTCCCCCCGCCCTGCCGACCTCCATCGGATTTTTCTTCCTTGGCGGAAGCCTGCTGGCCTATTTTGCCCATGTTTTCTGGGTGTATCCCTTTCGCGTACTCTCAAAACACCGGCGCCCCATTGTCTCCCTCATCCTCTTATTCCTGCTGTTGGCATCCGGCATCGTATTGGTAGGCCATCACAACCACCGCAGCTATGCCCGGCAGTTTCGGTCCGAAACCGAGGTCATGCTCCAGGCCATTGGCACCTTCAAGGCCAAAGAGCTGGCGAATTGGCGTAAAGAGCGCCATGATGACGCGGCCTTCTTCTATCGCAACCCGGGCATTTCGCAACTGGTACAATCGAAAATCCAGGATCCCGGGAACATTGAAACCGACAGGGCCCTGAAAGAAACATTGAAGCTTATACACGCTTCCCAGAACTATGATTTGTTCAGCATTTTCACCCTCGATGGGAAAGAGGTGCTTTCCTTTCCGGAAGGAAAAACCCCCGTATCTGCTGCCATCCTGGATGAGGTCTCGCACCTGGCAGCCTCCGGCGTAATCGGTTTTCATGACCTTTACCGAAACGAATATGACCGGAGGCTTTTTATGTCGATGGTGGTGCCCGTTTTTGACGCCCCGGCGTCGGATTCTGTGATTGCCGCCCTGGTGCTTCGCATCGACCCGGAGTTATACCTGTTCCCCATGATATCCCTGTGGCCGGGATCCGGTGAAACCGGCGAAACCTTGATTGTCCGGCAAGAAGGGGATGAGGTCGTTTATTTGAACACCCTGCGTTTTGGTGAAAACACGGCCCTGAACCTGCGCCTGAACGTGGACTCAGCCGATGAGCTACCCGCCGCCCTGGCGGTCAATGGAGTTACAGGCATCGTGGAGGGAATAGATTACCGGGGTGTTCCCGTTTATGCCAGCCTGCATCCCGTTCCTGATTCGCCCTGGTATTTGGTGGCACGCATGGACCGGGCAGAAGTTTACGAACCACTGGGACAGCATCTGCAAAACTCCATCGTTTTGATGCTGCTACTGATCGGGCTTACCGGTTTCGGCGTCTTTCTGGGATGGCGGCAACAACAAGTCGGTTTCCTGAAAGAAAAAATGGTGGCCGCAGAAGCCAGCGACCGCCTCAAAACGGCCTTCATGAACAACATCTCCCACGAATTGCGTACCCCTTTGAACTGCATTCTGGGTTTCGGACAAGTCATGGCGCGGCCAGGCATTTCAGAAGACAGCAAAAAAGAGTTTCTTGGAATGATCCAAGACAGCAGCGACCGCTTGCTCAGCACCGTTAACAATTATATGGACATGTCGCTGATCGCTTCGGGCAACCTGGATGCCCACCCCATGCCCTACGATGTAACGATACTGCTGAACGAACTTTACCAGGAATTTCAGACAAAATGCATAGCCAAAGACCTGGCTTTAAGCATCCAATCCGGCGCAGCCGGGAAAATCATCCATACGTCGGACCCTGAATTGATCAAAAAAGCCATGGTGTTGCTGTTGGATAATGCCCTGAAGTTTACCCACAAGGGAAGCATTGAATTCGGGGTTTCCATTGCCGATGACCAACGGCCCGGGTTTTTTGTAAAAGACACGGGGATCGGTATTTCAAAAAAGTCCATTCACCATTTGTATGAGCCATACTGGCAGGAAGAAGTGGGTCCGACGAGCCACTATGAAGGAAGCGGACTGGGCCTTCCCATTGTCAAGGGGATCATCGACAAGCTGGAAGGACGCATCCATGTTGATACGGAAAAGGGCCGGGGCACCACCATTTCTTTCGATTTGCCTGGCCCGGTAGAGGTTGAGGAAGCGGAGGCGGAAGAAAAGGCCGGCATTAAAGGCCCAGGTGTTCAGAACAGTCCCCTGGTGCTGATTGCGGAAGATGATGACAACAACGCACAGTATTACGCCTTTGCCCTGGAGCAGGCCGCATGCAAACTGATCTTTGCCGTGAATGGGCAGGAGGCGGTGGATATGGTTCAGCTGCACCCGGACATCAGCCTGGTGTTAATGGACCTGAAGATGCCGGTAATGAATGGATTTGACGCCACCCGGATCATCAAAGGGCTTCGCAAGAACCTTCCCGTGGTGGCCACCACTGCCTATGCCATGACTCATGATGAGCGCCGGGCACGGGAGGCTGGCTGTGACGATTACCTGGCCAAGCCCATACGGCCTGCGATGCTGACCGACACCCTGAGGAAATACGGGGTGATCGCCAGAAACAGCAGCACCCCCAATTAATTTACGCCCACCCTTCGGCTGCCCCTCGCCTTTATCCCAACAAGTGCCTCCTTTCGGCTGCCACTCGCCCTGTCCCGGTGAGCACGCCCACCCTTCGGCTGCCACTCACCCTATCCCGGTGAGCGCGCCTCAAATTTTCTTCGAAAATATATGCGCTCACCGGGACAGGGCTTCGGGCAGCCTGGTACCTCGGGTGGCCAGGGACCGAGCCCACACAGAGACCTCGTGCAGCCCGGGACCTCGCCCAGCCGCAAAAAAAACCGCGGCAAGGTCAAAACCCTGCCGCGGTGATAGTTTCCAAATTTATATAATAAGGCGCCGCTGGTTTTTAAGCGCCGCCAATCTGCATTTCCCTGATCCGAATGGTCGGGGAGGTAAATGAGAGGGTCATATCCAAATCATTGCCTACCATATCGATGCCATTGAGGATGGCGTCGGCGCTGCCTGCGATGGTCAGGCCTTTCACCGGGTGGACAATTTTCCCGTTTTCGATCCAAAAGCCCGTGGCGCCACCGCTGAAGTTGCCGTTCACCGGGTTAATGCCATAGCCGGTTACCCCTTTAAGAAGCAATCCCCGCCTGGTATTGGCGATGATCTCTTCCGGGCTGTAATTGCCGGCTTCTACCCAAAGGTTGTGGGTGCCGATGCCCGGCAGGCCCGTAAACCCACCGCGTGAGGCATGGCCGGTACTTTCAACACCGGCCCTTTTGGCCACCTGGGTATTATAAATAAAGCTACGGAGGATGCCATTCTCCACCAGCACCGTACGAGCGGTCGGAACCCCTTCCCCGTCGAATGGCGTACTGCTCATTCCCCCCGGGCGGGTGCCATCGTCGATAATGGTCAGCAGATCAGAGGCAAACCGCTGATCCAGGCTGTTGCGCAGGAAACTGGCCCCTTGCAGCACCCGTTCGCCATTGATGGCGGCAATGATGCCTCCCAGGAGGGAGCGTCCCACCGCAGGGTCAAAGATCACTGCGGCACGCTGGGTACCAATCATTCGCGGGTCGAGCATTTCCCAGGCCTTTTCTGCGGCCTTTGAGGCAATCACCTCCAGGTCCTCCAAGTCTTTAAAGAACCTACGGGAGCTGTACTCCCCTCCCGTATTCCGCTCTTCCCCTTTTTCTGCCACCACACTCACGCCAACGGAGCAGGCCGACTGCTTGCGGCTTTTCAGCACCCCGTTCGAGTTGCCGATAAACACCTCCGACTCCCCTTCGCCGAAGGAGGCACCCGAGCTGTGGGTAATGCGGGGATCCCGCATGGCCAGGGATTCCACCTCCAGGGCCATATTGATCTTGGAGTCCATCGGCACCTCCACAATGCCGGGGTCGTACATCCCCTCAATGTCGTTGTGCGGCCGGTTTGCCGGGAGCACATTGTTCTCGTCCGGACTGGTCAGCTTGGCAAAGGCAATCGCCCGGCTGATGGTATCGTCCAGCGCCTTATCGTCGAAATCATTGCAATGGCTGAAACCCATTTTGCCATCCACGAAGACCCGGAAACCAACACCCCTTGAGGCCGCTTCCTGTACCGTTTCGATGTCAGAATTGCGCACCCTGATCGAAAGGTTCCTGCTGGTTTGAAGAAACACCTCGGCCGCATCGGCACCCAGGCGCAAGCTTCTGTTAACCAATTTTTCTGTAAGATCTATATAGTTCATTGTTGTCTTTTTTACTGTTCCACATTAGCCGCGGCTTCCGCCCACGTTGATACCTCTTATTCGCACGGTAGGTTGTCCGGCGGTAACCTCAGCCATCTGCCCTTTTCCACAGATTCCGGGTCCGAATGCCAGGTCGTCGCCCACGGCATCGATGTTGGAGATTACCTCCAGGCAGGATCCGATCAGGGTGGCCCCTTTAATCGGGCGCGTTTTCTTACCGTCCTCAATCAGGTAGGCCTCCCGGCAGGTGAAGTTAAACATCCCCGTCACCGAATTCACGCTGCCGCCGCTAAGGCTCTGCACGTAAAT
>JAWLHS010000093.1:0-8805 GCA_041690235.1 Bacteroidales bacterium
GGTACCCTTCGGAATCACCCCTTATTACCTCAGCCTGATGGACAATCAGCTGAATATCGGCTACGACCACGCCGTCCGGGCCCAGGTGATTCCCCCACCCGGTTACGTCAGACAGATGGTGGAGAGCAGGGAAAATCGCGGACTGCAATTCGATTTCATGGGGGAGCATGACACTTCTCCCGTCGACCTGGTTACGAGGCGCTATCCAGGGATAGCCATTTTAAAACCTTTCAATACCTGCGCCCAGATTTGTGTTTACTGCCAGCGCAACTGGGAGATCGATGAGGTTCTGGACCCGAAGGCCATGGCAAAGAAGGAGCAGATCCGAAGTGCGCTGGGTTGGATGGACGACAACCCGGCCGTGGGGGATGTGCTGATTACGGGGGGAGACCCCATGGTCATGAAAAACGAAACATTGAAGACATTGTTGGAGGAGGTGGCCTCCAAAAAGCATGTGTACCGTATTCGTATCGGCACCCGCACACCGGTCGTGCTTCCCCAGCGGTTCACCAGGGAAACGATCGATTTGTTGGCCTCCTTCGTGGAATATGGCAAGCGGCAGGTGAGTATCATTACCCATTTCGAGCATCCCTACGAGATCACTCCCGAAGCCATGCATGCCATCAAAGGCATCCGGCAGGCGGGCATGATGGTTTATAATCAGGAGGTGTTCACGGTGGAAAACTCCAGGCGCTTTGAATCGGTCAAACTGCGCCTGGATTTGAAATCAATTGGCATCGATCCCTATTATACCTTTAACATGAAAGGCAAAGAGGAAACCAAGCAATATATGGTTCCCATCGCCAGAATCCTGCAGGAACTCAAGGAGGAGGCCCGGCTGTTGCCGGGGCTCGACCGGACCGATGAACCCGTATTCAATGTCCCGAAACTTGGGAAGAACCATTTAAGGGCGTGGCAGGACCACCGCCTGGTCATGATCATGCCCAACGGCGCCAGGGTATATGAGTTTCATCCCTGGGAGAAGAACATTCACCCCGTGCCCCCATACAATTACGTGGACGTGCCCATCTATGACTACCTTGAAGAGCTGGCTGCCCGGGGCGAGAATATCAGGGACTACAGGACCATCTGGTTTTATTATTAATTTCAGGACTTCCATTATTAACGGGCCTTCCCCCGGGCCAAACAAAATGGCCCGGCCCACATTCCCAGGTCAAACAAAATTGTCCGGCCCGTATCTGCCGGACGATTTTTTTTTATTATGTTTGCCCCGTCAAGCATCCTGCAAACACAAGACAGAAAAACAAGTTTTCGCATATGAGCGGACCAATTGGAATACGACACGAAGACAAATACGCAGCGGAGCGACGATCACCCCTTGTCCCGTCCCTGGTTAAAAAACTGACCTCGGTAGAGCAAATCCGCGTAACGGTTCAGACCTCCGACAAGCGGGTGTTCACTGATCAGGAATTCCTCCGGGCCGGGGCGCGGGTTGCAGAAGATTTGAGCGACTGTAAGGTCATCTTTGGGGTGAAGGAAGTTCCTGAGACCGCCTTTGAACAGTCCAAAACCTATGTATTTTTCAGCCATGTGATCAAGGGCCAGCCTTACAATATGCCCATGCTCAGGCGTATGATGGAACAGGCTTGCAACCTGATCGACTATGAACGCATCGTGGATGAACAGGGCAGGCGACTGATCTTTTTCGGGAAATTCGCCGGACTGGCCGGGATGATTAACTCCCTGTGGAGTATGGGCCGGCGGCTCAGTGAGCTTGGATATGACGACAATCCTTTTTTGCAGATTAAGCAATCCTGCCGGTATGCCTCCCTGGCTGATGCCAAACAAGAAATATCGGAGGTGGGACGCCTGATCGCGGAGAAAGGGCTTCCCGCCGGACTGAACCCTTTAACAATTGGATTTACAGGCTATGGCAATGTATCCATGGGGGCCCAGGAGATTGCCCATTTGCTCCCCCTCAGGGAAATCACACCTGCACAACTTCTGGAGCTGAAAGATCAGCCCGGGCTGCCCGACAATCTGATATACAAAGTGGTTTTCAAGGAAAACCATTTATCGCGTCCCAGGAACGAATCCGATGGTTTCGATCTACAGGACTACTACCAGCATCCCGACAAATACGAAAATGACTTTGAGCAATACATCCCGCATTTGTCCGTGCTGATGAACTGTATGTACTGGGATACACGCTACCCCAGGATCGTCACCAAAGACTACCTGGAAAAGTTGTTTGCCGGGGGCACTCCAAAGCTCACCGTCATCGGGGACGTCACCTGCGATCCGGACGGATCCATAGAATGCACACACAAGGGAACAGAAATTGAGGACCCGGTTTTTGTGTACAACCCGCAAACCCGCCAACCCACCATGGGCTTTAAAGGGCAGGGACTGCTCGTGATGGCCGTGGACATCCTGCCAAGCGAATTACCCAGGGATTCCTCCAAGGCGTTTTCGGACGCACTGGCACGTTTCGTTAAACCGATTGCAAAAGCCGACTTCAGCCAAAGCCTGGAAAAACTGCAGCTTCCCGCCCCCGTTAAAAGGGCCCTGATCCTGCATAAAGGAAAGCTGACCCCTGATTACGAATACATCCGACAATACCTTTAAGGGTTGGCTTTTGGCTTTTGGCTTTTGGCCAATACCCAATACCCAACAGCCAACAACCAACACCCAACACCCAACAGCCAACACCCAATAACCAAAAACCAATGAAAAAAGTACTAATTCTCGGCGCAGGAATGGTGGTCAGGCCCATCGTAACTTATTTGCTTGACAAAGGAATTCAGGTAACGGTCGCCAGCCGTACCAAGTCAAAGGCCGATGCCATGATACAAGGGCATGAGCATGGCGTGTCCGTGGCATGGACTGTCGAAGACAGAGCCACCCTGGATCAGATGATACAGCAGCACGATTTGACAGTCAGTCTTCTGCCATGGGTCCACCACGTCATGGTGGCCAAACGCTGCATCGAACACAAAAAAAACATGGTGACCACCTCCTATGTAAAGCCTGAAATGAAGGCCCTGGATCAGGAAGCCAAAGATGCCGGAATCATTATTCTGAATGAACTCGGACTCGATCCGGGGATTGACCACATGGGCGCCATGCGCATCATCGACCATGTGCACGGCAAGGGCGGAAAGATAGAGGAATTTTACAGCATTTGCGGGGCCCTTCCAGCTCCTGAAGCGGCAAACAATCCGTTTAAATACAAGTTCTCATGGAGCCCCAAAGGGGTGGTCATGGCTGGCAATAACGACGGAAGATACCTGCGCCACGGCAAAGAGGTTTATATCCCGACCGGGGACCTGTTCAAGCATCCATTGTCGGTCAATTTTCCCGGCGTCGGAAAGCTGGAAATCTATCCAAACCGGGACAGCATGCCCTATATTGAATTGTACGGCATACCCGAAACCAAAACGATGATGCGCGGCACGTTCCGTCACCCGGGCTGGTGCGTAACCCTCGATGCCATGAAATCCCTGAATCTGCTCACCAGCGACAACCACGATTTCACCGGAAAAACCTACGCGGAAATGGTCGCCATGCTCATTGGCGAAGCATCGTCCGGAAACATCAGGGAGAAGGCCGCTGCATTTCTCGGAGTCCCGGTCGACGCCTACGCAATGGATGCCATGGAGTGGCTTGGTGTTTTCAGTGATGAGCTTATGCAAAGGCGCAACGATACACCCTTTGAAATTGTCTCGGACCTGATGATTGAAAAGATGGAGCTCGGGCAGGAAGAACGCGACATGGTCGCCATGCAGCACGTATTCCTGGCCGCTTACCCGGACGGAAAAAAGGAGGTGATCAAGTCTTCCATGCTTGATTTCGGGACCCTGGCCAAAGATACTGCCGTGGCACGAACCGTGGCCTTGCCTGCGGCCGTCGGAGTGGAAATGATCCTGAAAGGGGAAATCACAGAAAAAGGGGTGTATATTCCCGTAATCCCGGGAATCTATAACCCCATCCTGGATGCACTCGAGACCATGGATATCAGAATGGTGGAGGAATTCGGGCTCCCGGAAAGCGAGATCATCGAATAAGGCGGGGCCGGTCAGCCGGAAAGTGCGTTTTCAAGGATCCAGCCGGCAATGTCCCTGTCGTTCGACAGATGGGGTACCTTATTTTGTCCGCCAAGTTTTCCCATAGACTTCATGTAGTTTTTGAAGGTGTCTTTGGGCACGGGGATGACCATGGCCGGTTCAAGAATGTTTCCCCTGACCAGTTCCAGGTAATAGGGGTTCAGGCGCTGAAGGGCCCGATCCAGAAGGCCGGCAAACCGATCCATGTCCTCAGGCGCCCTTTTAAACTCCACAAACCATTGATGGCAAGGCTTTCCGTTGGGATTGTCGACCAGGGGAGCCAGGGTAAACTCCGTCACCAGGGCCCCGGTTTCCCTGATGGCCTCCTGCAGGGATGCTTCGGCCTCCTCCCCGATCACATGTTCCCCGAAAGCAGATGTAAACTGGCTTAAACGACCGGAGACCTTGAGGCGGTAGGGGTTGACGGATTCAAACCGAACGGTGTCGCCAATGTTGTACCCCCACAGCCCGGCATTGGTATTCAAAACAATGACGTAATTGACCCCGGTTTCAACCTCTGAGAGGCGGTAGCGCGGCGGATCAGGCTGATGAAAGGCCTCCGCTGGAATGAATTCGTAGAAGATCCCTGAATCCGGGATAAGCAAAAGCCCCCTGGAAGGAAAGGCATCCTGGAAGGCGATGAATCCTTCCGAGGCAGGATAGGTTTCAATGGCATCGATTTCCCTTCCGATCAGGCCGAACAGTTTCTCGCGATAGGGCTGGAAGTTCACCCCCCCATGAACCAGCAATTCAAAGCCCGGAAACAGTTCAGAAATGGTCTGCTTGCCGGAATGTTCCAGCAGTTTTTCGAAATACATCTCGACCCATGGGGGGATGCCGCTGATCAGGCTCATATTCCTTTCGGAGGTTTCCTCCACAATACGTGCCAGCTTCTCTTCCCAGTCCGCTATGCAGTTTGTTTCAAACCGCGGCAGGCGTTTATTTTTCAGGTAGGAAGGAATATGGTGATGAACAATTCCCGAAAGCCTTCCCGTCAGAATGCCGCCGGTTTTTTCCAGTTCCGGACTGCCGGAGATGAAAATGTAGCTGCCATTTAAAAACCTGGTTTTCCCCGTTTTAAAAACATA
Source organism: Bacteroidales bacterium (assembly GCA_041690235.1). GTDB lineage: Bacteria > Bacteroidota > Bacteroidia > Bacteroidales > UBA7960 > SLSG01. The sequence goes on from JAWLHS010000093.1 coordinate 5,156, forward strand.
CATCAGCAGGGCCAGGCGGGCCGAGTCGATGTGGTTGGGCATGGAGGCCCCGGTAATGGGTATGTACTTGGCCCCTGAAGTGGTTCCCGATGTTTTGGCAAAATACATGGGACGCCCGGGCCAAAGCACATTTTCTTCCCCCTTAATAATGCGGTCGATATAAGGACTCAGGGCTTCATAGTCCCTGACGGGCACCTGTTCTTTAAAGCTTTCGTAGGATGTAATTGCATCAAAACCGTGGTCCCTGCCAAATTGCGTCTTCCGGCCCTTGGCAATCAGGTCGCGGAACACCTTGTCCTGAAGTTCGGGTGCGTTTTGTTCCCAACGCCTGAAACGGAATCTGGTTAAATGAGAGAGAATACGTGCACCTAAGGAAACGAGCATATGGAGAAAGCTTTGTCTGAAGAACCCAATATTTACAGTTCGATCAAATTCCGGATCAGGGCCTGGTAAACAGCGATTCCATAATCCAGGCCTTCAATGGGCATTCGTTCATCCACGTTGTGGATGGATTCGATCAGTTCCAACTCCATGATGGCCGGAAGCAGCCCGTAGGCCGGAATGCCCCTTTCCCTGAAAAACACATTGTCGTTGTGGGCCGGAAACAGGATGGGCGTCACCACAACATCGCCAAAAACCTGCACAACAGCCTCTTCAAGAGCATAATAGAAGGGCCCCTTTTCAGAAACCGGGGCTTTGGGGGCCTTGTTTATGATCTTTAAGCCCACATCATATCCATCAATTCGCCGCTCTGCTTTCCTGATAAAATCCTCACTGTCAATCCCGGGCAACAACCTGGAGTCGAAACTGGCCCAGGCATTATGGGCCACCTGGTTGTAGGAACCATTGTGCCCTCCCAGGCAGGTAAGGGTCATTGTATTGGAAAGCAGGGCATTGATCATGGGGTCGCGTCTTATATACCCCCCCAGGAAGTGCCTGAAGAAGCCGATATTCCGGAGAACCAGTCCCCGCAGCCCTTTTTCGTGGCTCCCCATCAGGTGGAACATATCCTTTACCAGTGGGGTCAGCACGGTGGGTTGCCTGGCATTGACCAGTGCCGATGATGCAAGAATGAGTTCTTTCGTCGGATAGGTTACCAGCGGAACCGAGCCGTGCCCGAACTCCGGGGCACCACTTTCAAGAGAAAACCATACCCCCCTTTTCTGTGCCACGGAAATTCCAAAGAAGGGCTGGTCGGGATCTGACTCAAGTACACCGGTAACTCCGGTGCCACCCTCTCCGAAAACCACAACGGGGTTCAATTCATGAAGGAAATGCGCTGCGATATGTGCGGCTCCTTTTTCTCCCCCCGTTTCCTCCCCGGACACAGTCAGCAAAGTAAAATTGTATGGCAATTCCTGATCCCACGCTATGTCTACAAAGGCTGAAAGGCTCAGCAGTTGCATCACCCCCTGGGCCTTGTTATCAATGGCCCCACGCCCCCAAACAAACCCGTCGGAAATGGCTCCTGAATAGGGCGGGTGGGACCATGCCCCCTTTTCACCCGCGGGAACGACATCCACATGATTCAGGAATATCACATTGGGCTTGCCCAACTCCAGCGGGTAAAGGGAAGATGCAAAGTTGTAGCTGTCCCGTTCATCGGTAAATACCCTGACATACAATCCCTTTTCCCGGCAGGTTTCGGCCAGAAACTCCGCCGCCTCTTTCTCGTTCCCCGTTTCCGAGGCAAACTGAACGTATGCGCTGAGAAGACGCGCAGACTCCGAAATCCCCTCATTGACGGGCAATCCGGCAAGCGCAGGAAAGCAAACCAACCATAGTGCAAAACCAAGGAAAAAAGGCATACACAAAGCAAGCAGTCTGGACATGGGCTTGGTTATCTAAATTCAGATTTTCTCATAAAAATACAAATTATTCAGTACCATCCACCTCCATCATGGATCACGCATCAAAAAAGGTTCCATGGGTTCCGGCCGACCCCCAGGCCGGCAAAGAGCGATGTTTAGCGGCCCACCTTATCCCACCCGGTCCGGGAGAGATTGTAATAGATGATCCCCGCCGCCAGAATGGCTATAAAAAAATAAGCACCGGCCTGCAGGTGTTGTCCAAAAATCAGTTTCCCGGTCCCGAACAAACTGAAAAGCACCATGATGCAACCGCATACATAGCTGACAAACAAAGCCCTGTAACCCTTATCACCGGTCACCTCAGGCAAGCCGGCCGCGATCCTGCGCCAACCCGGTCCGCCGGGATGCACCCTCGCATAAAATGACCTGAGGGTTTTTTCTTCAGTGGGTTTGGTCCCAAAGGTGACAAGGAGCCATACCAGGGTGGACCAGGCCACAATAATAATCAGGGTCAGTTCATATTCCAGCCTGTAATGGAAAACCAATATGGGATACACCACGTAGGGGGCCAGCATGGCGGCGATTTCGGTCCATGCATTGATTCGCCACCAGAACCAACGCAGCAACAACACCAGACCGATGCCCCCGCTGCAGGCAAGGATGAATCGCCAGGCATCGCTAATCCTGTCAAACTGGGTGGTGATCAGCAGGGAGAAGACCATCAGGAGTACCGTGGTTATTCTGGATACCTTCACATAATAGGCTTCGCTGGCACCGGGTTTTACAAACGGCCTGTACAGATCATTGACAATGTAAGAGGTTCCCCATACGGTCTGTGATGCCATGGTCGACATATAGGCGGCGAAGAAAGCCGCCAGAAGCAATCCCAGGAGGCCTGAGGGCAGCAGGTCGCGGATTACCATTACGTAGGTGGCTCCTTTGTCGGATTCTTCGGGGTAAAGGACAAGGGCAACCAGGGCCACGACAATCCAGGGCCAGGGTCTGACGGCAAAATGGGCCACCTGAAACCACAGGGTCGCCAGAAGGGAATGCTTTTCATCCCGGGCCGACATCATCCGCTGGGCCACATAGCCCCCACCCCCGGGCTCCGCTCCCGGATACCAGCTGGCCCACCATTGCACACCGAGGTAGGCCACCAGGGCCACCACGCTCATTTTCAGCAAGCCCGCTGCATGCGGGCCCGGATCTTCCCCGCCAATGACAGGGAAAAAATCAAACACCCATCCGACATCCGACAACTTTTCGGTCAGGCCACTGACGCCACCGACATGGTTAAGGGCAATGATGGCCAAAATAATGCTGCCCCCCATGGCCACAATGAACTGGAAGGTATCGGTAATGGAAACCCCCCAAAGCCCGGACAGGGCCGAATACAAAGCCACAAAAGCCATCAGCATGCCCACGGCCAGCAAATGCGAACTGAGCGACAAGCCCAGGATGCTCACCTGGCTCAGCCCGAAAACCGTCAAAGCGGGAAACATCACCTTCAGTATTTTCACCATGGCAAGGTTCACCCAGGCCATTACCACGGCGTTCATAAACACCCCGATGTAGACGGCCCTGAAGCCCCTTAAAAACCTGGCTGCCCTGCCGGAGTAGCGGATGGACACAAACTCGGCATCCGTCATAATTCCCGCCCTGCGCCAGAGCCTGGCAAAGAAAAATACAGTGAGCATCCCTCCGAACAACATATTCCACCACAGCCAGTTTCCGGCGATCCCCCGCTCGGCCACCAACTCGGTTACGGCAAGGGGGGTGTCCGCGGCAAATGTGGTGGCCACCATGCTTGTGCCCGCCACATACCACGGAAGGTTCCTC